>CADBOJ010000117.1 GCA_902796305.1 uncultured bacterium | reverse complement strand
GAAAAGTTTAACAAGTTATTCGGCTTGAAATGCAACCATGACGATAAGCTTCACCCCGTCGAAACCGTTACATCCCCATATTTAATTTTCAAAGTTCATTTTTCCTTATTATAACACCGTTTTAAGCTTTTTCAAGGCAATTTGACCGTTTTTCAAGAAAAATAATTCTAAATTTGAAGCAAAATATTGCTGTTCTGTTGTAAATGTTACATATTGTAAATTTTTCTTCGGCATATATAAAGTTAGCGGTAAATAATACCGATAACCTTTGTAAGACAAAAAATCAGAAGGGTTGGATTTATGAGCAACGGAAATTTAATAAATGAGCTTAAAAAAACAATATTAAAAGACGGATGGCTTGAAAGTATGTATGGAACAAGCAAAACCAAACAGCAATCCGAGCTTAAGCAAATGTTTATTCAAGTTCAGGATGATAATCTTTCTGATGACGAGAAAAAGGCAATTCTTGCAAAAAAAGTAACCCTCGAAGATAAACTCGAACAAATAGAAGCTAAAATGGCGGTTTTAGGCGAACAGCTTGAACAAAATCAAGAAAAAATCGACAAACTGGCAGATGAAATTACAACATTAATTACAAATACGGATAAAAAATCCCAACAACTTAACGAAGAGCAGATAGAATGGGCAAAACAGGTTGTAATAGACGTATTTGACATGTATAAAAACGGAACTATTTCCGGTGCAGATGCGATGGCAGCCGAAATGAACGATAGAATGAAAGAATTTAGCAATTCAAGCCTAACTTCAGAAATTAATACCGGTCTTTCGAGTCTAAAATCCAAAAAAAGTCAGGTAGCAGAGCTTTGCGGTTCTGTTAGCGGACTTATTGACCAAAAAAAGATACTTGAATCCCAATACGGAATTACAAAAACAACATTCAGCTTTTTAAGTAAAACTCTTGGCGATTGCAAAAAAACCGCATCGTATACAAATTCCGATTTTAACAGTGTCCGCCCGATTTATTCTACAAATAAACTTGAAACCTGTTCGGAATTATTCGGTAATCAAAATATTAACGTAGCATCGACTAACAGCGAATTTAAAGAAAATACTTCAGAACCTTCATTAACAAGTATAGAAGAAAAATATTCATCATATTTTTCTCCCGAAAGCAAAGATATATCAACGGAAGATTCAATTACAAATCTTGGAAAAGCGCTTGATGACGGATTGCTTGGTGATTTAGCAACCGCAGGAATAAGAGGCAGTAAGCTCGTCGATTTTCTTTCAACTAATTTTGCAAAAGCAGGAATTCAAAAGAAAGAAAACGGTGCTTTATCAATTCCTATCGGCAACGAAACAGATGTTGAAAATGCAAAAGATATATTTTCAAAGGTAACAGAATATGCTTCTTTTAAAGGATTGTCCGATAAAGCAAGCGAATGGGCATCGACATCATTTCTCGGTGCAAAAAATACCTGGGATAAAAATCAGGGAAATACAATTAACTCAAATGCTCAAATTAAATCTTTATCCGAAAACTATACAGGCATTCTTGAAGACATGAAGAATAAAAACTTTACATTCAAAGAAGCAATGTTTGCACTGTTTAACCCTGAAAGCGGTCTATTTAAAGATACGGGCATAGTTTATGACCTGAAAAACCAAAAGGGAACCCCGAATTATTATATGGAATATGCAGGTGACGATGAAACCGCAGAATTGTTTAAAAATATTGCAGCCGATATATATAAAACATGGGGTGTTAAACCGACATTATGCGCTGACTGGGAAAATTATAAAACTCCGGAAAACAGTGATATAGATATTATAAGAGATGATACTCCGATTAAAAAACCGGAACCCGAACCGGAACCTGAACCTGAACCGGTTAAGCCAAATCCCGTACGACCGGTAAGACCTGTAATACCTGAACCGGAACCTGTACCTGATAATTGGTGGGAAGACCAATCCACAGACCCGCTTTCATTTAAAGGTGAAGACGGTATAGAATATTCCTTTGTAATAGACAGAAACAAAGACGGAAGATTTAATGATAAAACCGAATTTGTAGGCGGTACGCAGTCTTCCAGCTGGTATGAAGATTTAAAATCACTTGATAAAAACGGCGACGGTATTTTAGAAGGTGATGAACTTGATAACCTTGCAATATTCGGTCAAAAATATAATGAAAGCAATTCTATTTCAAAAGAACAAACCACATCCGTAAATTATATCTTCAAAACCGCAAAAGATGCAGGTATTGAAAAAATTGACCTTAATGCAATTAAAGATGTCGGCAAGTCCACAGGAAAGCACGATGTAAACGGTTCTGAAATATTTGAAGACAAATTTAATTTTGAAATGAACGGCAAAACTTATGAAGCTTCAAGAAAAGACGAAACCGCAACATTTATGGATGCAATATATAAAGATAGCTATAATGCCAGAATTGACGGTAAAATAGGATTTGATGAAAAGACCGTTAATGAAGAAATAGATAAAAACTATAAAGAATTTGACGATTTCAGTAATCAATATTCCGCAATTTCGGGTAATTTGAACTTCCTGAATAATTTTGACAGCACTTATCAACAAACGGAAGATAAAATCAATCAAAACATTCAAGATTCACAGGATGAAGCAAATATTATCATAAGAAAAGGACAAAATAAAGCTCATGCCCAAAAAGGAAACGTAAAATGGGATAATACAATGAGGGATAGCGTTAGAAAAGTTGCTACCGACAGAGGTATATCCGTAAACAGTGAATTTTATGAACAAACAAAAGGTATATATATGTCGCAAGGCGGAACAGCCGAAGAAATCGTAACAAAATATCAGGAACTGTTAAAAGAACAGGAAAATATCGAACTCAGACAAAAATATACAACAATGGCAATATCAACAATGATTGAATGCAGTAAACAAAACATTAATGTAACGATGAACGATATTTTAAATAAATTCACTTCCAAAGAAGCAACAAGTGTTGACGAAGCCGTTAAACAGCTTTTAGAAGAATTTGGAACAAAAGAATTTAGTTCAAACTACGACCAATCGGCAAAAGCTATTCAAGAGTTTGAAAAAAGATCTAATGAAATATACAGTGCATTTAACAAAGTATTCAATGCACAGGGCAAAGACAATAAAGTAGTTGATGCATTATATGATTTGGTTCAAACTCAAGTAAAAAGCGGAAATTATATGCAAGGAAAATCAGCTGAAGATATAGCTAATGAATTTGCAAAAAAATATAAAAAATAATTTTCAAGAAAGAGTAATATAGTTATCTGAACAGTATAGGAATTTTTCTATACTGTTTTTAATTTTCTTTCAAGTGATTTTATTTTAAATTTTTCTTCATCGGGCGTAAAACCTGTTGTTGTAAGATAGTTTCCTACGATAGAACTGTCGGCGCAATTTTTTGTTATTAAATCAAGCGATTTTTCGCTCAATCTTAACTTTTTACCGCCCGCAAATCGTATACTTGAACTTGGATTTGCAATTTTAAATATTGCAAAGGTTCTTATAATATTTTCTTCGTCAATTTTGTCAAAATAATTTTCAAAAGGAGTACCTTTAATCGGATTTAATATATTAACAGGAATGCTGTCCGGCTTAATTTCGGCAAGTTCCAGCGCCATTTCTATCCTTTGTTCAATATTTTCGCCCATTCCGATAATTACTCCGCAGCATAGCTCCATTCCGCATTCTTTTACATAACGGCAGGTATTAATCCTATCCTGATAGTTATGAGTGGTACAGATAAAATCATGGTAGCTTCTGCAGGTATTTATATTGTGGTGATATCTTTTTAACCCTGCTTCTTTTAATTTTAATGCCTGTTTGGGTGTTAAAATACCGAGGCTGGCACAGCTTTTAAGACCCGTTGAATTAATAACCTTTATCATTTCAAGAATTTTATCAAAATCTTTTGCTTCATCGGGTGTTTTTCCGCTTGTTACAACAGCGAAACGGACAGCTCCGTTTTTTTTTGATTCAAGTGCGGTTTTTTCAACTTCTTCTATGCTTACAAGCGGGTTTGTTTGAATGTTTGTGTTATATCTTGTTGATTGAGCGCAATATTTGCAGTCCTGAGAGCATTTTCCCGTTCTGGCGGATATCAATGAGCAAAATTCAAACTCTTCAAACGTATATTTTTTTGCTTCTGCCAATAATTCATCAAGAGGTAAATTATACAGTTTTAGTAATTTGTTTTTCATAAAATTTTCCTCGCCTTATAATTATAATATAAATAAAAAGAGGCTTGATATGGGAAAAACAATATTTATAACGGGAGTTGATACGGATATAGGAAAAACGTTTGTTTCTCTGGGGCTTGCGTTATCTTTAAAAAGCAAAGGATATAGTGTCGGATATTTTAAACCTTTTCAAAGCGGAGCTTATGAAAAAAACGGTAAATTAATTGCTCCCGACCCTGATGAATTTATAAAATACGAATCCGAAATTAAGACAAAATATTCTTATCTTTTTAAAGGTGAAGTTTCACCGCATCTTGCTTCTTTAATTGATAATGTTGAAGTTGATATAATTAAAGTTCAAAATGATTTAAAGGAATTTTCTTCTCAATTTAACTATACAATAATTGAAGGTGCAGGCGGATTATATTGTCCTGCAATAAAAAATAATCTTTTTTCGGATATTATTAAAAAATTAAATCAGGAGATAATTATTGTTACAACTCCTGCTCTTGGCAGACTTAATCATACTTTAATGACAATAGAATGCGCTAAATTAAATAATATAAAAATAAAAGGCTTGATAATCAACAAAATGCCCGATAATGCGACACTTTCCGAAAGTAATTTTGTTAAAGAATTAAAACTTTTTTCGGATATTAAAATTTTAGGAATAATTCCCGAAATTAAAAATCCCGAAAAAGAAAGTATTATCAATGCTTTTAGCGGGATATGTCTTTAATATAAAGTGGTTTGTAGGTAATTTTATTATTAAACCTGTCATTTAGAATTTTAAATCCGCGTTTGATTTCACCTATCGAATTATAAGTTTTTAAGGAATTTACACCCGTATTTTTTAAATGTCTTAAAACTTCTGTCGGACTTTTAAATTCAAGACTTATACTTTCCTTTTTGATTACCGAGTCAGAACTTAAAATTCCCGAGGCTTTCATATCCAAAATATATTTTTCATCGGGATAATTAAGCTCTACCCCGAAAGCCTCTTTGATTTCGGGCAGATTTCCTTTGTTAAAAATTGAAACGGCAATTACACCCCCGTTATTTAAGCATGATTTAAGGTTTTTAAAAATTTCACCAAATTCACTGCACCATTGAAGCGATGCGTTTGAAACAATTAAGTCAAATTTTATATCCGTCTTAAAATGTTCAATATCTTCATTAATAAATTCAATTTTTTGATTTATTTTATTTAAGTAAAAAGCCGATTCTTCCACTATATCGACTGCGATATATCTTTTAAATTTCGGATTTAATTCCGTTATTTTTGAAGTAAGTATTCCCGTGTAGCTTCCTATTTCAAGAATATTTTGAAATTCATTGTTTTTAATAAGTTCTATAATTTTATCTGCCGTATGTTTTTGAATACAAGCATTATCATTATATGTCAGTATACTTCTTTTAAAATTTTTTTTGACCAGAGTTTTATCTAACATATTATTTCCTGCCAGCTAAGATATTCTTTAAAAAGACAGTGAGTTGAATTTACTAAATTATAATCAGCCCTTGTATTCCAGTAATTTATCTGGTTTTTTGACGGGATTATTTTATCATTGTTTGAAATAATAACCTTATTGTATGAAATTTCACTGTCTGGTTTTAATTTTTGTATTGAAATAAGTTCTTCTTTTAATTCTTCGATACTTCTTGTTATTGTTATTTCGGGGTTTAAATTACCCTTATTAAACATATTATTTTTAAATCTTTCAAGGTTTTCTTCATTCAAATAATCAAGAGTAAGCTTATATATTTTTTCAGGTATTCCGAAATTATTGTCAATAATAAGTCCCGTACCGTTTATTGCAATTTTTCTATCAAATTTTTCAAATATTTCTTTGTAAAAATTTACCGCATAAACACCCATAGACCAGCTTATAAGATATTTCTTTTCATATTTTTCAAAATTAAAATCTTTAAAATTAATATCAAATTTTCTGTAATCATACAGCATCAATACATCAAAATTATTACATACAAGATGTTTAACAGGTGTTTCATTCATTCCCCAGCCGTTAAAAAATACGATTAAATTTTTATTATCTTTTTTGTTAAGCCAGCTATACTGCATTTTTACAATCTTTCTATAAAAGTTTTTATTTCTTTAAGCGTAATATCCGAAGTTAAAGAAACTCTCAATCTTGAAGTTCCAACGGGAACTGTCGGAGGATTAATCGGAAGAACGTAATATCCCGAATTTTGAAGTTCACAGGCTTTAGATGAAGTTTTTATCGCATCCTTTAAAACAACGGGGATAATCTGGGAAGAACTTATTGTCGGATAAATTTTATGTACTTCGTTAAACAAAGAATTTAGTTTTTCCTTTTTTGAAATAAGTAAATCAAACTTATCTTCAAGTAAAAAATTACTCCACATAATATTAACAGAGGGAATTGCGGTTGAGAAAATGAAGCTTGAAGCTTTATTTATAAGATAATCCGTTATTGTTTTATTTGAAATACAAACAGCACCCATTGAAGCAAGCGATTTACCGAGGGTAATTGTAATAATATCTATATCATCGGTTAAATTGTATTTTCCTGCCACTCCCGTCAAATTATCCCCGAAAACACCAAAAGCGTGCGCTTCATCAATCATTAAAAGGCAGTTATACTTCTTCTTTAATTCAATGAGTTTTTTAATATCGGCTATATCGCCATCCATGGAAAATACGGATTCAGATATTATTATCGCATTGTTATAGTTGTTTCTTTTTTGAGATAACATCTTTTCCAAGTTATCGTAATCGTTGTGTTTATAGCGAAAATGCTCCGCTAAGGATAGTTTTAAACCGGATACTATACTTGCGTGATTTAATTTATCGGAAAAAATACAATCTCCTTTATTAAATAATGCTGAAATTACACCTTGATTACATTGATATCCTGTATTAAATATCAAAGAAGCTTCTTTTTTAAACAAATTTTTTATATTTTCTTCCAATTTAAAATAGCACTTTGAATTTCCGGTTAAAAGACGGGCGGAAGCCGAAGAAAAAAGGAACTCATTGTTGTTTTTATATTTATCAACAAATTCCAAAATTAAATCTTTATCGGTACTTAAGTTAAGATAATCGTTAGATGAAAGATTTAACATCTTTTTATTATCTGCAATTATATATTTACCGACTTTTTCGCTTATGTTTTTTATAAATCTGAAATTTGAATTTGATTTGAGTTCGTCAAGTTTTTCAATGTAATTTTGCATAAGATAATGTTAGCATAAAAGAAATATAACGATTGCCATATTAATCCTTGCGGCTGTGCAATGAATTTATCCATTTTTTCGCCTCTCTTAAAATCAGGAGGTGTTAATTGCATAGTATTTAACATTAATTTTTGTTAAAAAATTCCATATAATTGTTAAAAAATATTCTTTTTAAACGTTTTAAGTTTGAGAGGTAAAAAATGAGAGTAGATAAGCCGTCAAATAATATAACATATGTTGATTTTACAAGACCGCAGGTGCAAAAAAAAGAAACTAAACCGAAAAAATTTGCATATAATACGGAAGCTTCCAATGCCATAAAAGAAAGTAATGTACTCGTTGATTTTAGGACTTTTAGTGCATCACATCCTAATATAGGTAAAAGTGATGAATTAAAGCTTTTATCATATATGAAAGATATGGGGTATCATGATATTACCCTTGAAAAAGTCGAAACCGGAATTAAAAAATATTATGAAGATGCCGAAGAATTATATCCTATGTTTAAAATAGCGGAGGATTATTTAAGTGCTTTTGAAGAAAAAATTTCCCGTGTTGATTTTAGTAAATTAAAAAATATTATAAATATCTTTGGTGACGGCTGGGATAACAGCAAAAGGGACGTTAAAAAATATATAAAAGGAGATAGTGATAAAACTCCGTCAAGAAAATCTAACGAAACAATGAAACAAATGGCAAGAGAATATATAAGTATTCTTGAAAAAGAATATCCCGAATTGGAAGTTGTTATTGAAGAGGATGAAAACGGAAATACTCCGAAAAACGCCATGCAAATTTCAATTATAGATGGCAATAATACAATAATGATGTTTTTCGAAGATTTTATAAAATCTTTGCAAAGAGGAAAACTTACGGGTAATGAACTTTTAATTTTTGATGAAGAAGAAAATGCAAAATACTACTATATTTATGATTCTTCTACAAAAACCATGAACAAAATCAGCGGTGCAACAAATTCTACCATAGGTTCAATAAAAAAAGAAGCATACGATGAAAACGGAAAAGCGCATTTTTATATTGATGAAAATGAACCCGAGGATGATGAATCGGGACCTTTGTATTATGCATTGTGCGAATATTTGTCCGAATTTAACGAAAAAATTGAAGAGGAACTGAGTTCCGGCATGGAAAATTATACGAAAGATGTTAATCTGGATGATTTTTTAAAAATGGTACAAAATGATGCGGATGCACTATATTATTACCAAAATCACGATTTTGATTTTATGTATTCCTGTATGCGTGAGGGCGCTTTTAATTTAGATGTTGCGGAAGTGAGTGATTTATTTATTGAAGCGGGAAGAACCTATGCAAAAGATTGTTCTATTCCGCAGGAATATGTAAATCACCTTGTAAGTTTAATTGAAGAAAAAGATCATACCTTCGATGATGATTTGATTGATATAGCAGAGGGGCTTTTAATTAAGGAATTAAAATCCGAAAAAGACTACCATGAATTGATTTATAGCATACTTTCATTCATTAAAACCGATAAATGCGAAGAAAATTTTGCTCTCGGCTATAATCTTTCCGATGATAAATTATATATGGAAGAAGTTAAAACCGTTTTTGAAAAGATAAGTAATGCCGATACAAAAAAACAAAAGAAAATGATTAATAAATTTAATGCAATTTGTTTTAATCAGGATAACAGAACATGTAATACCGATAAAACAATATTTGAATATTTTACTGAAGAATTTAAGTAATTTCTTCCATTTTCTTCTATTTTACATGACAAAAATCAAAAAAAAGAGTAAAATGAAATAAAAATTGAAAGGGAAAAGATGGATAAAGCTTGCGGAAAAACTGCTGTAAAATACGCATTTACTCTGGCAGAAACGCTTACAGTAATTATAGTAATAGGTGTAATTTCTGTTTTGGCAATTAAACTGTTACATGCACCCGATAAAAATAAAATTATGTTTAAAAAAGCATATAATACTCTTGAAAAATCGGTTACAGAGTTAATTAACGATGAAATTTTGTATCCTTACAATGCTAATCATCCCGGATTTTTAAATGATAAAGTAGTTGAAGTTCCGGGGAATACTTTAAAGATAGACAACCCCGAAGGTTGTGCAGGTGGAAAAGAGTGTGCTCTCCAAAATTCAGCCAGAAGGGGTGCTAAGCCGAATAAAAGTAATAATGCTGCAGAGCTGTATCAATTCAGATATACATCAGAAGATCACAGCGGACTTAAGTTTGATGTATTACTAATGGATAAATTAAGCATTTCATCGGTCGAAGAACCTTGTCCCGAAGATGTTGAGGCTTTATTTGAAGGAAAAAATAATGCTTGCTTTACAACTTCAGATGGCATAGGCTGGGCAATTGAAAATGCCGATTTCGGGATTGATAAAAAGCAAAAGAAACTTATAATTGATGTTAATGGATTTAAAAAAGAGCCGAATGTTCCGGTCAAAGATAAACCTGATGGCGACAGGTTTGAGGTTGCCATAAGCTATGACGGTAAAATATTGCCTGTCGGGGATGTAGAAAAAAAATTCGTAACAGACCAGTCTTTACAGTAAAATGATTGTTGTAAAAACAAGATAAAGCAGGCAAGTGGAAGGTAAAAAATTGAATAAAACCGATAAAAAAAATATTATAAAATACGCATTTACTCTGGCAGAAATGCTCGTAGTATTGATTGTTATAGGTATACTTGCTATTTTATTGCTGACTTCATTAAAATTTGTACCCGATAAAAATAAAACAATGTTTAAAAAGGCTTATTCAGTTCTCGAAAAGAGCGTTTCGGAACTTATTAATGATGAGGAGTTATATCCTTACGATCCTGAAGCCCGTGGATTTATGAACAAAGTACAGGTTACGGTACCGGGAAACAGTTTTTCATCTGATAAAATGCCAGATTGCACTATTTCCAAGATTTATACATATAAATTTACTAAACCGGATTGCGGAAGCGGACATAAGTTCGATGTATTATTTATGGATAAATTAAATATTCTATCGGTAGACAAATGCCCCAAAGATATATTTGGATTTATCACCAATAATGATGGTGTCTGCTTTACGACTTCAGACGGTATAGGCTGGGCGATTGAAAAAATAGATTTTGAGAAAAAAACCCCGCCAAAACTTATTGTAATAGACGTTAACGGATTTAATAAAGGACCGAATACTAAAGCCTCACTTACAAAAAACGGTAAAAAAACTCGTGTAGATGGTGACAGGTTTCATGTCCATGTAGTATATGACGGCAAAATAGAAACAGACGGTGAAGCGGAGCAAACATATCTGGCCGAGCATTCTCTTCAAGAAGATGATGATGAATAAATTAATTTATTTATTTATAGAATAAACAATTGAAAGGTAAAAAATTGAATAAAACCGATAAAAAAAATATTATAAAATACGCATTTACTCTTGGTGAAATACTTATAGTGCTTTCTATTATGGGAGTACTTGCTACTTTTATGATGATTTCTTTTTCAAAAGCAATGCCCGATAAAAATAAAACAATGTTCAAAAAAGCGTATTCGCTTGTTGAAAAAACAGTTACGGAACTTATTAACGATGAAGCTTTGTATCCGTATGACCCCGATTTTGTAGGATTTACAAATTACAAGACAATTGATGAAGCAAAGAATGATAGTTTTTTACCTGATAATGAACTCGAATGTAATATTTACGGTGTTTTCAAAAATAAATCAGGAAAGAACAGTTGTACAAACGGGATAAAATTTAATGCATTATTTAAAAGCAAATTAAATGTTGTACCTGATGAGAATACCTGTCCGGAAGGATTGAGCGGAACCTGCTTTACGACCTCGGACGGTATAGGCTGGACAATCGAAGAAAAAGATTTTGGAGAGGGGAGCGATAGAAAGCTCATCACAATCGATGTTAATGGATTTAATAAAGGACCGAATGAAATATTAAAAAATAATCCTAACGGTGACAGATTTAAAGTTTATGTACATTTTGACGGCAAGGTATCGGTAGAGGATGGTATAGAAAAGAAATACCTATCCGAACAGGCAGTTCAAAAAGAAGATAATTAATTATTTATGGAAATTAACTGGGAAAAGGAAGATTTAAAATATATCTGGCACCCTTGTTCTCAAATGAAAGATTATGAGGAGCTTCCCCCGATAATTATTGAGCATGGCAAGGGAATTAACCTTTATGATATTAAAGGGAATTGTTATAAAGATGTAGTGAGCTCATGGTGGTGCAATTTGCTCGGGCATTGCAACCCTTATATATCAAGCGCCTTAAAAAAACAGGCTGATACATTAGAACATGTTATCTTTGCTAATTTTTCCCATAAGGGAATAATTAAACTCTGTATGAGATTATCAAAACTTTTGCCCAAGGGTTTAACAAAGTTTAATTTTTCGGATAACGGCTCATCTGCTATTGAAATGGCAATGAAAATGAGTTTCCAATATTTTCAACAAACAGGATGTACCAATAAAACCCGCTTTATGGCATTGAGCGATGCTTATCATGGTGAAACCGTGGCGGCTTTATCTGCTGGTGATTGTGATTTATATACAAAAATTTATAAACCGATTTTAATGGATGTAATAAGGATACAAGCGCCCGATTGCTATAATTGTCCGTATAATAAAACAAGGGAAAATTGTACTTGCGAATGTTTTTCTG
This sequence comes from uncultured bacterium, assembly GCA_902796305.1. Classification (GTDB taxonomy): domain Bacteria; phylum Cyanobacteriota; class Vampirovibrionia; order Gastranaerophilales; family Gastranaerophilaceae; genus RUG14156. The sequence goes on along the minus strand of CADBOJ010000117.1, from coordinate 4,535 downwards.
ATTGCGAAAAACAATTTGAAAAATACGGAAATGAAACTTCCGCAATTCTTGTTGAACCGCTTTTGCAGGGGTCTGCAGGTATGAAAATCTACCCTGCTTTATATCTTAAAAAATTAAGAGAAATTTGCGACAGATACAATGTTCATCTTATAGCCGATGAAATTGCAACGGGATTTTACAGGACGGGTAAAATGTTTGCCTTTAACCATGCCAATGTAAGCCCCGACATAATGTGTCTTTCAAAAGGTTTAACGGGCGGATATATGCCTATGGCAGTTGTTGTAACAACAGATGAAATATACAATGCTTTCTATGACGATTATCTAAAGGGTAAAGCCTTTATGCATTCGCATACATATTCGGGCAATCCTCTGGGGGCATCGTGTGCAAATGCTGTGCTTGATATTCTTGAAACTGGTGAAATACAGGAGCATCTTAAAAATGTTACCCCTTATTTTAACAATTTAATAAAAGAAAAATTCTTGAATTTGAATAATGTTGGTGAAGTTCGCTCAATCGGGTTAATTAACGCGATTGAGCTTGTTGAAGATAAGAAAAATAAAAAACATTTTAATCCAAAATTAAGACTCGGTTATCAAATTTATAAAAAAGCTCTTAAAAAAGGGGTTCTTTTAAGACCGCTCGGAGATGTTATTTATTTCAATCCGCCTTTAATTACCGAAAAAGATGATATGGATTTTGTCGTTAATGTTGCTTATGAATGCACGGTTGAAACTTTAAGGGAATAGGTCTGTTCGTTTTAAAACACCAACAAACGCCGTAATTTTAAATTATTTTCAATTTTAATTTACAAAATGTTAAAATGCATTCGGATTAAATGGCAATTTTGTTATATTCCTGATAATATTAACCTACCCCGAAAAGAAGAAAGGGTTTTAAATATGAGGAAATTTTTTACCGCAATTTTTTGCACTTTAATGAGTCTGGTTTTGGTTAGCGAATGCGCTTTGGCTGTAAATGTTGATGCTTTTATGGATAAACATGTTGCGCCGGTGTCGGATTTTATTGCAAGCATTATTTTTTATCAAATTAACTTTTTCGGACAAAAAGTACCTTTGATAATTTTTTGGATTTTGTTTGCGGGTATATTTTTTACAATATATTTCAAAGGAATTGCTGTTTGGGGATTTAAGCATGCAATTGATACCGTTTCAAAACCTGTCGAAAAAGGTTCAAGCGGATGCGGTGAAGTTTCTTCTTTTCAGGCATTAGCTACCGCGTTATCGGGAACAATCGGTATCGGAAGTATAGCAGGTGTTGCTATATCTATTTCAATAGGCGGGCCCGGAGCGGCATTTTGGATTTTTGCGGGCGCAATTTTAGGTATGTCCATAAAATTTGTTGAAGCAACTTTAGCGGTTAAATACAGACGTTTTAATGAAGACGGTTCAATATCAGGCGGACCTATGCACTATATTGCACACGGTCTTACAAGAAAGAAGCTTCGCTGGCTGGGTCAGCCTTTATCCGTTATATTTGCAATACTTTGTATCGGCGGAGGCATAACCGGCGGAAATATGATACAAATTAATCAATCCACCCATCAGCTTTTGTTTATTACGGGCGGAGAACACAGCTTCTTGTACGGATGCGGATGGATGTTCGGGCTTGTTGTTGCAATATTGGTAGGACTCGTTACTGTCGGCGGTATTAAGAGTATAGCTAAAGTTACAACCGTTCTTGTTCCTACAATGTGCCTTATGTATATAATTTCGGGATTAATCGTAATTTTAGCAAACATTATGAACATTCCGAGTGCAATAGGTTTGATAATTAGCGAAGCTTTCCATCCGACTTCAGTAGCGGGCGGTGTTATAGGTACAATAATAATAGGTTTAAGGCGTTCGGTTCAATCAAATGAAGCGGGAACAGGGGCTGCTGCCATTGTTTATGCAACCGCTCAAACAAAAGAACATGTTTCACAAGGTTTTGTTGCATTGCTCGAAACATTTTTAACGGGAGTTCTTTGTTTATTTACGTCTTTTGCAATAATATTTTCAGGTGTTCTTGATATGTCAAGTGTTGGTGAAATATCAGGAATTGAACTTGCATCAAATGCTTTTCAATCGGTAATTCCGTTCTTCCCTGTTATTTTATCGGTTATAGCTATATTGTTTGCACTTTCAACATTAATTTCCTGGGCTTATTACGGTCAAAAAGCATGGACGTTCTTATTCGGCGAAGGCCGCAAGCGTGCTTTGACATTTAATTTGATTTACTGTGTATTTATTGTTATAGGTTCGGTCATGAATGTTAAATCGGTAATTGAAATAACGGATGCTATGATGATAGCTATGTGTGTACCGAATATTATTGCTTTGTATATTCTGTGTCCCGAAGTTAAGCTGGATTTAGCAGATTATTGCAAAAAGCATAAACTGACAAAAATATTTTAAATTTGAGTATTATATTTAATTAAAAACCCCTTTTTTAAGTTAATGACTCTTAAAAAAGGGGTTTAATTTTGATTTCAATTTTAACTATTTTGAAAGCTTATTAACAGCTTTAGTTAATCTTGATTTTTTTCTGGCAGCGGTATTTTTATGTAAAATACCTTTGCTTACAGCTTTATCGCAAAGTTGATAAACTTTCGATAATAATGCATTTAATTCTGCTTTGTCTTCGCTTTGAGCGCAAACCAAAACTTTCTTAACTGCTGTTTTAATGCTTGTTTTAAAAGCCGTGTTTCTTTCGGTATTTCTTGCTGTAACAAGCACCCTTTTCTTTGCTGATTTAATATTTGCCATTTTCTTTTTCCTTTCACAAATTAACTTACGTTTATCTGCGAGGTTTAAAGTGAGTAATTATATAATACTTGAAAATATTTTTATTTGCAAAAATTTTTGTTTAATTTTTAATATTTTTCAATTTTATATTTTTCGGGTGCAATTATTACGGTAAGTTTAGGCAAGGATAGTATTTCTTTTGCCGTTTCACTTATTTCTTCCTTTGAAAGTTTGTTTATTTCTTCCAAAAATCTTTCCTCGTAATCAAGCCCCAGCCCCATAATATAGTTGTATCCCGAAAGTGCTGAAATTTGGGAATTATTTTGAGAAAAATACTTAATTCTTCCTGATATATTTTCTTTTCCGCCCTGAAGCTCGGTATCACTCGGCGGAACATCCGCAAGTTTTTGTAATTCGTCTTTAAATCCGTCAAGCGATTTTTTGATGTTTTTCGGTGTCGTGCCTATGTACATTGAAAATATTCCCGAGTGGAGCAGTGTTTCATATTGACTTCTAACGGTATAAGCCAGCCCTTGTTTATCTCTTAAGTTTACAAAAAGACGGCTTGAAAGACCTGCAGAACCTAAAATATTATTTAAAAGGGTTATTTTAGCGCATTTTTTACTGTTAAACGTATCAACAATGCATCCTTGAATAATTTGAGCCTGCGAAACATCATTTTTTGTTATCCAGATAAGTTCGTCTTTTTCAAGTTCTTTAACATCTTTAATATCCGAAAGGGGATTTGAATTTTTCATAAATTGGAAATTATTTTCAAAATATTCAAGCAACCCTTCTTCTGTTATGTATTCTCCCGTATAAACAATTGCTTTTGTGCTTTCAAGCAAGGTTTTATGCGCATCTTTAATATCGTTAACCGATATTTTATTTAAGTCATCAAGAATTTTTGTATAAGTCGAGCTATACGGGTGTTCTTTGAATAAACCTTTAACAAAAGCATCGGTGAGTTTTGTTCTCGGATTATCAAGGTCTGAAATTATCTCACCTTTTATTTTAAATAATTCTTTTTCAAAATCATCAAATGTGGAATTTAAGATTAAATCTTTAAAAAGCTCCATTGCTTTATTAAAGTCTTCATTTAAAAATGTAAGCGAGGCTTTGATATAATCCTGTTTTGCTTTGAAAGCTACATCAATACATTCGTTTTCAAATTCTTTTGAAATTTCAAGCGCCGAACGATTAGTCGTCCCTTGAAGAAGAAGTCTTGCAAGAAGCGTATTTATCCCGTATAATTTTTCTTTTTTATCGATTTTAAAAAAGAAATTTACGCTTATTCTGGGGGTTTTCGGGCTGTGTTCGATTAATATATCAATTCCGTTTCTTATATATTTCTTCATTTAGTTTTCTCCTTTGGGCAAAAGTATGCTTACCGAGATGTTTTTCGGGTTTAGATATTTTTTTGCAATATTTTCAAGATAAGCGCAATCTATATCATCAAGTGTTGATAAATATTTATCCGCAAGGCTGATATCTTCACATACTGTTGCATAATATCCGATGGTGTCTGCTATATCTCCTACCATTTCGGAATCCTGTGCAAAATTAACCTTGGCACGTTTTTTCGCTTTTTTAAGTTCTTCTTCCGTAATTTTATCAAGGTCATTCAAATATTGGTTTAACTCATCAACCACAATATCTTTCTTTTCGGGATTAAAATTTGCTTCAATAAAGAAATTATCCCCGTCTCTGAATTGATAATGACAGCTTTCAACCTGATAATAATAAGGTTCTTTACTTGTTTCGATAAGCCCTGTGTATAATCTTGAG
>CADBOJ010000116.1 GCA_902796305.1 uncultured bacterium | reverse complement strand
ATTATGATGTATTTTTTACCCGAGCAAAAATTTGAAACAAATTTTTGCGAGCGGCTTTAGACAGCGAGCCGCGGGTTGGCTTGCCGACGGGCAAGACAAGCAGGCGGCGCAGTTCTGCTTTTCACTCAACTTTTGACAAAAATTTTGAAGAAAAATTTTGTATGTCTTCCACTATGTCCGTATCTGACATAGCCCTCGTTTATGATAATATTAAAAAGAGGTGAAAATCATGGATAAGCTATCACAAGAACAACAAGAAATGCTAAATAATTTAAGATGGGAATATGATAAAGATTTGCCTTATGTTCCTTGGGAATATTCTATTATTAAGTGGAACAAGGATAAAACAAAAGAATTAGAAGAGATCTGGAATACAATATATAACTTGGCTGAAAATTATATTGTTCTTGAAGACGAACCTTTAGAATGCTTTTCTTGTATAAAAATTGGTGATTATTATTATGGAGTTAGCGAAAAAGACGAAGGCATTTGTATTGGCAGAACATACACTAACAGCCATAAATTAAAAACAATATATAATTTTATGCAAAGTAAAAAGTATAAATATGAAAAAGGAATGTCACTATCTGATATTTATAACAGGACTTTTGAAATAAAAGAAGAACTTATTAAAACTATAGAAAAATATTTATGTTGCTATGAAATAGGTGGTTATAGCATTTATGAATTACTTCAAAAGATTTTAATGTTTGAAATTTGTTATGAAACAATAAATAAAAAAATACTAGAGAAAAAAGCAGAACAAACAATATTGGAAAGCAATATCATTAAAAATATGTTCTTGGTTGGGCATACTTACACGCAAATCAATATACTTGGTAAATTATTTGACCCCGACAAAAGGACATTGAGCTTTATAAATTTATGGAAAGAAACTAAAAACGTATTGCCACAAGGTGAAAAATATAAAGAAATTAATGAGATTTTTAAAAATTTAGAAAAAGATAATAAGCTCAAAGCTTTAAAAGATGCTAGAGATAAAGTGGTTTGTCATAATGACAAAGATGCTGACCGTAATATTGAAATCAATATAAGAGAATGCGCAATAGCATCTTTTAAAATATATGATTATTTTAATTCATTTATACCCAATAAATTTGATTTTCTGCAATTAAGAGAACACTCTTTCTTGAATTATGAAGCAGAAAAATTATCATTGCCTTTTTTAAAAAATGAAGATGACATAGATGATTTTAAAGGCAATTATAAAAAAGTCTTAAAAGACTTTAACTTAAAATTTATGAGAGAAACAGATTTAATTAAACTTAGGGAAGAAACAGTTAAGGTAACCGTTAAAAAAGTTGATTAAAATTAGTTATGGATATTATAGATAAACTTGCAAAATCAAAATTCAGGAGCAGATTTAAACTGCGAGCAAAAGAATTAGAATACATCAAGGATAAAGGACTTGATACAATATATTCTCATGCCTGTGATTTTATCAGAGATAGAGTTGCTCCGGCAGAGCCTGCAAACGATGGCAAACAAACTCCAATGCGAGGTCATCCTGTTTTTATTGCCCAACACGCAACAGCGACCTGCTGCCGCGGATGTATCGAAAAATGGCATCACTTTCCCAAAGGCCGGGAACTAACCCAACCCGAACAAGAATACCTTGTATCCATTATTATGGAATGGATAAATCGCCAAATTAATTCAAACCCCGTTTTATAACTGTTTTAAGCGAGTTTTAATATTTTGTGTTAACCTTGTTGAAAAGGAGGTATCACTTGAATAAAATTTCAGAGGAAGTTATAAATGAACTTTTAAAATTAAAAACAGATGGTACGCTGTATCACAGAGAAAATTCAACTTTAGAATTTAAAGAACAATTTAATTTTGCCGGACTTGCTGAATATTTGCGTGATTTTGCTGCTTTTGCAAACAATAATGGTGGTTATTTAATTTTTGGTGTAAAGGATTCTCCAAGAACTTTAATTGGCATGTCTGATAAAGCCATACAGCAATTTAATAAGATAGATCCACAAAAAATAACTGGAGGGATTTTGGAACATTTTTCTACAGAAATTAATTATGAATTTGACAATATTACGATAAATAATAAAACATTTGGTGTTTTCTATATTTACGAGTTAAATAAAAAGCCTGTAATAGCAAAAAAAGATGCAGGTGATATTATAAAAAATGGAGACATACACTACAGATATGGTGGACGAACAGATAGAATAAGGTATGCGGAATTAGAAGCAATCATTGGTGAACGTATAGAACAATCAGATAAAGAATGGCGTAATTTTTTAAAATCTTCTGCAAATATTGAGCCTTCAAAAACTCATATATTATCATCGCAGTCTACAATGATAGGTAAAGATAATAACATAATATATATTGATTCGGATACAGCTGAAAAAATCAATTTTTTAAAGAAAGGTGAGTTTAGAGAAAAAACTGGAGAGAAAGCAATTATGCTAATTGGGGAAGCTAAAATGATGGAAACACGGACTATAGAAAAAGAAGTAGAAAAAAGTTTAATAGAATTATATCCTTATACTTGCCGAGACCTTGAAAAAGAAATATACAAAATAAATCCTTCGATAAAGCAAGGTGATATATATGCAATAATAAAAGATAATAATCTGAAATATAAAAAAGAATATTCAGATTTTAATTTTAGGAGCAAAAAACAAAAAGAATTATATGAAACGCAAGGTATAGTTACAAAAGGTACTCCAAGTTTGTACAATCAATATGCTGTAGATTATATACTCGAAGCTCTTTCAAGTTCTACATAACTATAATTATATTTTCTCAATATACCAGTTTGAGTTTCCAAAATGATTAAAATTCCAGTGGAGTTCAAAATAAAAATTAAACTCCATAGAATTGTCATCTTTGAAGTTCCAAGAGTATTTATTTAATTGTGTTTTGCGATAACTTTCAAACGCATCCTGAATTTCTTTTACAAACTTTTTTCTGAATTCAGAATACGGAATATCTAATGTCTCTTTGGTTAATTTATTTTTCAAAATCATCTTCAAAACCTCTTATATTGTCAAGTTCGATGTTGTAGCGTTTTCCGGTTTTATCAACACATGTGGCGAAATCAACGGTTTTATCAGCATATTTGTTCTCCCATAAACAAATCAATAAGCCGATTTCTTGCGTTTTTAAGTTTAAAATCTTTGTTCCATACAGCATATAATCTTTTTCAACCATAGTTTAACCTTTCGTTATTGTAAT
>CADBOJ010000115.1 GCA_902796305.1 uncultured bacterium | reverse complement strand
TACATTCGAAGTAACGGGCGGAAAACTCAAACGTCTGGCTTCAGTTACGGATATTAAAAACACATCGCAAATGAAAAGGTTTACAAATATATTAGATTCTATGGGGGTATATGATGGATTAAGAGAATGCGGTATAAATAACGGCGATACAATAATTGCAGCCGGAATAGAGTTTACATATGACGAAAATTATTATTAATATTTTGACAAATTAAAAACTCATAGTAAACTTAAATTATATTATAGTAAAAGTAATTAGTATTAGAATAAGAGTTTAGTATTAATGTTTTTTGAGAATGAAAAAGATATAGCTAGAGATGGGGCGGATATACAAGTTTCGGATGACGGAACTATCACATGGGATGATGTTCTGGATGTATCTGATGACGAAACTCCTAGTAAAGAAAAAGCTGATATGTCTGATGAAATCAATCTTTCCGCGGACAATACCGGAGAAATTACCGATGATGAATTAGCCGGTATGCTGAATGATGCCGACAATCTTGACGATAATACGGATGATATTGATTCGTCCAACTTTGATTTAGATAAACAACTGGAAAATGTTGACATTGATGTTAAGACTAACGCAAAAAGCAACTTTAAAATTCCGGAAAAGAAGCAGAAAAAATCCGGATTAATGCCTGTCTTGATTGCGATTTTATTCGGCGTCATGGTAGCGGGCGGTGCATATTATGTAATAACTTATCTCAATGAGCAAAATGTATCGGGGGACGGTCTTGAAAGAAATCAAACCGTAGAAGATGCAATGAATAATACAACCAGTGAAGACATTGCTCAAAGACAGGAAGAAAAACAAGAAGAAGGCATTCCGGTTGTAAACGAAGATGAAGCAAGCGAAATAAAACCCGACGAGCAGGAAGAAACGCCCAAGGAAGAAGAAAAGAAAGAAGTTATAACCGTTATACCAACGGGCAGACCTAATCCGTTTGTTCCTATTGCAAAATATCTAAAAATTGAAATTCCGGAAATAAATACGGTGGTTCAATACAATAAAGCAAAAATTGCTCAACCGCCTCTTGAATTTGCAAAAGAGGATCCGGCAACAAAGAAAATGACCACAATAGCAGTGTCCGGAATTATGTATGACGAACAAAAACCATCTGCAATTATCACTTTTGAAAACAATGATTATTTCGTTCAAAAGGGTGATAAATTAGATGATTACAGAGTAATAGACATTGCGAAAAATTCGGTAACCATTGCTTACGGAAAAAATATATACAAAGCAAACATCGGTGAAGAATTCAAATTAACCGAATTTTACGGAAATGCTAAATACTTAAACGGAAATTCCGCAGGCGGAAGACAATACTATTCAATAAAAGACAGCGGAACCGAAGATGAAAGTAAGAAAAAATTAAAAGGCAGATATTCCGAATTTGCCGAAGCCGCTTATGTATCGGATAGTGACGTAACAATCAGGACAAAATAATAAATCAGGAGAAAGAATAAAATGCAAAAATTTATGCTGAATAACGCCGGAAAATTTTGTTTAGCGCTTTTAAGCTTAACTCTCTTAAATCCGCCGGCATACAGTATGGAAGATAAGATATCCTATCTGGATAACGTTTCGAGAGCATACACTCAGCCCAGAAGTAAGGTTATGACGGATAACAGCTATAATGTTAACAATATTGAAACTACATTAAAGCTTGATTCGAGTCCGATAATCGGTACAAACGGATATAAAAGAGTTAATCTTTCGCTCCGTGATTCGGATATAAGACAAACTCTCAGAATGCTTGCCGATAAGGCCGGTGTAAATATTGCATTTGACGAATCTGTTGACGGAAAAATAACTCTGGACTTGAATGATATAACAATAAATGATGCTTTTTCAATTATTTTTAAATCATCTCAGTTGAGTTACGTTATGGACGGAAACACAATAATTGTTATGAATCTTGAAAGTGCAAAAAACATTGCATACACAAGAAAAAGTATGACAGTTTTACCTGTTAAATATGTTAATTCGTCACGTATTGCACAATTTTTGAACTCAAACCTGTTTAGTTCAAATATATACGGATTGTCCAATAAACCTATTGTTACATCAAATCCCAGCACAAATCAAATCGTAATATTCGGCACAAATGCAGACGTTAACGCAGTTAAAAGAGTATTGCCCGTTCTTGATACGAAACCGATAATGAATACTTTCAAAGTAAATCATACAACACCTAAAGAAATGGCAAACTTAATATGCAAATCCCTGTTCTTTTCCGAAGGTGGCGGTGAAGGTGACAGCAGTTCAAGCGATGGCGATACACTTACTTTAGGCGGAGGCTCGGTTGCTTGCAGAGATAATGCCGAATTGGGCGGTGAAGAAGGTTTGGCATCATTTCAAGCTTCACCTCTTACGGTTACATATTTCTCTGACTTAGGAAGAATTTCAGTATACGGCGGTTCTCCTGAACAAGCCAATATGGTAAGAGATTTTATTAAAGAACATGATAAGAAACAATTGATGGCTTATATTGAGCTTTCCGTTATTGAATTAAACGAAAGCGGTTCAAAGCAATTCTCTAATACATGGGATTTATGGACTCCGTTTATTTCAATCGGCTTTGACCCTGAATCAGGATTATCAACAAAGTCCTCTATATTCCTATGGGGAAATCAATATCCGACAGTTGCATCAAGGTCGGTTACGGTTTCCACAAACAACGGCGTTACAACAACTACACAACCAGAAACAACGCTTATCAAAAGAGGAAACAGCCATGCTTTAACATATCAGTTGAAGTATCTTGTTGAAAACGGAAACGGAAGAGTTTTAACCAATCCTAAAATTATGGTTACAAACGGAAGAAAAGCAACTATTGATATGACTTCCGATTATATTAAATCAGTTACAAGCCAAATATTACAAAGTTCATCATCCATTACAAGCGGTACTCAAAGAACTTATGAAATCGGTAATGATGAAGGTTTGTTAATTGAAATCGTACCATTTATTTCGCCTGACGGATATGTTTCAATGAATATATCTCCGGAATTTGCAACAATCAAACAGCAAGTTACAACAAAAGGCGAAAGCGGAGATCCTGAAATTGCAGCTACATTACTGCAAAGACGCGATTTGGATTTGAAAAACATAAGAGTTAAGGATGGAGAAACACTTGTTCTTGCAGGTTTAATTAAAGAAAACGAAACACAAACAGTTAAGAAAATGCCTTTCTTGGCGGATCTTCCTGTAGTGGGTGCTTTCTTTAGAGGAAACACAAGCTCTAAATCCAGAGAAGAACTTGTAATAGTTGTTACTCCGCACATTGTAAAAGATGATGACGGTACAAACGGTAATATATACGACTTATAGAAAATAACACAGCAAGATGGACGCTAATACCTATACAAGAATAATTAAAAATATAAATTTTGAGCTTGCTCAAAAGATAAACTTATCAATAGCAGACGAACTCGGTTTTGTTTTGCTGAATATTCAAAATGACGTTTATTTTGTCGGAATAGGAAAAAATTCCGACAAAATGAGAATCAGAGAATATTTGCAAAATGTAGTCGGAAATAATATTAATTTTATTCCTTTTGACGATAAGTTCGATTCGTTATTTGAATATTTTTGCAATGAAATGAATGCAAAATACGGCACTAATTTCACTCCGCAAAAGAAATCATCACCGGAAAACATAATTGGCGATGATTTTACGGATGATGATTTAACAATAGCTGATGATGATTTATCTTTTGACATTCAAATTGACGATGATAATGATGACGGACAGGATATACTGGAAGATCAGGATGATGTCGCAGGCGACGGAACTGATGATGATTTAATATTATCGGAAGATGACGACAACTCTCAAAACAATGATATTGATCTTGAGATAAATACATCAAATACACCCCCTCAGCCTGTTGAAGAGCCGACACACGATATCAATAATGTCAAAGCTCCGCAGACAAAAAAACTGGGCGAAATCTTAATTGAAGAAAATTTAATAACCGAAGGACAGTTGAGCATTGCGCTTGCAGAAAGCAAAAGACAAAAACTTCCGCTGGGAGCAACGCTGGTTAAACTCGGATATGTAAAAATCAAAGATTTAAAAGAAGCACTAGGTGCACAATTGGGTATGGATTATGCTACAACAGAACAACTGCAATCTTTACCTATTGAAACATCTGTATTTCCCGAAGACTTTATACGATTGAATAAAGTTATACCTTTGAGTATATCAAACAAAAAGCTTGTTGTCGGTATGGTAAATCCGTCGGACACCAAGGTAATAAACGAAATAGTTTTTCAAACGGGGTATAAACCCGAAGTTAAACTTGTAACTCATGCTGAATTTGATAACTTCTTAAGCACATATTTCAGCAGAGATAAAGAAGAAACCGAAAATCTGTATAAACAAATTGAAGAAGATAACAGTATGCTCGATCAGAGCAATCTTCAAGAAGATGCCGCTAAGGAAACAGAGGATTCGGACGGTACAGTTGCACAGCTTGCAAATAAAATTATTACAATGGCAGTTGAAAGACGTGCATCCGATATTCATATCGAGCCTTTGTCCGTAGGTTACAGAGTAAGATTCAGAATAGACGGCTCATTGCATGAAGTTCTCAGAATTCCTGCAAAAGTTGACAGTGCCGTATTATCAAGATACAAAGTACTATCAAGAATGAACATTGCAGAACACAGGCGTGCACAGGACGGTTCATTTACCGTTAAATTCAACGGTCGTCCTCAGGATTTCCGTGTAAATACTCTCCCTGTTGCAGGTCGTGAAAAAATGGTTATTCGTGTACTTGCACCGCAAATGGACTCAAAGCAAGCAAAAGCTAAAAAAATTGAAATAGTTGGCGCATCAGAAGAAGATATCAAAAAAATAAATTATCTTGTATCATGTCCGAACGGTATCGTACTTACATCCGGTCCTACAGGTTCAGGTAAAACAACTACTTTATACGCAATCTTGAGATATATAAATTCGGATGATGTTAACATAACCACAATTGAAGACCCTGTTGAAATTAAGCTTGAAGGTATCAACCAATCCTCTGTTAACACTAAAGCAGGGATAACATTTGCAAATTCTCTTCGTGCAATTTTAAGACAAGACCCTGATACTATTCTAATCGGGGAAATTCGTGACTATGAAACACTTGAAGTAGCAATATCTGCATCCCTTACCGGACACCTTGTATTATCGACAATTCACACAAACTCGGCAGCGGCAACAATTACACGTTTAATTGAAATGGGTGCAAAAGATTATTTGATTTCATCAACTCTTGCGGGTGTTGTAGCTCAACGTCTTGTTAAAAGATTATGTCCAAACTGCAAAGAAGAATATTATCCGACAGAAGAAGAAGCAAGGCAGATTTTAACAGATCCGTCAGAAATAAGCGAATTGACCAAAACAAAACTTTATCGCCCGAAGGGATGCTCCAGTTGCAGAAATACGGGATATCTCGGACGTCTTGCAGTATTGGAAATAATGGTTTTAAATAACGATATTAGAAAAATGATTGCCCAGCGTGCACATGATGTTGAAATAGAAGAATACGCAGTTAATCACGGTATGAAAACGCTCAGAATGTCTTGTTTAAGACATGTGCTTGACGGCGAAACATCAATAGAAGAACAGGTTAGAATACTAGGTTTGGCAGGCGACGAATAATATGAGTACATATGCATATAACGCTTTAAAAAATAACAAAATTCAAGTTTCAGGGAAAGTTGAAGCATTAAGCCCGTCAGATGCAAGAAAAAAAATTCGTGAAATGGGCTTAGTTCCTACACTTGTTGTGGACTCAAGCGGTAGTAAATCAGATAAAAAATCCGACAGCAAACGCACAGCAAAAACGGTTGGCGCTTTAAGTTTGAGAGAAAAAATAGATTTTACCTCAACACTTGAGATATTAACTTCTACAGGTATTCCGATTATTGAAGCGTTATTATTCGTTGAACAAAATTCCGATTCAATGAAAATCAGAAAAATTACACATGATTTCAGAAAACAAATCATAGACGGTTCAACACTCGGCGAAACTCTTGAAAAATACCGTCATATATTCGGAAAGGTTTATATTGGTCTTGTTAAAGCCGGTGAAGATTCAGGGGAACTCGATAAAACACTAAGCCGTATGCTTGAATTATTAAAGAAGCAGGAAAATGTTAAAGGCAAGGTAATAGGCGCACTTATTTATCCATCTGTTGTTGTAGCATTGGCATTTATTGCAATTCTTGTAATGTTAATATTTGTATTCCCTGCATTTGATGAAATGTTTAATAATCTCGGCAAACCGTTGCCCCCGATAACAAAAGCCTGCATGAATATGGGTGTATTTATGAAAAATTATTGGCCTGTTGTTGTTGCGGCACTTATATTTGTTCCGATTGGGTGCTTTAAACTTTATCAAAGGGATGACGTAAGGCAAATTATTGATAAAATCGTATTAAGACTGCCGATGTTATCGGAAATGATGAGATTTTCAAACTTCTCTAACTTTATTGCGGTTTTACAAGTATCTTATGAAGCAGGTATTCCGATCATTGACTGTTTGGCGTTAGCTAATTTAACAATGGATAATTTCGTTTTAAGAAATGCAATAAAAGATGTAGCAGCTAAAGTTCAACAAGGTACGCATCTTTCGGTTGCTCTTAGAGCCGTAAGCCAAGTACCGAATATGATGACATTCATGATTGCAACAGGTGAACAATCAGGTCGTCTTGGTGATTCATTATTCCACTGCGGTTCATTTATCGATAAAAAGCTGGATGCAACGATTGATGCGTTTACAAAACTGATTGAACCTATGCTTATGATATTTATCGGGGGTATAGTTGGTCTTTTAGGCTTAGCTCTTTACTTGCCTCTATTCCAAGCATACCAAACATAAAAAACCCAAAAGTTGAAGTTGTTTAAAATAATCCAATAGTTTTTGTATCGGGTATTAGCTTTCTGTGTACTTTTTTGGATTCATTACAGCATTATTTTGTAATATAACTTAATATTTTTGATTATATTGTTATATATTCAAAAGAACTTGGCATTATAATAGAGTCAGCGAAGTTGATATCGACTTCAGTCTGAACAATATAAACATCCCTGTTTGTCTGCATTGACTCGAAATTACTTTTTTTGAGTAATTGAAAGTCAAGAGAAAGAGTTAAAAGCTCTTCTCAAGCAAGCAGGGGTGTTTTTATATTATCTTTTGCTTATTATTTTGTCTTAGCTGCCATATTCACAAAAGGAACACTGTTACCCAGCATATATTCGGGTAATTTTCCATCCCACTTCTGTACTGCTTCATATTCAACAAGTGCTTTATTCTGAGTCAGCGCCGTTGCCCTGATTTTCATTGATTTTGCTTCAGCTTCAGCAGAAATTAACTTTTGTTTTGCTTCTTCTTCAATTTGAACAGTTTTATTTTTAGCTTTAAGAGCTTCCTGCTCTGCCGTTACTTTTGATTCAATTGCCTTTTCAAATACCTCTGAATAATTTATATCAATAATTTGAAAAGAAGTTACGTTAATATATCTGTCTTTTAATTGGTTTTGAAGTTTTGATAATATTTCATAGGTTGCATTTGCTCTGTTTGCAACAAGGTCTTGAGCGTTCCATTTACCTATAACATCTTTAATATTACCTTCTATTGCAGGAAGAAGTATGGTTTCAACATAATTAGAGCCGACCTCTCTATACATTTTATGTACATTTTCGGGCTGAAGATTATAGTTTGTCACATATTTAATTTTTGCCTGCTGAATATCTTTTGTATAAACTTCGGTTGCCGTTTCCCATTTTTGAGTTTTAACATCCATTGCTTTAATTTTAGAAATAAAAGGTGTTACAAAATGGATACCTTCGGAATAACTCTTAGGAGAAACCTTACCCAATGTAACTTTAACACCACGTTCACCGACACCGACAATTGCAATCGGATTGCACCAAACAATAAATATAACAAGCAAAATTAATATCGCAATGGTCATTGCTGATTTTTCGTTATTCATAATATCTCCCTATATTAAACCTATAATTGCAAGTACAGTATACACTGCAACAATAAATACCGCAAAAACTAAACAAAAATTAAGAATTTGCTTTCCGTAAACTTTATATAAATTAACACCCATAATTAAACCGACACTTGCCAGCACTACATTTACCGCAAGAGCCATACCGATTAAAATAAATAAAATTCTTATAGCCATATTTCCCTTTTTTATATATAGTATAATATATTGATACAGTTGGTATCGTATTAAAAGATTAATTTATGTGAGGAATTTATGGGTCTTTTATCTCTGGAAAAAATTTATGATGCAAAAAAAGTTTTAAGCGAAGTTGCAAGGAAAACAAGTCTTGTAGATTCAAAAACTTTAAGCGGTAAAAATAAAATCTATTTAAAAGCGGAAAACCTGCAATTAACTGGTTCTTTTAAATTAAGAGGCGCATATTATAAAATAGCAAAATTAACCGAAGAAGAAAAGAAAAAAGGCATCATAGCTTGTTCTGCAGGCAACCATGCTCAAGGGGTAGCACTTGCTGCACAAAAGAATAATATCAAAGCAACAATATTCATTCCGGCAACTGCGCCAATATCAAAAGTTGAAGCAACAAGAAGCTATGGGGCTGAAATCAGACTTATTGACGGAGTTTATGATGATGCTTATAAAGAAGCGATTAAATTCCAACAGGAAACGGGCGGAATTTTTATTCATCCCTTTGATGATATTGATGTTATAGCAGGTCAAGGCACAATTGCCCTTGAAATAGTTGAACAGCTTCCCGAAGTTAATGCCGTAGTTGTACCCATAGGCGGAGGAGGGCTGATATCGGGTGTAGCTTCCACTATTAAGCAAATAAATCCGTCCTGTAAAGTATACGGTGTTCAGGCAACGGGTGCAAGTTCAATGTATGAATCAATTAAAGAAGAAAGAAGAATAGAACTTGAGCATGTAAGTACATTTGCAGACGGAACAGCTGTAAAACTCCCCGGAGAACTAACTTATGAATTTTGCAGAGAATATGTTGATGAAATAGTAACGGTTTCGGATGATGAAATAGCAAGTGCGGTTTTGACTTTAATGGAAAAAGAAAAAGTTGTAGCCGAAGGCTCCGGAGCATTGCCCGTTGCTGCGGTTATGTTTGATAAAATACCCCTTGAAAACAAAAACATAGTTTGTCTGATTTCGGGCGGAAATATTGATGTAAATATTTTATCAAGAGTTATAAACAGAGCATTATTAAAAACAGGCAGAATTTCAAATCTAACAATTGAACTATTGGATAAGCCCGGTCAATTAAGAGATGTAAGTACTATTATTGCTTCTCTTGGTGCTAATGTTATAAGAGTCCGCCACAATCAAGGAGGAGAAGGGACAGACATTAATGATTGCTACTTAAAAATCTCTATGGAAACAAGGAATTTTGAACATTTTGAAAGCGTAAGACAGGCGCTTGTTGATAAAGGATATAAAATTTTATCATCAGTACAGTAGATAGGAAAAAATATGAAAAAAATTATTTATACTAAAAACGCACCGGAACCCGTTGGTCCGTACAGTCAAGCAATTCAAACATGTAATTATTTATATTGTTCGGGTCAAATTGCAATTAATCCGGACAATAACCAATATATCAATTCAAGCATTGAAGAAGAAACTCTTCAGGTTGTGAAAAATGTTGAAGCGGTGCTGAGCGAAGCAGGATATACATTTAACGATGTTATTAAAACAACATGTTTTTTATCGGATATGAGTAACTTTTCTAAATTTAATGAAATTTATGCAAAATATTTTATATCATCCCCTGCGCGCTCGTGTGTTGAAGCAAAGCTTCCAAAAGGCGCAAAAGTTGAAATTGAAGTTATTGCATATAAATAAATTACTTATATGTTCCCTTTAAAAATACTCCGAGATGCGTTTTGTAAAGCTCTATTTTATCTGCATGCTTTATTGCTTCATCTTTTAAATAAAGGTTTAGAATATAAGCAACAAATGGAGCTTTAAAATCTTCAAGCGGATTAATATCCTCTATACCCTTGTTTACGGGTAAATAAATAATTTTAGCATTATTCTTATTTAAAAAATCTTCAAATTTTTTATATCCCTTAACTGTATCGGACATATAGATAATATTATTATTTTTTAAGTCCAAGTCATTTTGAATAAACTTAAAATATAGATTGTGGTTACAGAAAAGATTTTGTTTATTTAATCTTGAATTTAAACCGAAAATAAAAATAATCATAAAAGAGAGTAAAATATTATATTTTGTTTTGAAATCCAATGATGCAAATAAGCTGATAACTGCAAGATACATAGGATAAACAATATAAAAATATCTGTATAAGAAAACAGGCTTGATTAAATAAGAAAAAATAATTGAAGCAAAAAATACAAATATAATTGCAAAAAAATTATATTTTAAAAATATTTTCAGTTTTCTTTTCTTTAAAAAACAATAAATAAATACCGTTCCCAAAACAAACAAACCAAACACCATTATACTTCCCGAGAACGTATTAAATACAAGATGAAAATCGCCCGAAAGGGGTGCTTTGAGCCATGAATTAAAGTCGGAAGCAAGACTTTGTCTTTTATAGATAATCAAAGGAAGATATAGTAAGGCAGACAACGCATTTAATATTAAAAAGGATTTAATTCTCTTTTTTGATAAATAAAACATACCGAATATAAAATTGTATAAAAATAAAAAAGCACCGTAAAAATGAGTGTATAAAAGCGCAATAGTTGAAATAAAATAGAAGATTTGGTTTTTCTTTTTAAAATTAAACAGAAATATTGAAGATAAAACGCTTAACATCATAAGCAGAATATAGCATCTTATTTCCTGTGAAAAATAAATTAAGATAATATTTATTGAAACAAGAAAAAGCCCTGTTATAGCGCATTTTCTTGAAACATTCTTTTTAAGATAGATAAAAAACGCAAAGTTAAACAAAAGCCCTAAGATAACGGAAGAAAATCTGAAAAAATTTTCATTTTCAAACAGTATTCTCCAAAACTTGAATAAAATAAAATAAAAAGGTGGATTTCCCGGGTCATTAAACAAACTTGAAACAGGAGAAAATTTATCCGTTACAACAATTGAATATATTTCATCATCCCAAAAAGGAATGCTGTTTAGAGAAGAAATTCTTAATACAAAAGCAAAAGATAATATTATCAACGGCAAAAATCTGCATTTACAACCATATTCCGATAAATAAAGCATAAGAAAAATATAAGATAAAATATAAAACCATGGATTATAAAACAAAGACAGTAAAAATATACTAAAACACGAAATAATATCTTTAGTATTGTCTGTATTTATCTCTTTTTGAATTTCGGGAAAGCTAATATCGTTTCCGTTATACAGAATAATTTTTTCGACATTTTCAATATTGTTTACCGCTATTTTATTTACTTTAAAATGATTTACCTGACTGATTAAATAATGGCATTTATCAATTTTAAGAATTTTATTTGAGTTGATATCATTAAATAAAACTTCAGGTACTTTATCCTCTTTTAAAGTTAAATCAATGCTTACATTTTTGTAAATCCCGTCAAAATAGGGAACATTTATTCTTTTTATGTTAAATATAAAACATAAAAAAATACTCAAAAAAAACAATATTAGAATTATATATTTTTTCATAACTTTCCGGATAGTTCTTTTTCAAGATATTGCTTTGCAAATATCAATTGCGGATCAACATTATTAATAAAATCCATATGTGAAAATTTGACGGTATAATCGGGTGCAATACCTTTCTTATTTATATCGATGCCTTTAGGAGTAATGTACTTTGCAATCGTTAAATTCATACCGGCTTGGTTTGGAAGAGAAAATACTTTTTGTACCAGCCCTTTTCCGTATGTTCTTGTTCCGACAAGCGTTGCTCTTGAATTATCATGGAGAGCGGAAGACAAAATTTCCGAAGCAGATGCGGAATTTTCATCAATCAACACTACAAGCGGGCTAGAATATATAAAACCGTCATTTTCAACATTGTAGACATTCTTCTTTCCCTGTCTTGCAATAACATTAACAATCGTTGTTCCGTTTTTCATAAAAAGACTTGATATAGCTATGGCATTTTGGAACAACCCGCCGGAATTTCCTCTTAAATCAAGAATTAATGCTTTTGAATCTTTTAACCTGTTTAGAGCAATAATAAATTCTTTTGCGGTATCTGCCCCAATAAAACTTGAAATTCTGATATAACCGATATCGTCAAGTTTCTTGGCTTCTATTGTCTTAATTTTAATTTCCTCTCTCTTTACCGTTTTTGTAAATTTCTCGGTTCCCCTTAAAACTTCAAGAGAAATGCTTTCATTTAAGTTTCCTCTGATTAATCTTGCAACATGATAAACAGATTCGCCGTTAACATCTTCATCGTCTACTTTAATCAATATATCTCCCGCTCTTATACCCGAATTATAAGCAGGAGCATTTTCAAGAACATTTATTATGTATATTTTTCCAGAAATTGAAGCAATATTTATACCAATGCCATACAATTTAGAATTTATTGCGCTGTTTTGAAGAGAAAATTCCTCTTTTGTCATAAATTTTGAATACGAATCATCCAATGAAGCAAGCATTGAATTTATGGCAACCGCAGCATCTTCTTCCGATTTTATTTGATGAGCGTATCTTTTTTTCCATCTTGTCCAGTTTTGTTTATTTAAGTCATTATTGTAGTAATTATTTTTTATAATATTCCATGAATTTAAAAACAACTCTTCCGGCTTAACTCTTCTTTTGTCGATAAGGTTAACTTCGGTTATATCATTAATTCTGTTTGTTTGGCAGATTTTGTATGTATTATGGTTTATTCCGAATAACACAAAAACACCCACAAGAAGCAACAGAAAATGTTTAATTTTGCATATATTAGAAAAACTTTTCATATCTGTTATTTTTCTTCTACACCGGAAGCTAAAAGTCTGTATCCGCCACCATATATAGTCTGAATATATTTATTTTTTTTCAAAGAAATTTTATCAATTTTTGTTCTTAAATGAGTAAGATGAACTCTTATTGTGTCTATATCATTTTCATCATCGTAACCCCATACTTCCTTAAGAAGAGTTTTGGCACTGACCATTGAACCCTCATTTTGCATAAGAACATTTAAAATTTCAAATTCTATCGGAGTAAGACGAGTTTGTTTATCAAGTATTTTAACCGAATAACTTTCGGGAATTAATGTTATATCACCTTTTGATAATACTTCTTTGACTCTAAGAGATGTTAATTCCTGTCCCGACCTGTTTAGAAGCGCAAGTACTCTTGCTTTAAGTTCTTCTATCTCAAAAGGTTTAACGAGATAATCATCAACTCCCGAGTTAAAACCTTCAAGTTTATTATTCAACTCACCGAGTGCCGTTAGCATTATTATGGGAGTATTTGATATTTCCGGAGTTTGCCTTATTTTCTTTGCAACTTCATACCCGTTAACATCTCCCATCATAACATCTAGTATTATAAGGGCAGGTTCTTCCTGCTTTACAAGAGCATATCCCCTGACAGGATCCGTAGAATATATGCACTCATATCCCACTAATTCCAGATTTATTTTAATTAATTCGCAAATAGCACTATCGTCATCAATAATTAATATTTTATTCATATAAAAATTCTATATCCAAAAAATATACAAGTAAACTTAGTATAAAGTTTTAGCAACATAATTTTTTTATTGGTTTTGTAATTATTAAAACCCCAAATTAAAAGTCAAAGAAAGGCATAAAAATGCGTATTTTTCCGGTTTATCAAGCAATAAACATAAGACAAAATCAAAATAATATTACAAAACCGTTTTTTAAAGGCAAAAAAAATCCCGTCTATGTAATTGATTCTTATGGCAATTATATGAGATTGGACAGCCAAAACATTGCCGCAAGGGTGTTCGGAGCGCTTAAAAATTCTATTAGTCAGGTGGTGGCAGGTTCAAGAAAAAAAACAGCAGGACTAATTTTTGTTCCTGCAAGCAAAATTGAAAAATACGAGGGTGACACGGCAGATTTCGATACAATCCAAGAAATAATTAAAAACGCAGAAAAAGACAACAAAAAAGAATCCATATATGCATTCAGATACGACGGCAGTTATAAAAAATACAAAAGCAGAAACGAGGTGTCAGAAGTTCTAGGTGTAAAAAGTTCAAAAATCAAATATACGGAAAAAAACGTAAAAGACCTGAACGGATACATATTTATACCTGCAAAAAATGTAGAAGAAAAAGATGAGGATGGAAATATAAGTCTAAACAAATCCAAAGTTGAGAGTATCTTAAACGAAGCATTTACAAAAAGAAAAAAGCCGATTTATGTAATCTCTGAAGACGGAAATTATAAAACATTTGCTAATCAGCAAGAAGCAGGAGAATATCTCGGCGTATCATATCAGTCAATTAATTACGCTATTGGAGGAGACCTTAAAACCGTTAGCGGTAAAGTAGTCGCAGGTGCAGGAAAAGTCGAAACAAGATTAGAAGGCGGAAAAGTAATTGTTGACAGCGATAAAATAGAAAAACTACTTACGGAAAGGATACCCAAAAGAAAAGCTGCAATATATGCACTTAAAATAAACGGCGAATATCAAAGATTTGCAAGCACCGTTGAAGCTTCTGAAACACTAGGAATTTCAGAAAAGAGTATAGGCGAAGTCTTAAGAAAAGGCGCAAAAACAACCGGAAAATATATATTCGTATATGCTAATGAAGTGGAACAAAAGGATAAAGACGGCGATATTATTTTAGACAAAAATAAAATGGAAAAAATAATCGAAAAATCGCTTAGAATCGGCAATAAACCCGTTTATACAATTGACAGCAGCGGAAATTATACAAAATATCCGAGTGTATTTATTGCGGCAGATGAGCTTGGAATATGTGCACAAACAATAAAACGGGTTGTTAATACTCCAAATGCCACAAAAGGTTTTTCATTTGCTTATTCCGATATGATTGAAAGAGAAGATGTTGACGGCAACAGAATAATCGATACGGCAATCATTGAAATAATGCAAAAATGGGCAAACAGTAAATTTTTCTATGCCGTTAATGAAAAAGGCGAATATAAAAAATGCTACAATAAAAATCAGGCTGCAGAAGAACTTGGTATACCCGTACAAAAAATACGATACCAGCTTGAACATAATATCTTAAAACCTGTAAACGGATATATATTTATATCTGCAAACAAAATGGAAACATCAAGTAACAGAAATGGCGAAGTTACTGTGAACTTAAGTACAATAAAGAAACTATTGGAAAATTTTAAAAGTACAGAAGAAGAATAAATACAGCCCGATAATAAAATTTATTGTATAATAATTATATGATTGAAAGATATTCAAGAGCCGAAATGTCGGCAATATGGGAACTGGATAAAAAATTTTCTTATTTTTTAGAGGTAGAACTTGCTGTTATTAAAGCAAGGGTAAATCTGGGCGAATTTACAAATGATGTTTATGAAAATATCAAAAATACCGCCAAATTTGATGTTAAAAGGATTGACGAAATCGAAAAGATAACCAGACATGATGTTATAGCTTTTCTTGAAAATGTTAACGAAAATGTCGGAAGTAAGTATTCTCCATATATTCATAAAGGACTTACGAGTTCGGATGTCATAGATACAGCTTTTGCTCTTCAAATTAAAGATGCATCAAATATTATCTTAAAAGATATGGATGAACTGATTGAAACAGTTAAAAATATGGCATTTAAACACAAACACACAATTTGCCTCGGAAGAAGCCATGGCATGGGTGCGGAAGTTATAACATTCGGTTTTAAACTTTTAAATCTTCTTGATATGCTTCAAAGAGCAAAAGAACGCTTTAGTTATATACTTAATGAAATTCTTCAAGGGCAAATTTCAGGTCCTTGCGGGACATATTCAAATATAAACCCCAAAGTAGAAGAAGAAACTTGTAAAATATTAGGCTTAAAACCCGCAAAAATTTCAACCCAGATAATTTCAAGAGATAGACATGCAGCATTCATCAGCGCTATTGCTCTAATCGGATGTGTTATAGAAAATTTTTCGGTTGAAATAAGGCATCTTTCAAGATTTGAAGTTTTGGAAGTTGAAGAGGGATTTAAAAAAGGTCAAAAAGGTTCTTCTGCTATGCCTCACAAGAAAAATCCGATTGCAAGCGAAAATCTTTCGGGTCTTGCAAGGATTTTAAGAAGCAACTCCATTGCTGCCATGGAAAATATTACCTTGTGGCACGAAAGAGATATATCGCATTCATCCGTTGAAAGAATAATATTTCCCGATTCAACAATCTTAATAGATTATATGCTTGCAAGATTTAAAAATGTTATGGAAAATCTTGTTGTAAAAGAAGAAAATATGATTAAAAACACCAAAAAATATGGTGATATAATCTATTCGCAAAGTTGTCTTTTAAAATTGACGGAGCATAACTTGACTCGGGAAGAGGCATATCAAATAGTCCAAAAAGAAGCACTTGATGCTCTTCAAAATAACGGAAGCTTTATTGAAAATATGAAAAAACATCTTTCCAATGAAGAAATAGCGGAATGCTTCAATGAAGAAAAGTATTTAAGAAACATAAATACAATTTTTGAAAGATTTTAATTAACGCAAAAAAGGAGGTTTTTTTGAAAAAAATTTCATTAGACATTTCTTTTTTTGTAATTGTATTTCTGTTTTTAATTTTTGCATTATCCAATATCGGTTTTATATTCAATATTCCTGTTAATTATTCTTATATTTTAATTTCATTGGTTATTCCGTTTTCTGTAATTTTTAAAACAAAAGGACTAAAACATTCCTTATTGATATTTTTCTCATTTATTGCAATATTTATCCTGTCTTTAATATTTGCAAATTTATTTATAGATACATCATTTGACGGCAGATGCTATCATTTTACAATCGAAAACCTGTTTAAACTCGGCTATAATCCTATATATCAAGATATAACAACATTTGCAAACAAAAATAACATCTTCTATAATCTTCTTTTTGCGGGAAGTTACCCAAATTTTGCTGAACTTATAAGAAGCAACTTCTATTTACTTTTTTGCAATATGGAATCATCTAAGGTTATTAATTTTCTTTTTATTTTCCTCGGCGGATTTTACTCGTATTATTTTTTCAGAGTAAATAAACTAAATAAAATTAAATCTCTTATCTTAAGTTTTTGTATATTTCTATGCCCGGTCGTTATTTGCCAGATGAATACAAAAATGGTTGATTTTATTTTGTATTATATATTTTTAATACAATTATTTTCACTTTCTTTAATTCAAAATAAAAAAAATATAAAAATAAATACTGTGTTCCTTGTTATTGCTTCAATTATGGCAGTAGGTACAAAATATACAGGAGTTTTAAATACATTTATTATTTTTGCGTTTTATCTTTTTATCAACCATTCAAAACAAAAACTAAAAGTATTTTTAGCTTTTTTAATACTTGGTTTTTCACTCTGTTTTCAGCCGTATGTAACTAATATTGTTAAATTTAAAAATCCCTTTTATCCGTCAATCGGCTACAATAAACTTGATTTTATGACAAAACAAAACCCGATTGAATTTGATAAAAAACCATATATGTATAAATTCATAAGAAGTATGTTTTCATCAGCTTCGGATTCAAGAATAGGAAATCCCGAAACTCCTCCTATTTTCTGGAAAATTCCTTTTACAAACCATTTCGACATGCCGTTTATATCGGAAGACGTTAGATTGTCGGGCTTCGGGCATCTTTACTCGGGTATTTTTATTTTAACAATTTTAGGTTCATTATTTTTATTCAGAAAGAAAAAATATGCAATATTACTTTCAATAATATATCTTTCGACATTCTTAAATCCCGTATGCTGGTGGGCAAGATTTGTTCCGTGGTTATATTTATCAAGTGTTACGGTTCTCTTTTTCTTCAGGAAAAATAATATAATTTTTTATATCTTATCGGTACTTCTTATCTTAAACGGCTTATGGACGGCAAAAGAAAATATTTCCGTTACGGCTTATAAAACATATGTTATGAATAATTTTTACAATAATTTATACGGTAAGAAGATATCCGTTTATATGGATAAAACACCTTATGACGAGGATGACGCCTCAATTCTTCCAAGAATGACCGAATACGGAATTGATTATCAGTTATCAGATAAAAAAGATAATTTCTATAAAAAAATAAAAACTGATTGCACTATTACAAAATCGTATTACATAAAAGAAAATTAGACGTTTGCTTTTGCTTTATTTTTAATATACTGTTCAAGGCAAGTTGCAAGCTGGTCGGGACAGCTTGTAGGTTTGCCGTTACAGCTTATTCCTTTTAATTTGCTTTTAACTTCTTCTATATTTAATCCCTTAATAAGATTTCTTATACCCTGTAAATTGCCGTTGCAACCGCCGATAAATTCAACATCTTTTATAATATCGTTTTCAATTTCCACATTCATCAATCTACAGCATGTACCCGTTGTTTCATATGAAATTTTATCAGACATAAAATCCTCTTTTCCAATGTGATATAATTGCTTTATGTTTAAAGTTAAAAAAGTCTTAAATAAGGATGTATATTACTCTGATTTACTTGAATATGTTCCTCATTTTTTTACTTCAAGAGAACTTATCGTAAAAGACAATATAAATCCTCTCAGTAAATATCTTAATATAAAACCCGAAAATTTAAAACATCCGGCTCAGGTGCATAGTGCAAATATTGATATTGCAAAAGAAAATATAAATACTTATGACCAAACGGATGCCTTGATTTTAGACGATAAAAAACTTGCAATATACTTAAGCTTTGCGGATTGTACCCCTGTTATTTTATATGATTCAAAAAATAATACAGGTGCAATAGCTCATGCCGGTTGGAGAGGAACGGCTCAAAAAATAGCTTTAAAAACTTTTTTAAAAATGGAAGAATTATACAATTCAAAACCTGAAAATATTACAGCCCTTATTGGTCCTTGTATTTCTTTTTCCTGCTTCGAAACAAGTACCGAAGCAATATCGGAACTTAAAAAAACCGTAAATGATAAGTCGGGACTGTTTAGAGAAAACTATGCGGATTTAAAAGGAATAAACAAAAGACAACTGCAAGAAGCAGGAATTGATAAAATTGACGTATGTCCATACTGTACCGTTTTAGATAATGATAAATTTTTTTCTTACAGAAAAGAAAATAAAACGCAAAAAAGACATAGCGCCGTATTAAAGCTTCCGGACTGAGTTTATTTTGTTATTTTGCCTAAAACCACGGCTTTACTTGCACCCGTACAGCTCGGAACATTATTTGGTATATCGTAATATGTGCAGTACCCGAGAAGCGCAAAAGCCATAGCTTCTTTATAGTTATTTGAAATATTATAGTCTTCATGGGTTTTAAGATTTATATTTTCGGGCAAATATTCTCTTAACAACCGCATCATAACGGGGTTATATGCTCCGCCCCCTCCTATAACCACATTTTTAATTTTTGTTTTATTAAAAATAAATCTTTCGTAAGATAAAACGATTGATTTGGCGGTAAGCGCCGTTAGTGTAGCAATAATATCCTCAGGTTTTTCGGGTGCAAATTTCAATGCCCGCTCGATATATTCGGGTGAAAAATATTCTCTTCCCGTAGTTTTTGGAGGTTTTTTAAAATAGTATTCATCTTTAAGCAAATATTCAAGCCAATCCTTTGATATTTTTCCCGAATTAGCTATTAAGCCGTCTTTATCAAATTTTTGATTAAAAAATTTATTTGCACAATAATCTATCATTATGTTTCCGCATCCCGTATCAAATCCGAATGTTTCAATATTATCGGCAACTACCGTAACATTTGCTATTCCGCCTATATTCTGAACGAGTGTATTTGAATTTTTAAACCAGATACTATCCGCAAAACAAACCAAAGGCGCACCCTCTCCGCCGTATGCAATATCCTTTTCCCTGAAATTTGATATAACCGTACATCCCGTTTTAGCCTGAATAACGGAGCTTTCGCCTATTTGAAGCGTGCTTTTTAAACTCAAGTTATCCGAATTTTCATCAAACGGATAATGATAAACCGTTTGTCCGTGGCTGGATATAAAATCGGGTTTGCCGAATTCCTTAATTAAAACATTTGAAGCAAGTGCAAAACATTCACCTATTAAAAAATTAAGCTGGCAGAGTTCTTTAATACTGATTTCACCCCTAAATGCCTTGAATATCATGCTCCTTACATTATCAGGATAAGGATAATTTACGCCCTTAACAAGTTCAACTCTTAAATCGGGATAAACTTTGCAGTATGCGGTATCAATAGAATCGCATGAAGTCCCCGACATCAAACCTATAACTTTTTTTATTTCGAGCGTGTTATTCATTTGACTTAATTATACTATATCGGGTTATAATAAGGAATATGAATAAAATAATTACCGAAAACAGAAACGAAAATACCAAAGACATTGATTTGGTTTCAACTTATGAAATCGTAAAAAAAATCAATAACGAAGATAAACTTGTGGCGCTTGCAGTTGAAAAAGAATTAAGCAACATTGCTTTAGCTGTTGATATTATTTCAAATCAATTTCTGTCCGGAGGAAAACTTTTTTATTTTGGCGCAGGAACATCAGGCAGACTCGGGGTTTTGGATGCATCGGAATGTCCGCCTACATTCGGAGTTGACCATAGCATGGTTCAAGGTATTATTGCAGGCGGAGACAAGGCATTAAGGTTTGCAATTGAAGGTGCGGAAGATGATTTTGAAGCAGGATACAATGATGCAAAAGTGCTTGATTATAATGATGTATGCGTGTTGATTTCCGCAAGCGGAAATCCGAATTATCTTCTTGGAGTAAACAAATGCGCTAAAGAAAAAGGAATAAAAATAATAGCCGTTACCTGCAATAATAAAGCAAAAATTTTAAATGATGCAGATGTAAAAATAGTAACAACGGTTGGAGCAGAAGCTATATCAGGCTCAAGCAGAATGAAAGCGGGAACTGCGCAAAAAATGGTTTTAAATATGCTAACATCCGCTTCCATGATAAAAATAGGAAAAACCTATGAAAATTTTATGATAGATGTTAAAGCAACAAACGAAAAACTCAAAAAAAGAGCGGTTCAAATAGTTGTTGATTTATGCAACGTTGACGAAGATTATGCAAAAAAAATACTTATAGATTGCGACTGGCAGGTTAAAACCACAGTTTTAACAATCAGGAACAATATATCAAAAGAAGAAGCCACGAAACTTTTAAATAAAAATCAAGGGGTTTTAAGGAAAGTTTTGATTAATGGATAAAGCTAAAAGAACATTATACGGTTTATCGGGCGGGCACTTTTTTCTTGATATGTATGCCGCTATTTTAATTCCTCTATATCCCGTTATTGCTCAAAGATTAAATATAAATCTCGCACAAATAAGCTTAGTAATTGCCGTGGGTCATAGCATATCTTCAATTCTTCAACCGTTGTTCGGGTATATTTCGGACAGGCTGAACAAGAGGATTTTTATGTTCTTCGGGTTGATTTTTGCTTCTTTATTTATGCCTCTAGGGTTTGTATCTTCAAATTCTTTTGCTTTAACTCTGTGTTTAATTTTAGGGATGCTTGGAAATGCTTTTTATCATCCGCAGGTTACAACCATGATAAAAAATTATTATGTTGATAATTTAAAATTATCGAGCGCAATGGGTTTATTTTTGGGGCTCGGAACAATAGGTTATGCATCTGGTCCTTATTTTTCAACCTGTGTTATAAAAACATTCGGCTCCGAAAACTTTATCTATACAGGTTTAATTGGTATTTTACTCGGCTTTTTTATGCTGTTTTATGTTCCCAAACTGAATAAAAGTACACTTAGCTGTAAGAATAACTTTAAAGAAGCAATAAAAGAAATTTTAAAAAACAAAGTCTGTATGTTTTTAATACTTGTTACAATTATAAAAGCGGGGCTTATCATGTCTTTTGGAACATATATTCCTTTTCTTTTGAAAAAGTTTGATTTTACGCTCGCTCAAACCGGTATTATTATGACAATATTTTACATAACAAGCGGTTTTAGTATGATAGCAGCATCTAAACTTGAAAAAACAATCAAATTAAAAGGGATGATTATTACTTCTTATATTCCGCTTTTACCTTTAACTTTGGCTTTTATCGTTTCTTTAAAATATAGCAAAATATTTCCGATTATAATTCTTATTGTTTTAGGATTTTTTATTTTACTTGCAGCAGGATGTGTATTGGCACATGCTCAAAAAATTATTTCTAACGCAGGAACAATTTCAGGTATAATCCAAGGATTTACTCTTGCCGTAGGTTCAATTATGCTTATACCTTTCGGATTAATAGGGGAAAAATTCGGGGTAGAATATATACTTATTTTAATAACTTTAATTGCATTTATAATATCAATATACACTTTTAAGATAAATTTTGATGAATAATATATTTAAGGAGGATAAATGGACACAAACGCACTTTTTAAAATAGGTTACGGCTTATATGTATTAACTTCATACGATAAAAAAGATAACGGATGTATTATAAATACCGTTATGCAGATAACTTCATCCCCCTGTCAAATTGCAATCTGCGTAAACAAAATGAATTATACAAACGATATAATTAAAAAAACAGGAAAATTTAACATATCTGTTCTTACAGACAAATCAGATTTTGAAATTTTTAAACATTTCGGGTATCAATCAGGAAAATCCGTAAACAAATTTGACAACTTTAAAGATATTAAAAGAAGCAAAAACGGAATTATATATATTACAAAAAATACAAATTCCTATATTTCAGCCGAAGTTATTAAACAATTAGACTTTGATACACATACAATGTTTGTTGCAAAAGTAACCGATGCTGAAATTTTGTCCGATAATTCAACCGTAACTTACGATTTTTATCAAAATAACATCAAACCAAAACCTGAAAAAACAAAAAAATCGGGCTGGAGATGCAAAATATGCGGGTATATATATGAAGGTGAAACGTTACCCGAAGATTTTATATGCCCGCTGTGCAAACACGGTATTATTGATTTTGAAAAAATATAGAATTGTTTCAAAATTTTCATTTTTTGCGGTTTTATTTTATAATTATAGCAAATAGAATTATTTAAAAGATAAAGGGGAAATATTTATGTGTGCTGCCATAAAAGAAGCTAAGGAAGTTAATGAAGTTGATGATAAAGAATTAAAAGCAATTCAAGAGGGTAAAAACAAAGCTCTTAAAATGGCTCTTGATAAAATCGAAAAAGATTTCGGTAAAGGCTCAATTATGCGCCTCGGGGATAAAACAAGCGTTAACTGCGAATGTATCCCGACGGGAGCGCTGGCACTTGACCTTGCGCTGGGTATAGGAGGTGTACCCAGAGGAAGAATAATTGAAATCTACGGCCCTGAATCATCGGGTAAAACAACTTTAGCACAGCATATTGTAGCAAATTGCCAGAAAAAAGGCGGAATAGCAGCATTCATAGATGCAGAGCATGCACTTGACCCTGAATACGCAAGAAATTTAGGAGTTGATGTTGACCAGCTTTTAATTTCACAGCCGGATACAGGCGAGCAGGCTTTAGAAATAACCGAAGAACTTGTACGCTCGGGTGCAATTGATGTTATAGTTATAGACTCGGTTGCAGCATTAGTTCCAAAAGCCGAAATAGAAAAAGCAATGGATGAACAGCAAATGGGGCTTCAAGCCAGATTGATGTCAAAAGCACTGAGAAAATTAACTGGTATAGTAGGAAAAACAAATACCACGGTTATATTTATCAATCAATTAAGACAAAAAATCGGTATTATGTTCGGCAACCCTGAAACAACAACGGGCGGTAACGCATTAAAATATTATGCATCCGTAAGGCTTGATATCAGAAGATGCGACAGCGTTAAAAATAAAGACAACGAAGATATAGGTAACAGAGTTCGTGTAAAAGTAGCTAAAAACAAAGTAGCACCTCCTTTTAAAGTTGCAGAATTTGATATCATATACGGAAAAGGTATTTGCGCACTTGGTAATATTATTGATGTTGCAGTAAACTTTGATATCATTAAAAAAGCAGGTGCATGGTTCAGCTATAACGACGAAAAATTAGGTCAGGGCAGAGAAAAAGCCAAAGAATTTCTTGAACAAAATCCTAAAATTTTAAATGAAATTGAGGCAAAAGTAAGAGAAATTATAGCAAATAAAAATAAACCCGCCACAGTTGAAGAACCCAAGGAAGAAAAATAAATGAAAGGTATTATTTTAGCTGCGGGCGCAGGCTCGAGGCTTTATCCTGCCAGCTTGCCGATATCAAAAATACTGCTTCCGGTGTATGATAAACCGATGATTTATTATCCGATTACAACACTTCTTCTGGCAGGTATTCGGGATATTTTAATTATCACAAATCCTTATGATATTGATAATTTTAAAAAAGTACTCGGGGACGGAAGCCAGATAGGTGTAAAATTTTCTTATGCTGTTCAGGAAGTTCCGAAAGGAATAGCGGAAAGCTTTCTGATAGCCGAAGATTTTATTCAAAATTCTCCCGTTGCACTTATCTTAGGGGATAATATATTCCACGGATTCGGATTTTCTTCAATGTTAAAAGAAGTCGGCACAAGAACGCACGGC
Source organism: uncultured bacterium (assembly GCA_902796305.1). Taxonomy (GTDB): domain Bacteria; phylum Cyanobacteriota; class Vampirovibrionia; order Gastranaerophilales; family Gastranaerophilaceae; genus RUG14156. Next base: position 14,528 of record CADBOJ010000115.1, on the reverse strand, counting down.
GCAACGGTATTCGGTTATCAGGTTCAAGACCCTGAAAGATTTGGCGTGGTTGAATTTGATAAAAACAATAAAGCAATTTCCATTGAAGAAAAACCAGCCCGTCCGAAATCAAATTATGCCGTAACGGGTCTATATTTTTACGATAACAATGTTGTTAAGTATGCAAAAACTCTAAAACCGTCGGCACGAGGAGAATTGGAAATTACCGACTTAAATAAAATATATTTAGAAAAAAATGAATTAAAGGTTGAAATACTGGGGCGTGGTTTTGCATGGCTTGATACAGGAACTTTTGAAAGCCTTCTGCAAGCTTCAAACTTTGTTCAATCCATGGAAATTAACACCGGTATGAAAATAGCATCAATTGAAGAAGTTGCATATAGAATGGGCTATATAGACAACAAGAAATTACTTGATATTTCAAAAAAATATAAAAATAACGGATACGGAAAATATTTGGAAAAAATTGTTAATACCGTTTAGGCATTAAAGCATTACTTTATAGCATGCCTTATTTTTAAATTGCAATCCTCTAAATGATGTTATTAATATTGTAAAAATTACACTTAATGTTTTTTGCTTAAAATTGTCTCAGGAAGAACAAAAATTAAATATTAAAAAATATTACAAATGTTACAATTGTAAATTGTACCTGATACCCTTATTTATCTAGTCTTTATGGGCTATTTTTGATTATTAATGTAACTTTTTATTTACTTTGTGCTATAATAATACAAAAGTTCAGTTGTTAGTTGTAATTCGCTAGGAGGTTCTCTATGTCGCTTGCTACTCAAAATTTAAAAAACCAAAGCCCGGTAAAATCAAAATTCAATGAAGAGTTTCAGCATTACTTGAAAAAACAATGCTTGAAAACAACATTCAACGGATTGGAATTAGAAACATTCGGTTGGTACAAAAAAGTATTGGGTTTAGTTTAAAAAAATTTAAAGCGGAGTTTCATCCGCTTTTTTAATGGGAACTATTGAGAAATTAATAGTTCTTGTTTTGTTCTCCATATTTTTAGTCCGGTATTAAATTGCATACTACGCACGAATTTTTTTTCACATGTTTTATAATTTTAAGAGCATGTTTTAAAAGGGAAAGTAAATGCAAATAGGTAAAATCAATCCGCAAACATTTAGCGGTGTACATATTGTTAGAGTTCCAAAAGGTGTATTTAAAGATTCTTCTATCGAGGATTGCACAATAAAATTCAATGACATAGCATGCGAAGCGCTTGAAAAAAATAATAAATACAGCCTTAAAGAAAAAATAGGACTTAAATTGCAGACTGCAAAAGCCATAAAAGTATATGACGTATTGGAAAGCCCGGGATATGATACTATTTGTCAGGTTTTACCAAAATACAAGCCCTCTCACATTGATGCAAGCTGGCTTTATTTACATACAAAAACACCCATAACCCTGCCTGAAAGCGAAGACAGCTACAAATTTTATGTTCTTACGGGTGAAGAAAAAAATAAAGTATTAAAAGCATTTAGCTGGATAAATATGAAAAAACTTGAGCGAAAAGCATCAAAAATGTATGAAAAAACCAACGACAAGATATCTGACACTTTAAGAGAATTTGCAAAATTGTCCCAAATTTTAGATGAAAAATTTCATTCTATTATTGACGGAAAGCCTCAAACAGAATGGAGAGCAAATTCCGAGGAGGAATTAGAAAAAGTAATAGTTGATATTAATAAGCTAAACGATTAGTTTTTTCATGTTAATATTTAAAACAAACACATTTACGGAGCATACAAAATGTCTAAGTATATTCAAAATTACATAATAACAAATGATGCAATGGATATAAATTACAGATTAAGACCAATATCTGTTATTATGTATTTTCAGGATTGCTTTGCAAGGTATATGACAAAAAACAATCTGGCAGCATTTGATATAGCGGATAAAGATTTATACTGGGTTATAGCAGGCTTTAATATAGAATTTAAAGACGAACTTCCTTTCTGGTCAGAGGAAATTGAAGTAGCTTCTTGGCTTTCAGAGGTTTCAAAATTAAAAATATACTCAGATTTTGAATTAAAACATAACGGAAAGATATTTGCTTCAGGCGATGCCTGCTCGTTTATATTAAACAGTAATACAAAAAGACCGCATACAACAGCCCGTCTGTTTGACAATATTAAAACAACAGAAGAATATTCTCTTGGTGAACATAAAAAATTTACCCTGCCGGACTTAAAAGAAGAAATAACTTCCGTTGTTCATCAAACAAATCTTAGCGATATAGATTTCAATAATCATGTCAACAATAAAAGCTACCTGAATTTAGTTGAAACAACCGCAGATGAAAATTTTAAAAACAGCCATGTTCTAAAAAAACTTAGCGTAAAATACAATAAAGAAAGCTATCTTGGAGATATTTTAACCTGTATTGCATATAAAACAGGGGCTTCAAATTCATATTTTCATAAAATCACAAAAAATAACGTGTCTGTCTGTGAAGTTATAACCCGCTGGGAAGAATGCAGTAAAAGAAACAAAATAACGGATTGCAACCTTGCCGTAAGAAAATAGATTAAAGACAATCTTCTTTTTTTGTAAATTATCCTTGATTTTGTATAATCTATAATATCTGAGAGATTATTTTTTAAGGAAAAGTTATGGAAATATTTGAAGAATTAAAGCAAAGAGGACTTATTGCTCAAATTACAGGCGAAGAAGAAGTTAAAAATCTTATAAATAAAGGTGATGCAAGGTTTTATATAGGCTTTGACCCGACTGCCGATTCGCTTCATGTAGGGCATTTTATGGCGCTTTGTTTAATGAAAAGACTTCAAATGGCAGGAAATAAACCGGTTGTACTTGTCGGCGGAGGAACGGGACACATAGGCGATCCTTCGGGAAGAAGCGATATGCGCTCTATGATGACAAAAGAAACAATAGACCATAATTGCGAATGCTTTAAAAAGCAGATGGAAAGATTTATTGAATTTGGCGAAGACAAAGCTGTTATGGTAAATAACGCTGATTGGCTCTTGAAATTGAATTATGTTGAACTTTTAAGAGAGGTTGGCGCTTGTTTTTCTGTTAACAATATGCTCAGAGCGGAATGCTATAAGCAAAGGATGGAACATGGCTTAAGCTTTCTTGAATTTAATTATATGATTATGCAGGCTTATGATTTTTATTATTTAAACAATCATTTAAACTGCAATCTTCAATTCGGAGGTGACGACCAATGGTCAAACATGCTGGCAGGAACGGAATTAATAAGAAAAAAGACGGGCAGAGATGCTCATGCTATGACTATAACCTTACTACTCAATTCTCAAGGTAAAAAAATGGGTAAAACCGCCTCAGGTGCTGTTTGGCTGGATAAAAACAAAACCTCGGTTTATGATTTTTATCAGTACTGGAGAAATGTTGAAGATGCCGATGTTTTAAAATGTATTAAAATGCTCACTTTCTTGCCCCTTGAAGAAATTAAGCAAATGGAAAACTGGGAAGGAGCAGAATTAAATAAAGCAAAAGAAATACTTGCTTATGAACTTACAAAACTTGTCCATGGTAAAGAAGAAGCTGATATTGCACAAAAATCCGCTATTGCACTGTTTAGCCGGGGGGTGGATGATAATAATATGCCTTCTACAAAACTAAATATCGACGGAGATAATATATTTCTTGTTGACGTTCTTGTTGAAACAGGACTTTGCCAAAGTAAGGGAGAAGCAAAAAGACTTATTCAGCAGGGCGGGATAAGTCTTGACGGCATAAAGGCAGATAAAATCGACCATTTAATCTCAAAAGAGGATTTAAAAAACGGAATAAAAATAAAAAAAGGCAAAAAGGTATATCACAAAATTTATATCTAAAATGTTAATTTTTGTTCAAAACTGGCAATCAAGCAACTTTTTAATATATTATATTAAATAAATATATGTTACTAGAGGAAAAAATATGGGATACGAAATTTTATATAAAAAAGAATTGTGTAAAAATCAATACGAGATAAAAGTACATGCTCCTTTTATTACAAGAAATGCTAAAGCAGGGCAGTTTATCATCTTAAGAACCGATAAAAACTCGGAAAGAATACCGCTCACAATAGCAGACTATGACAGGCAAAATGAAATCCTTACCATAGTATATATGGCAGTAGGCTACACTACAAAAAAACTTGCAAATCTTGATGTTGGAGATTTTATAGAGGATATCGCAGGGCCTCTGGGTATGCCGACGCATATTGAAAATTACGGAACTGTTATTTGTGTTGCGGGAGGTTATGGAGCAGCTCCCTGTTATTTAATTGCAAAAGCATTCAAAGATGCGGGAAACAAAGTTCATATGGTAATGGGAGCAAGAACAAAAGACTTAATCTTCTGGGAAGATAAAATGAGAAAAGCAGTAACGGAACTCCATATAACAACGGATGACGGAAGCTACGGCATAAAAGGCTTTACAACAAATGTTGCAAAAGAAATTATGGACAAAGAAAAAGTAGATTACGTTATTGCGGTAGGTCCAATGCCCATGATGAGAGCGGTTGCCGAATTAACAAGACCGTACGGAATTAAAACCGAAGCTTCAATGAATCCGATTATGGTAGACGGAACTGGTATGTGCGGGGCTTGCAGACTTACTGTTGGCGGAAAGGTTAAATTTGCTTGCGTTGACGGTCCTGATTTTGACGCTCATCAAATAGATTTTGATGAAGTGATAAACAGAACAAGAATTTATAAACAAGAAGAAAAAAGATGCGATGAAACAAAATGCAATCTTATTAAACAAGGTATAGAGTTAGAAAAAGCAAAAATATAAAGGATAGTAATTATGTCGGAAAATGTAACAACAAAAAAGAAACTTCCCTATTGCCCATTACTTTCTGCGGGCGCATCGGATTACAGAATATGTCTTCAGGAAAATTGTGCATGGTATGTTCCGAGCACAAAAACTTGCGTAGCATACGTTATAGGACACAATAACGTTCTTGATATTAAGGCAAAACAAGGAAGATAAATATGACTCATCCGATGACACTTACGGAAAAGATTTTTGCTCTGCATTCGGGAAGAGATTATGTTTGTGCAGGTGATTTAATTGAAGCAAATATTGATATTGCACTTGCTAACGATATAACAGGCCCGATAGCAATTAACGTATTTAAAAGCATCGGATTAAATGATGTATTTAACAAAGAAAGAGTGGTTTTTGTTCCCGACCATTTTGTTCCGAACAAAGATATTAAATCTGCAAGTCAAGCCAAGGCATTAAGAGATTTTGTTTATGAATACGATTTAAAGCATAAATTTGACGTCGGTACAATGGGAATAGAACATGCTTTATTGCCTGAGAAAGGAATAGTCACATCGGGAGATTTGGTGATAGGTGCCGATTCTCATACATGTACATACGGGGCACTGGGTGCTTTTTCAACAGGAGTCGGTTCAACCGACCTTGGATGCGCTATGGCTTCAGGTTCTACATGGTTTAAAGTTCCTCCGACCATAAAAGTCATATTCAACGGAAAATTAAATAAATATGTAACCGCAAAAGACTTAATTTTGCATCTTATTGGAGATATCGGGGTTGACGGAGCTTTGTATAAAGCTCTTGAATTTGAAGGAGATGCAATATCTTCTCTTGATATGGACGGAAGACTCACTATTTGTAATATGGCAATTGAAGCAGGAGCAAAAAACGGAATTATCGCAGCAGATGAAACTACAAAGCAATATCTTAAGAACAGGAGTTTAAGAGAACCAGTATATTTAAAAAGCGATAACGACGCACACTTTGAAAAAATAATCGAATACGATGTATCAAAAATCGAACCTACTGTTGCTTATCCGAGTTTGCCCGAAAATACAAACCCTATATCCAAAGCAATTAAAGATAATATAGAAATAAATCAAGTTGTCATAGGAAGTTGTACAAACGGAAGATTGAGCGATATAGAAGCTGCGGCAAGCATTTTAAAAGGCAAAAAAGTCCATCCGAAAGTAAGATTGATTGTAATACCGGCTACTCAGGATATTGTTTTAAAATCAATAGAAAAAGGTTATTATCAAACACTTATTGAAGCTGGTGCCGCTATATCAACACCTACCTGCGGGCCATGTCTTGGCGGGTATATGGGCATACTTGCTCAGGATGAAGTATGTATTTCAACAACAAACAGAAATTTTGTCGGCAGAATGGGACATACAAGTTCAAAAATTTATCTTGCAAGCCCGTATGTAGCCGCTGCAAGTGCTATAAAGGGAAGAATAGCCGATCCGGAGGAAATTTAATTTGAACAAATATTTTAAAAAAACGGTTTTTATAGTTTTAACTTATTTAATTTTTGTTTTACCGAATTATGCAAATGAGATTTCAAAATACATAAGACAATCGGATTTTGAACTAAAATCCACAGTCAGTGTATTTGTTAAAGATTTAAAAAACAACGATGTTCTTTATAAAAAAAATGAGCAAAAGCTTCTCAATCCCGCAAGCATATTAAAGGCATTAACCTTTGGTACGGCATACAAGGTACTTGGTCAGGGTTATAAATTTGAAACCGCATTATATAAAGACAAATCAAATAATCTTTATGTTAAATTAGGCGGGGATACTTTGCTTACCGAGCCAGATTTGGAAGAATTGTTTGCGCAATTTAAACAAAAAAATCGTGATTTTAAAATAAATAATATTTATATAGATGACACGATAATCGACAAAACACCATATCCGTCAGGTTGGATGGAAGATGATATCTGGCCTGTTTCAAGGGCAATAACTCCTTATATTGTTGATAATAATTATACAAATATTTTAATCAAACGCTCAAGCTTATCAAAAAGAATTGATATTATTCAAAATGACGATTATAAACTGCCCATTGTAAACGAATTAAATGCGGTTGATAAAGAATCAGGCATTCAAAAAATTAAATTTGAAAGATTATACGGCGACGAATCCTCGATTGTAAATTTAAAGGGCGATATTGCAAGAGATGAGAACATATTACTGCCGGTATTAAAGCCTGAAATTAATTTTAATATCAAGCTTCAAAACGCAATAAAAAAGAATGAAATAAAGTTTAACAGACAAATAATTTCAAAGAAAATCCCTGCAGGAGCATATAAAGCTGCTTATGTTTCACACACAATAGAAGATATTTCAAAAAAAATTCTTTTAAATTCGGATAATTTTTCGGCAGAAGTAGTGTTTAAAGTTGCCGCAGCTAAGTATATTAATTATGCTCATCCTGCTACACTGGATGATGCCATTAATATGTTTAATAAAATCAACGAAAAACATATAACAGACGGCATAAAAATTGCTGACGGGAGCGGTGTATCAAGATATAACCTTGTTAGCAGTGAGTTTGTTTCAAATGTTCTTGAAGATTTAGTTAAAAATACGAATATCAAGCCCTTGTTTGCAACCTCATCCGAAGGAACGCTAAATGAAAGACTATTGTTCTTAAAAGATAACTTAAGAGCAAAAACGGGAACTCTGTCAAAAATGTCCTCTATTGCAGGATTTGTCACAACCGAAAAAAATACGGACACCATATTTGTAATAATTGTACAAAATTCCCCAAAAAGAAAAGCTGTTTTAAAGAATTTTGAAAATACGATAGTAAGTTTAATTTATAAGGAATATTAATATCAGTTAAAAAATAAGCTGGATATAAATTATCCTGCTTATTTTAAATGCTTTTAAACTTTAGTTATACTTCTACATATTCTTTTAGTCTTTTTGAACGATTCGGATGACGAAGTTTTCTTAAAGCCTTTGCTTCAATTTGTCTAATACGTTCACGGGTAACACCGAACAGTTGTCCAACTTCTTCAAGTGTTCTTTGTCTGCCGTCATCCATTCCGAAACGCAGTCTTAAAACATCTCTTTCACGAGGAGAAAGAGAACCGAGAACTTCAGCTAAATCTTCTCTTAATAATTCATGTGCAACTGTTTTAACGGGAGCATCAGCGTCTTTATCTTCGATAAAATCACCCAGTCTTGAATCTTCTTCTTTTCCAATAGGAGTTTCAAGGCTTAGAGGTTCTTGAGCAACTTTAATTATTTCTCTTAATTTATTGATAGAAATACCCATTTCAACTGATAGCTCTTCTTCAGACGGTTTTCTTGCAAGCTCCTGAGCTAATTTTCTTGTCACTTTTTTGAGTTTATTGATAGTTTCAACCATATGCACAGGAATTCTTATTGTTCTTGCCTGATCAGCAATGGCTCTTGTTATTGCCTGACGAATCCACCATGTTGCATAAGTTGAAAACTTATAACCTCTTTCATGGTCAAACTTTTCTGCGGCACGGATTAAACCGAGATTTCCTTCTTGAATTAAATCAAGAAAAAGCATGCCTCTTCCTACATATTTTTTTGCAATAGAAACAACAAGTCTTAAGTTCGCCTGAACAAGTTTTCTCTTGGCAATAGCACCCGCATTTCCGCCTGCAACTATTTTTCTTGCCAAATCAATTTCTTCGTCAGCAGTTAAAAGTTTAATTCTGCCGATTTCTCTTAAATACATTCTGACAGGGTCATCTACCGAAATCCCTCTTAATGGAGTCATGTCATTATCAGCAGAGTCGCCGTCTGTATCCTGCTGGTCAAAAAATGCAGGTGTAATAGGAGATTCTGCACCGGTCATGCCCTGTGTTCTCATGATATTGGATATTTGATCGGTTTCAAGACCTGTGCCTTCAAAATATTCATCTTCTTCAATCATTTCAGTTTTATCCAATACATTTATTACTGAATTCTCAGAATTTCTTTTTCTGCTCATTAAATTTCTCCAATCTTTATTGATTTTTTAGTTGTTGAAAAATTTTTGTTGAAATTTGAATTTTTTCTTCTTCCGATATGGAACCGTCTTTCAATTTTCTCTTTAATTCTTCTTTCAAGTTTTTTGTTCTCAAATCCTTCAATCTTGATAAAGTTTCATCTATCGCCTGTTGATATGCTTCGTAAGTCATGTTGTTAAATTCATGCGATGAGAAAATGTTATCTGAAATTTTTTTTTGGATATGCTGTTCGTTATAAAACCCGAAAAAAAGTTTTTTTGCTAGTTCATCAACATTATTTACCTCACTGAATTTCTTGTCAATTGTATTAAGTATTTTAGAGTTTTCATCGTTTGCTGATTCATACCCTTCAATGTTTTTTATTAAATAATTTCTTTTTTCCGGCGTATTAGCTGCAAAAGCAAGCTTAATTAAATTTTCTTCCATTGATTCATATAAATCGCCGGAATTTTTAACCGAAACCCTGACAGGGTTAATTATGTTTTCATTTTCAATTTTTAAAACTCCGAATTCTTCCATCTGTTTATTTTGAATTTGTGTTTTTAAAATACTTTCACTGACTTGCAATTTAAAAGCCGCCTGTTTAATATAATCGTCCAAAATCACGGGACTTTTAATTTGATACAAAATTTCGGCTATTTGTATGACATATTTGCTTTTTTCCTGCGGAGTCAAATTTATATTTTTAATCTCTTCATAGATTTTTTCAATCTGATAATCCAATAGAAGCGGTGCATTTTTAACCCTGTTTAAGTATTCTTCTCCGCCAAATTCTCTTATAAATTCATCCGGGTCCTTGCCTTGAATTTCCTGAACGACTCTGATTTCGCATACATTATCGGAAGTTTCCCTGAAATTTGAATCATATTGTTTTATATCGCCCAGATTACTGAAAATATTTTTTATAACTTCCGCTCCATGCTCAACCGCTTTTTTGCCTGCCGAATCGGTATCAAACGCAAGATAAATTCTTCTTGAACGGCTGTATCTGCTGATTAGCTTGATGTGCTGAGGAGTAAGCGCTGTTCCGCATGTAGCAACCGCATTTTCAACCCCGCCAAGGTGAGCAGAAATTACGTCAAAATACCCCTCCATAAATATAACGCTGTCATGCTCTATTATAGAATCTTTTGCACGATTCAAACCGAACAACACGGAACTTTTATTATAAATTACACTTTCCGGTGAGTTTATGTATTTTGGGTTTTGCCCGTCCAAAATTGCCCTTGCCCCGAAAGCAACAGTGTTTGAATTTGTATTTTTAATGGGAATTATAATTCTGTTTCTGAATCTGTCAAAAAAAGTTCCGTCTTTTTCGTATACAAGACCCGCTTTAGAAAGCTCATCTACAGTAAAACCAAGATTTGTTAAGTAGTTTTTAAGTTCAAAATTTCCTTTAGGCGCAAGCCCCAGAGAAAATTTTCCTATTGCAACCTCGTTTATTCCTCTTTTTTCAAGATATTCAAGAGCTTTTTGGTTTGAAGTTAAATTTCTGTTAAAGAATTTTTCAGCCTGCTCCATAGCATCGTAAAGCCGTTCTTTTTCGGCTTTATTTATTCCGGAAGCGTTTGCTTTAAACTTCGGAATTTCAATTCCAAGATTATTTGCCTGTTCAATAATCATTTCATTAAAATTTTGATTATTGATTTTCATTAAAAAAGTAAATACATCCCCGCTTTCATCGCATCCGAAACACTTAAATATTTGTTTATCCGGGGAAACGACAAAAGATGGCGTTTTTTCATTATGAAAAGGACATAATCCCTGAAAATTTCTGCCTGCTTTTTTCAGCACAACATACTTTGATATAACATCCACTATATCAAGGTTACTTTTAATCTGTTCGACCGCTTGCTGAAAAGTTACTTCCGACATAAATACAAATTCAATTACATTCTGTTATGTTTTAACACCAAAACGGAATGTTTTAAAGGGTAAAATTACACTTATTTAAAAAAAGTTTACAAGAAAATTGCTTTATAATAAAATTAGCTAAACGGGGCTTTGGTATGGAAGAGTTTCAAGATGATATAATTTCATATTTTGAAGAAAATTGTCATAAAGTTTCTGATTATGATGAACTCTTTGAAGCAATAAGCAAAACTTTTCTTGAAAAAAAGCTTCCGATTTTATTCGGATATATTTTAAAAACAAAAAGTGATATAAAACTTCTGAACAAAACCATAAGGTATATAAACAAGCTCAAATTAAAAGATAATCTATGCGATTTAACCGATTTTATTTTAAAGCCCTTAAACAACAATTCTTTTTCGGATTTAAAAGTTCTTGCAATTAAGACAATATCGATTTTTAAAGACACTTCCTGCGTCCAGGCGCTTCTTTATTGCTTAAATGATAAAAATTCAAATTATAAAATAAGACTAGCGGCGGCGGATGCCCTCGGGAAAATAGGTGATAAAACGGCATTTGAAACACTCGGAAAAATTGCAAGCGACGAAGGAGAAAAGTCTGTTTATGTAAGAGAATCGGCGGCAAGTGCATTAGGCATGCTCGGAGATAACAGAGCTTTAGATATATTTGAATCAATAATAAATACAAAGCAAATGTTTCTTGATAAATTTTCATACTTAAAAGAAAAAATAGTAGAAGCAATGTCAAGACTGGACATAGAAAAAGACAAAAAGGCATATGAAATTTTAAAAAACTCGCTTCTGGATCAATCGGAAAGCGTCAGAATTGCATCAATTGAAACAATTATGAATTCAAATATCAAAGATTCTTATGAGCTTATATATGAAAGATTAAAGTCGGATGACAGTTTGGAAGTTAAAAAAAATGCACTTGTAGCACTTTACAATATCTCCGACAGGGCAATCCTTGATGAAGCCATAAATGGCGATTATCCTGAAGAAATTAAACAATATGCAAAAGAAATAATTGAGGAATACGAAAATGACTGATAGTAAAGGGGTTGTACTGTTATCCGGCGGGCTCGACAGCCTTGTATCTCTTGATATGGCTTCAAAAACGATTGATATTAAACTCGCTCTTTTATTTGATTACGGTCAAAAACCATTCAGGGAAGAAAAAGAAGCCTCCGTTAAAATTGCAAAATACTACGGCATTAAACATAAAATCATAAAACTTCCTTATCTCAGGGAAATTTCAAAATCCGCTCTTGTTGATAAAAACAAATCAAAACTCAACAGCTTAAAATCCGTCTGGATTCCAAACCGTAACGGATTATTTTTAAATATAGCCGCATCAATTTGTGAAAGTATAAATCTTAATACCGTTATTTTTGGTGCAAACAGACAGGAAGCAATTGATTTTCCTGATAATACGGCAGAATTTGTTAATCTTGCAAATGAATTTTTTAAATATTCCACAATTAAAAACGTAAAAGTTATTGCACCATGTTTACAATTTGATAAAATTCAAATAATAAACTATGCTATAGATAACTCGCTCCCGCTTGAGCTTATAAAAAGCTGTTACAATACAAAAGCAAATACCCAAAAAAAGCACTGCGGAAAATGCTTGTCTTGCAAACTATTGTATGAAGCTATATTAAAAAGTAAAAAGCCGGAATTAATTAAGGAGATATTCTGATTTGAAAACCCTGTTTATAAAAGAAGAAATTAAATATACAGGCACACAGCTAAGTCCTCACTGGATTTACAAGAATTTTAACCTGCTCGGAGATGCTATTGTCGCTTTTATCGGCGAAGTTGAAGTTAATCTTTCCGAAATGGTGGATTTGGAAGATGTTATAAATAATGAACCCATTTATTCAAAAAAAATGTTGAATTTTATAATAGAAGAATTTAATCTTCCTCTTGAACAAATGGTTTATGTTCAAAGATTGTTTATTTCAATAATTAAAGAAACAATAGAAGCGACAAATAAAAATATAATAAGAAAGGGCGACGATTTATTTTTTGATAACAGAAAATTATCTGTTTCAATCGCAACAAAATCGCCGACTTCCTGCCTTATTCATACGGCATTAAATATAATAAAAGAGGGAGCACCCGTTAAAGCATCGGATTTAACGGAAATAGGAATTAAAGATATTAAAAAATTTGCAACGGATATTATGGAAAGGTTTAAAATAGAAACCAAAAGTATTAAAGAAGCTGTTTGCAAAGTAAGGGGTGTTAGAGAATAATGAGACCAAAATCATCTGATTACTTTGAATATAAAAGAAATAAAATTCAATCAACTGCAGAAAAAACAAAAAAACCGATATCAAAGCTGAGTTTTTTAATACAGCTTTTTATAGTTACATTTATTATTATATTTATTGTTATTGCAATTTCAATAATGAAGTATTCATCCAAGGTTGATATTGAATACACCAAAGGTGAATTATCATCAAACAATATTGAAGTCGGCTCAAACTATAATTATGACCCGTCCGACGATAAACAGGGAAAAATTGATAAGCGATTAATCCTTATTCAACAGGAAGAAAATGCACCGAGCGAAGCAAAAATAATAGAAAAAGATATCAGCAAAATAGAAACGGAAGTAATAGACCCTAAGCACCTTGAAATGAATAAAATAATAGAAAAGGAAGAAAAGAAACAAAAAGCGCAAAATTTAGTAATACCGGATAAAGAGGAAAATAAACTCGTAAGCGCACTGGGTGAAATTACAAACAGAAAAAAAGAAAAAGAAGACATCATACTGCCCGAAAACAATAATATAACCATTATGTCAAAAGTTCTTGTGGGTAAATATGCAACATTTGACGAAGCGCAAATAATGCAAAACGATATAAAATCAAAAGACCCGACACATACTCCTTTTGTTAGAAAAATCGGAGAAGTATACAGTGTTCAAATGGGCTCATATCAGGATTTTGAAATAGCAAAAAAACAGGCTCAAGCTCTAAAAGCAAGAGGACTTGATGTTTGGATATATCAACAATAATATTTTCTTTGTTATATAATTAGTTTAACGACTTTATTATATGGGGCTTCAAAATGAAAAAAGAAAAAATTATCGGTATTCCTCAATCAATGTCATACTATAACTATTTTCCTTTCTGGCATGGATTTTTAACAACACTTGGAATTGAAATAGTTTTGTCTGATGCAACAACAAAAAAAACAATATCAGACGGTGCATCGCTTGTTGTAACAGAAACATGCCTGCCGATAAAAATATATGTAGGACACGTTTTAAATTTAATAGATAAAGGCGTAAAAAATATCTTTGTTCCCTCAATTCAATCAATAGCACCAAAAATTTATAATTGCTCAAAAATAAGAGGACTTCCCGATTTAATCAGAAATATAATAAAAGCCGACATAAATATAATTGAAGCAACGCTTGATAAATCCGAAAAAAATAATGATGAAATTGATTTCTTGAAAGAGATTGCAAGTCAATTCGGAATACAAGACATAAATTTAATTAAAAAGGCTCAAGAAAACGGTTCAATTGAACAAAATAATTTCTATGTTATGCTTCAAAACGGCGTAGAATTTGGCGAAGCTCTTCGTAATGCCAAAAGCGGAAAGGTTATCATACCCCCGAAGAAAGCTCAAAAGAATATAAATATAGCACTTATCGGGCATGGCTACAATATATATGACAAAAAAGCCTGCATGGATATTCAAAAGAAGCTTGAAAAAATGGGAATAGGCGTGTATAGCGCATATGAACTTACAATCGAACAACTGAAAGGCGGAATGCATTCGCTTGAAGCTTCTTTGTACTGGGCAAATCAATATGAAATGACAGGGTGTGCCGGATACTATTTTCAGGATG
>CADBOJ010000114.1 GCA_902796305.1 uncultured bacterium | reverse complement strand
TCTGCTTTTTGCAACAGTATCAGCCGAAACAATAAAAGCCGGAATAACAAAAGAATACATTCCCGAAGGCTTTTTCGGTTCATGGGGAGTTATTTCAAAACTTTCGAGCTCAAATAATCCGACAATTTTTAATATGGAAAGCAGGGATGTATGGATGCTATCGGGATACGGTAATGTTCTTGTTCTGCAAAATCTTCAAAGCGGTGCAAGAAGCGAAATATTAATTAAAGAAAAAACCAGAGACGGAAAAACCCTGAAATTTGAAAGAGAAAAAACTTCAAAAGACGGAAACAGAAAAGTAGTTTATAAAGAAAAAATTGAATTTATCCTAATGGGAAATATGTTTTCCGGCACTGATATTTATACTGTGGAACAATATGATGCCAAAAATACTCAAATTAAAAAAGATACAGCAACATATAATATTTCGGGAGTAAAAATTTCGGGAGCCGGCCCCGACAAATAAAAATTGAAAATCATAGTATCCGTGCGTATTTTGTAATAATTCGAATTTTATTTTGAATTTATCTTAAAATAAACTTCTCTTAAAACATTTTTGCTTACATGTGTATAAATTTGTGTTGTAACTATGCTGGCATGCCCTAATAACTCCTGTACGACCCTTAAATCCGCTCCTTTTTCAAGTAAATGTGTTGCAAAACTATGTCTTATTGTGTGCGGAGAGATTTTTTTCCCTATAAGCTCACCCTGTTTTCTTATGATTTTATATACCTTTTGACGGGATATTTTTTCTCCTTTTTCGTTTAAAAATAAATAAGGTTTCGGGTCGTATTTTAGGGCAACAAGCTCCCTTTTTTTTAAGTATTTTTTTAATATATCAATACAAGTTTTGTTAATCGGGACAATTCTTTCTTTTGAGCCTTTACCGAAAACCTTAACCACTCTCTGATTAAGGTCAATATTTTTTATATTCAAATCAGTCAGCTCGCTTACCCTTATTCCTGCCGAATATAAAAGTTCAAAAATTGCCTGTTCTTCAGTATTAAGCCCTTCTTTAATTATCTTGTCTATTTCATTTATGCTTAAAACTCTCGGCAGTTTTTTGGGAAGTTTTGGTGAAACTATTGAAATTGATGGGTTTGTTTCTATATCTCTTTTATAGCAAAGGTAACGAAAAAGACCCTTGATAGAGGCAATTTTTCTTGTAATTGTTGAGGGATTAAGGTTTTTTTTGGCTAAAAATTTAGTATAATTTGAAAAGTCTTTTCTTTTGATTTCATTTATTTGAATTTCGCTTTTTTCACTTTCAATAAAATTAAAAAAATCAAACAAATCCCCCTGATAAGCAAGTATGGTATTTTTAGACAACCCTCTTTCCACTTCAAGATATGAAAGGTAATCCGAAATACATTGTTCCGTGTTTTGCTCATTTGAAATCATTGACCGAGTTCAACCAGCTGCTTAACTTCTCTTCTTTTTATTTTCTTTGTTGCCGTTTTCGGCAATTCTTCTTTCTTTATGATGATGTTTGTCGGACGTTTATATAGTGTTAAGGCTGAAGTTTTTTTCTTAACTTCCGTAATTATTATATTTTCAACTGTTTTATCATCATATTTTTCGTATAATTCTTCGCTCGGGACTATAACTGCGGTAACTTCTTCCGTTCCTTTTTTTTCTCCCGTACGTCTTATTGTACCAAGTATACAAAATTCTTTTAATATGGGAGAATTTTCAAGAGTTTTTTCGACTTCTTCGGGGAATACCTTTTTACCGCCTGATAAAACTATCATATTTTTAATTCTTCCCGTTATAAAAATATGACCTTTCCTGTCTATTTTAGCTATATCACCTGTATGAAGCCAGCCTGATTCATCAATTACTTCTTTGGTTAAATCATCTCTTTTATAGTAACCTTTCATAACAGACGGGCCTTTAACCAGAAGTTCGCCCGTGCCGGGGTCGATTTTTACATCAAGGCTGTTTAATTTATGCCCCACTGATTTAATGTTTGCACCGCGTGTTAAATCAAGACTCACAACGGGGCTTGCCTCAGACAAGCCGTACCCTTGATAAACATTTATTCCTATGCGTTTAAAATATTTACCCATGTCATAATCCATAGGTGCTCCGCCCGATATAAATCCGAAAAAGTCTTTACCAAAGCAGGAGTATACGTTTCTGAATAAATATCTTTTCAGTGTTTTAAACGGAAGTATTTTTACAACATAATGGAATTTAAGATTGTATAACAATCTTCTTATTCCCGATTCTTTTGCAAGTTCAGCTTCAAATTGAGTTTTCAACATTTTGAAGAACGATGGAACGGTGCACATAAACTTAATTTTCTTTGTTTTCATTACTTCAAGAATGTTTTTAGGACGTAAATTATCCGAATAATAAATCGAATAGCCCAAACTTAAGAATGTCATGAAGCCTATTGTAAGTTCAAAAAGATGATTCATCGGTAATATTGAAAGAGTGTTAATATGTGTTCCTTTTTTAAACACATGATTAAGTTCAATACTTAAATCTTCAATCTGCGCATACATATTTCTGAACGTTGTCTGTACTCCTTTGGGAGAACCTGTTGTACCTGAAGTGTAGATTATTAACGCAACGGAGTCTATGCTTCTGTGGCGGTATTTAATGTTTTTGGCTTCAGGAAGTGCGTAAATATTTGTTATACCGTATTTATTTTCATAATTATCAAGTAAAATTATTGTTTTAACTGATGGTATTACTTCTTTCAGTTTTAAAGCCATTTCAAAATGTGCTTTTGAAACAAAAATAACAGACGGTAAGCAGTCCGTAAGAATTGAAGTTAATTCATTTATTGTAAGCTTTATATCAAGCGGAACAAAAGTCGTTCCCGCAATTATTGAAGCAAAGAATGTTGCACCGAATTCAACTTTTGATTCGGATAAGATAGCAACTTTTTCTTCTTTTTTAATTTCAAGCTCGGATATGAGATAAGAGGCAATTTTTCTGCTCATTATACCGAGTCCTGCGTAAGTATATTCTACCCAGCCGTATGTATTTTTCATACCAAGGGCAATTCTTTGACCGTATTTATTGGTTTTATTTTCAAGAAAATTTAAAACGTTCTCATAATTTTTCTTAGACATTTATCACTCCCCAAATAAGATTTATAAGTTATTTAATTTTACAATAATTCTTTAAAATTTTCAAAATATCCGCATTCAACAAGGAATGGATATTGTAAAACAAGCACCCTTGTCTTTTATATTTTTTACACTTAACTTGCCGCCATGAGCAGTTGTAATCTTATTTGCGATATATAAACCCAAGCCTATTCCTATTTTGGAATATTTTTTTGCCGATGAGTAGTATTTTGAAAAGATATTTTCCATATCTTTTTCTTTTATTCCGTCCCCGTAATCGGTTATTGAAATTTCAACATTATTATCATTCTTTTTAAGTTCAATATCGATATACGGCGTAAATTTACCATAAAAAACAGCGTTTGAAATAAGATTATTTAAAACTCTTTTCATCATAAGTTTATCTATTGAACAAATAATTTCGGCTTCATTTGTTATAAAATTAATTTTTTTATTTTGAATTAACAAAATACTTTTCGTTTGTTCAATTATTTCGTTTATAAATTCAACAAGATTACACTCGGCCTTTTGTAAAACAATTTCATTTGTTTCCATTTTTTGAGCATCAAGTAAATCCATAATTAAATTTTTTAAATCATTGTTGGAAATTTTTAAATTTTCTATTGCTTTCCTTTGGATATCCGAAAGTTCGCCGAATCTGTCCTTTAAAAAAAGGTCATAAGTATTATCTTGTGCAATAATCGGAACTTTAAGGTCATGGGCTAAGCTTGATATAAAATCCTGTTTTAGATTTTGGCTTTCTTTTTCACGTTCAATATATTCTTTTATCATTGCATCTCTGTCATATATGCTTTCAAGAAGCGCATTTGTGTTTTTTGAAAGCTGGGAAGTCATGTCTTCCGTTCCCTCTTCGCATTTTAAATTAAGATTGCCGTATCTTGCGGATGTAATTATATTTAAATATCCAGACAGAAATTTATATAAGTCATTGTATTTTGATTTAATTTTGATGTACTTTACAAAAGTTGCAAGCAGAATTGCAAACAATATAATAATACCCGCATAAGATATCATTGTCTGTCCCTCTCTACTTTTTCAAGTGCATCAATACATCTTTGCCTTGATTCGGCATCTTTTTGTCTTGCAAAAATAACAAGAGCTCTGCCGAGAGCAATTAAAGCATAATCATATTCTTCAAGAGTATGATAGCAAATTCCGAGATTGAAATAGGCTTTTGCAAACAGGGGCTTTAGCTTGATTGCGGTTTTATAATCATTTATTGCATCCTCGTATTCTTCAAGAGCAAACTCGCAAATCCCTTTATAATAATACCCCCATTGGTTTTTTGGAAAATTTCTCAGCAATTTTTCAACGCTCCTTAATGCTGAAGAAAAATCGGATTGCGAAATTTTATTTTTGATTATTTGATAATATTCTTTAACAACGCTGTCGTCCATAGTGATTTATCGGATTTGCTTTTTTGTGTGCTACAATTATACCATTTTAAAAAATTGATAACATCACAAATTGTAAATTTGTTAATATTAAATAAATCTAAACATATAATTTGTTTATGTGATAATTAAATTATTATTAGTATTTGGAAGTTTTTATGAAATTAAATCAAATCAACACAGCAAATGCATTTAACTACGGATATCTTCTAAGAAGAATATATCCATATTTAAAGCCTATAATGTTCAGAATTATTGTTGCGTTTTTGCTGGCTGTTCCGCTCGGACTTTTGGACGGGGTTACGGCTTATGCTCTAAAACCGTATATAGATGTTGTAATTAACGGACAAACTTTTGTTGTTAAAGGATATACACTTACAAGAGATTTTCTTGCATTCTGGATTCCGCCGGGAATTGTTATTTTTGCCGGCATTCAGGGCGTTTTAAGATATTTAAACACTTATCTTTCCGATTGGATTAGTTTAACAATAGCAAATTCAATCAAAGTTGATTTATTTAAAAAATTAATTTATCTTGATTCAAAATTTTATGACGATAATTCATCGGGACTTGTTATTGCAAGGTTTTTAAGCGACCCTGATAATGCAAGCAAACAGTTAATAAACAGCATTAAAACCTTGATTACATCTATGACGAGTGCATTGGGTTTGGTTTTTGTTCTTCTTTATAACTCATGGGAGCTTGCCGTTGTCGGTGTCATAGTTTTAGTTTGTGCATTTTTGCCCATGACTCTTTTAAGAAAAAAAATAAAAGAAGTTTCCAATAAAGGAACGGTTGTAGGCGGAAATATTACAACATCGTTCAATGAAACATATAAGGGCAACAAGGTTATATCGGGATATAACCTGCAGGAAGACATGTATGAAAAAGTTAAACGTTTGATTAGAGAAACATTTTCTCTTCAAATGTCTTTAACAAAAAGAATAGGCTGGCTGTCCCCGATAATGTATATTATAGCAAGCTTAGGCATAGCTTTTGTTATGCTTGTCGGAAACAAATTAATTGTTGCGGGAAGATTGACAACGGGAAGTTTTGCAAGTTTTATAACTTCTCTGTTGCTTTTATATAAACCGGTTAAAACGATAGGTCAGGATTTAACAAATATTCAAGGTATATTTGTTGCAATAAGCAGGGTATTTGAACTTTTTGATTTCAATACAAGAATTAAAGACGACGGAAAAGAAAAATTAACAGGTTCTCCAAATATAATTCAATTTAAAAATGTTTCATTTTCATATGAAGAAGATAATGAAGTTCTGCACAATATTTCTTTTGAAGTTAAAAAAGGACAAACCATTGCGCTTGTCGGAAACTCAGGGGGCGGAAAATCTACTGTTGTAAGTTTGTTGCCGAGATTTTACGACGTAAATTCAGGAGAAATATTATTTGATGATATAAATATTAAGAATTTTAAGCTGTCTTCATTAAGAAACAGCATTTCTCAGGTATTTCAGGATAATTTTTTGTTCTCGGGAACAATTAAAGATAATATTCTTATCGGTAAAAAAGATGCCACAAATGAGGAAATAGAAAAAGTAATAAAAGCTTCTCATCTTGATGAATTTATCGCAACTCTTGATAAGGGAATTAATACAAATATTGCGGAAAACGGGGTTTCTTTATCGGGAGGTCAAAAACAAAGGATTGCGATTGCAAGAGCCATGATTAAAAATGCTCCTATCGTTGTGCTGGATGAAGCAACATCGGCATTAGATAATAAGTCGGAAAAAATTGTTCAAAAAGCACTTGATAACTTAATGAAAGACAGAACAGTTTTTGTTATAGCACACAGACTTTCAACAATATTTAATGCGGATAAAATAATAGTAATTGAAAACGGCAAAATAGTTGAATCGGGAACACATGAAGAATTAATTAAAATCCCAAACGGAAAATATCATAATTTATATAATATGCAATTTAAAAATTCCGAAGAAGCAATATAAATAATGCCGGAAAAAATACTTGACATAAAAACTTGATATATTATTATTAATTGTGCAAAGTGTGATTACATTATTGCTGACAATTAAATAAATTGAGGGCGTTTAGCTCAGTTGGTAGAGCGCCTCCCTTACAAGGAGGATGTCGGGAGTTCGAGCCTCTCAACGCCCACCATTAAAAGACTT
>CADBOJ010000113.1 GCA_902796305.1 uncultured bacterium | reverse complement strand
TAAAGGAGTAAACATGACAAAACAACCATCGGATACAGTACCTGTTGAAGTTAGTATTATAACAAAAGACCATGAAATCAGAGGAACAGTTTACGTTTCAAAATTTACAAAATCAAACCGTGAATTGACGGAACTTCTTAACGACAAGGACAGAAGATTTCTTGCAGTAACAAATGCAGAAATAACAGGATTAACTGGTGGTGCTCCGAGAAGATATGATTTTCTTGAAATTCACATTGATTCAATTATAATAATGCATCCTGCAAGTCAGGCTTTATTTAAAGAATCTTCAAAAGCACAGGAAGATATTATAAAATTCAGAGAATTAAGAAACAGACTTTCTCAAACAAAACCTTTTTAAACTAGTTTGTATGGTTTTTTGAAAATTGTGAAATTGCATCTCTTACATCCTCATTCATTTTAAGAGAGATTTCTTGAATTTTTCTTCTGCCGTCAATGATGGGTTGCATTGGGTCTTGATTTTCGTTCGGATTAAAATTAGTACCCTCAAGACTGTCTTTTACCTGTTGAATTTTTTCTTCGGCATCTATAATTATTCCGAGAACCGTATTAATTTCATCATCGCTAAAGCCTTTATTATACAAGCTGACTGCGATTTGAATTTTTAAATCTCCTCTTTTTTCCATTATTTGTTCGGTTGTTGATTTTTCAGGTACAAGTTTGAATTTTCTTGCAATTTTTTCTAATATATCCATTTTTCTTTCCTTATAGCTTAACTGTGTATTCTGAAACCCATTTAACACCGAATTTTGCAATGTATAAAAACAGCCACTCTCTATATCTTAAATACATCCACAAGGGATTTTTATAATGAATAAGACTGCTTTTTTTACATTCTTCTATTATTCCGTCAAGTTCTTTTTTGTTCATCCCTCTGCATTCGTATTCAATGTTCGGAGAAAACTCATCTTTCAATGGGTAAAATTTAATAATTCCGTATTCTTCGGGATTTTTAGCAATTCTAGAATGTCTGCCCAAACTATAAATGCTTCTTCCGTATGAATTAATAACCTCATGGTTATCTGCCAGCATTTTTATTGTCATTCTGGCGTCCTCCACCGTTTCTAAAGGATATCCGAAAAATATAAATGCAAAATTCCAAATATCATATTTATTAGCGCATTTCATAAGGTCAAATCGTTTGTCTAAGTCAATTCCTTTATTAATCGACTTCATTATTTTTTCGGAACCCGATTCAAGTCCCCACATTATCATTTTTAAGCCTGATTTAGAGGCTTTTTTAAATATATTTTCTTCAAATTGATTTTCAAGACGAGCATCCAGAAAATATTTAGGTTCAATATCGGTTTTATTTAGGGCTTCTGCCAGCTCATCAAGATACATTGGAGAAACCGATTCATCTATAAATTCATAATGAGTGACACCATATTTTTCCTTAAGTTCTCTCATTTCCGAAATAACTTTGCTTACATCTTTAACATTATATTCATGACCGAAGCTTTGGTCGCAAAATGTACATTTTCCCCAGTAACAACCTCTTGAAGTTTGGTACGGCATCACTATTTCGGGAGTAAAATATTTTTTTAAATCATGGCAGTCTAAATTAATATTTGCCATATCATTAAGCTTTGTATGACAAGTTGTCTTATTTTCATAGACTTTTCCGTTTTTAAAATATATTAAATTCGGTACATCTTTAATATCAATTTCATTATTAATATATTTTGCCATTTCAATAACAGGTCTTTCCCCGTCAAGAAAAGTTATTGAATCACAAAATTCAGTAAATTCGGGGTGTTTTAACAGCTCTTCTTTTATTCTTCCGAAGAAATTCCCTCCGATATTAACGTGTGCTTTTGTATATTTCTTTAAAAGATAGCCCAATGTCAGACCTGATATGAGCTGGCTTGTTGAAACAATTGAAATTGCAACCAAAGACGGATCTTTTTGTTTAATATTTTCAACATCAATTTTATGAAAATCCCAAAATATATTACTCTTTTTATGAAATACAAAATGGCGTATACTTTTATAATTTAATTTCATAAAAGAATGCCAGCATGCTTCAAATTCTATATTTATAGGCGCCCATGAAACAGAAATCAGTTTTAAAGCATAATCAACAACATTCATTGCCTTAATTAAATTTATAGGCTGATAAAATCTTTCTTTTGAACGGATAACTTCAAGCGCAAAACCTATGGTATTAGGAACTCTTTTATAATATTCTTCGCTTTCCGCCATTAGTTTTTTTATTTTTCCGAATTTATATATATCACATTGCTGGTCAAGCGTGTATTTTTCGGGTTTTTTGCCTTTTGTGTATATTTTTCTTATGTTTCTGAATAATTCAAGATAGTCATGTTTGATTTTTTCATTTGTGTATTCAAGGTAATCTTTCGTTAAAATTTGATTATAAAATTCAACGTTCAAATCAATGCATTCGGCATCGTACCCGGCATTCTTTAATTGTCCCGTCAAAGAAGCAAGAGAAAAAGACGGGCTTACGGGAGTCCATTGCGGAGGAAAAACAAGAATTATCTTACTTTTTTGTGACATATAAAAATTATAAAGACATTTGGAACGTATGTAAAGATATGTTACAAAAAGTCAATTTTATCCGTATTATATACTTTATATATATAGAAAGAGTACGGACTATATAAAATATGTTTACAGTATGGGAAAAACCGATTGAAAAAAATCAATCGCAAACAACATCAGTTCAAAGCGATTCAATAACTTCATCCGAGGATAATACCGCTTCAATTATGCTTGAAGCTCTTGATGAAGGTTTATTTGATGAAGAAACCGGAGAAAAGAAAAAGACAGAACACAAAATAACGACTTATAAAGAGTGGATTGACGAGAAAAAGAAAATATTCGGTAAGAAATTAGCCGACTATACGGGAAACAGATTGTCCTTTGCGCAGTACGCAGCTGCTCTTGATGACAATTTAAAGCAGGAAATACTGGATAGCTTTGATTGCGAGGCGGATTACATTTTACAGCAGGAAATAGCGGCAGCATATAAAACAGGCTCCATGCCTCTTGCTCAATTTCAAAAAGTCTTGAAATCAATGGGCTACAAGGTTGAAAGAAGTTCTGTTGAAACTAATTACATTATTGACGATAAAAAAGATGCGGCACACCATGGCGGTGAATATACCAGAGGAAGAATTACGGTTTATACAATTTCCGACCCCGAAACGGGTGCCGAAATAAAAATAGTGGATTCAAACGGAAATGCTGAAATTGAACTTGAAGAAATATTTTTAAATGAACTGTTAGAGGGTGTTGCACGGGATATTGATACCAGCAACTTCCAAAGAGCAGGCAATATTAATTCTTCGGCTTATTCTAATGGGGATTTAAGCGGAAGCGGAGGCAGTTCAATACAAACAGATGCAAGTGTTCTGAAAGAAAAAAGCACTCCAAGCAGTATAACTGAAATTACAAAAAAACAATATGACCAGCTCAGAAAACTTTTGCAGGAAAGATTTGTTGAAAAAGGTTTATCAAAAGAAACCGCTTTTGAAAAAGCAAAAAATAATATGGAAAATAATTTTGTAATTTCCGATAAAGCAAAACACGTTAATATAAATAAGTTGGCAGAAAAAATAGCATAATTTATATTATGCAAAAAGACGGTTATCATGACTCAATAACCGTCTTTTTATGTGTAAATTAAATTTATTTTTGTGTTTTAACCTTGTCCTGATAATAGTTTGACTGCATAGGGGTTTCATTTTCGAGTGTCTTATTTAAAGACTCAGAAGTCTTGTTTCTGTCCTGATAATAGTTTGACTGCATAGGAGTTTCATTTTCGAGCGCTTTGTTTACGGCGGAATAATCAATTTTTGCCGCAGCTGCCGTATCAGCCTGTCTTCTTGTTTCAATTTGCTGCATAGCGGCACGTTTTTGACCTCTTATGGTATTATCAAATATTATTTTTCCTTTGGAATCGTATGTTGTCCTTGCCGAAACCGCACCGCAAAAGACGAACATTGATAATAAAAATAATACGGAAATTTTTTTCATAACAGTTCTCCCAAATCTTAAATTTCTATATCTTCCCATGCTCCTTCGGCCTTAAGCTGTTTTTGCTTAATATTATGTACCGTAGCGTCTACAAGAAGCTCAAATGATTTCATATTCTTTATTTTCGGAGAAAATTCTTTTATTAATGTATCTCTTACCATTTTTTCAAGCTTCTCATTGTCTTTATTTATGTCTTTTTTGCTTTCCGGAATGAGATAGTCTATGTATCTTGATGCGATTTTACAATCCTGAAATTCGGAAAACATGCGCCATTTAAGCTTAGGACTTATATCTTTTAATTTTCTTACTATTTTGAAATTTTTAAAATTCATTTTTACCTCTTGAATTTTTTATTAACTTTCACGTTTTATTAAAGATGCATGAAAAAATAAAATGACAAAATTTACCATATAACTTTACAAAAATTTACTTTTTAATATTATATAGTATTTTTAATTTTTTGTCGATTTTTTAAAAAATTCGGTAATTTATTTAAGTAATTTGAATTTATGTTAAATTTAATGCATACTTCTAGTAGAAATTCTTTACATATTAGATTTTTTAAAATATATTTATATTAATAAAATTAAGAAAAGTAAGAGGGCTAACAAGTGGATAAGTTTAAGTTAGATAACTATGACAGACAACCTGCCGAATACCAGAGATATTCTTCAAATG
>CADBOJ010000112.1 GCA_902796305.1 uncultured bacterium | reverse complement strand
AGCCGATGATGGGACTCGAACCCGCAACCTACGGTTTACAAAACCGTTGCTCTACCATTGAGCTACATCGGCACTATGTATATATTATTGTAGACACAAAAAACTGTCAAGAATTATTTTGAAGTAAAAACCATTTTATAAATAAATTTAAAATGTGGCAAATCGCTATTGCAAAAAATACTTGATTTGATGTAATATTATTGGAAGATAGTACTAACCACATTGGATAAGATATATTTTGTTAGTAGGGTTTAGTTAAATTTATAGAGAAAGTTACATTAATGCAAGTTTCTAATACATTAAACAATGAGATACGTATACTTTTTAATCCTAAAGTCGAAGCGTTTAAGTTATTTGATTTTTTGATGGTAAAATCTCAAAAAGAAAGATATGTTGCTCAAATAACCGAAATTTATAACGACAAGTTTGATGCTTCACAGGATGTTGCAAGGCTCAAATTATTTTATAAAATCAGCAAAGATAACGAAGTCATGCCGTATGATAATTTCACACCGAACAAAGAATGTGAAATTATAAAAATTAAACAGGAAGATATTGAATCATACTTAAATGTAAATAAAAAGACTTTTGTATTCGGTATTAATTCAAAAACTTCCGAACCACTAAATATACAATATGATTTTTTCAATCAAAATGCGGTAATAATAGCAGACAAAATAGATTATGCAAATTCTCTTTCAATCAGTCTTGCAAAAAAATTATCAACCGAAAAACATTCTGTAATTATTGATTCTACAGGAATATTGGAATTTGATGAGGCAAAAAAAATCAAAGCTTCAAAAGATTTTAAACTTCCTTTAAATTATTCAACAATAGATTTTATATTTGATAAGTGCTTAGCGGATGCAACTCTTGAATTTCAGGCATCAAGCAGAGCAATAATTAATGAAATTAAAAAATTTGCAAGAAATCAAGAGCATGAATTTATTCCGTTCAACACATTTACAAGAGTTTTAATGGAGCAATATAATGCTACACCTTATACAGAGCTTAAGCTTTTAATTGCAAAATTAAAGAATTATCAGATGGATGAAATTTTTGCAAGAAACAAAAAAGATTATGAAAATCTTTTTAAAGCAATAAGCAAAAATGAGATTACTTTAATTGACATGTCAAGCATCGATTCATTCTGGCAAAAAGCCTTTCTTGAATACATAACAGACGGAATTAAAGATGAAGTTTACCTTATAACAAGAATAAACGATAAGAATTGCGATGTTGATTTAATAAACAAAATTTATTGCGCTAAACAAAACATAAAATTTATTCCGAATGTTTCTTATAATTATAAGAAGCTGCCGTCAATTGTTCAATATTGCAAGAATTACATACTTATGCAGAGTTTATACCAGCGCACGGACTTTTTAAATGCTAACTTTGCACTTGCAAACCTTGTTGCACATGATTGTATTTTATTTGGCGAAAACACGGATAATTTTTTATATCTTGCAAAAGATTATGAACTAAAGATTCCGGAAAAGAGAGCTCAATACAGAAAAATTGCGTTGTCGCTTCTTGATGATGAAGATGAAAAAAATGATATTTCAGTCGACGAAGACTTAAAACAACAACAGGATACAAAAAAACTTCTTGATGAATTAAATAAATTTGATGAAGAAAGAGGTACTGCAAAGCAAGTTTCGGTTGAAGATTTGGAAGAATTTGAAGAAGAGCCTCAAAAAGAAGAAAAACCTAAAGCAAAGGAAAAAGATTATTTTGAAGGCATAGTGGGTGTTGAAAAAAACAATGATATTCAAGAACACTCAAACTCATCATCAAAAGATGATTTTCAGGAACTTGATAATTCCGTTAAGACGGAAGTAAATGAAAATATTGAGGATACTTCAAAAACAGAAGAAACTGATAATATAGATTTAAGTGTATTATCTCAAGAAGAAGATACGGAAGAAGAAACAGCTCCTCAAGAAAAAGAGCCTGAAGAAGAAGATGATGATAATGATGTACCGGCAATAGAATTAAATAACGAAAATCTTGATGCGGATACGGCAATTCTGGAACTTCTCAAAGACGATGAAACACTGGAAATTGAAGAAGAAGATAAAGAAGAAGATAAAGAAGAAGCTAAAACGGCGGAAGCAACTCCGGAAGAAAAAACGGAAGAAGTTCATACCGAAGCCGATATTTCCGATGATGAGCTTGACTTTTTCCAATTTGCATCAAAAGAAGCCGCTTCCGACAGTAAACCTGAACTGATAGCAGAAACTGAACCCGTTGATACAAATGATGAAGAAATAGATTTAAACGATGTTGTAAATAAATCGGTAAATGACAGTTTCAATGACATAATCAATTCGGACTCCACGGAAGAAGTACAGGGAATAAAACTTGATAAAGATGTTGTGCTTGATTCAAGCCTGGTTAAATCCGAAGAAAAAGAAGAAGAACTTCCGATTTTTAAAGAAGAAATTCCTGAGGATGATAATAAAATTTCATTCAAAAAAGGAGACAGAATATCTCACGGAACATACGGAAAAGGCGTTATTATCAAGACATTACAGCATGAACAAAGGCAAATAATACAGGTTAATTTTGAAACAGCGGGAATTAAACTTCTCGACCCGAAAATTGCAAATATTACATTAGAGCAATAATTAATTTATGGGTGACGAAAATAAACAATTTGAAGCAAGCCAGCAAAAACTAAGAAAAGCACGTGAAAACGGTCAGGTGGTAAAATCGAAGGATTTATCCACTGCTATTGCAATAATTATCATGTTTAGTGCAATTTATCTTATTGCCCCGATTATTTGGGGACAGCTTACCGCATTATTCACAATAATATACGAGCAAATTCCAAACAAACATCTGGATGAAATAGGTTATGCCTATCTTTTTACAAAAACCGTTATCCCGACGGCTCTTATATTGCTTCCGATACTTCTTCTTGCCTCATTTGTGGGTATTATGGGAGATATGATTCAAATCGGCCCTTTATTTACGACAAAACCAATGGAATTTAATGCCGATAAATTCAATCCTGCAAAATATTTCAAAAATCTTGCCAATCCGAAAACGCTTTTTGATTTATTAAAAAATATTTTAAAAGTAATTGTTCTCGGTGTTATCGGATATATGGTATATACAAGCCATTTTGAAGCAATTCTTGCACTTGCCGCAATTGATAACCATTTTGCGGTATTAATTCAATTCGGCTCGCTTTTGCTGGATTTTGTCTTGAAAGCCGGAATTGCATTTCTTGTAATAGCGGCAGCCGACTACGGGGTCACGAAATGGAAATTCCTGCAAGACCAGAAAATGTCTTTTAAAGAAGTGAAGGATGAATACAAAAACTCGGAAGGCGACCCCAACGTAAAAGCAGCCTTAAGGCAAAGACGACAGCAGCTTCTCCAGCAAAAAATGATGGACGCCGTTACAACCTGTGATTTTGTTGTAACCAATCCGACACATATAGCATGTGCTGTTAAATACGATGCTGAAAAGATGGAAAGTCCGATGCTTGTTGCAAAAGGTACAGAACTTTTTGCGCAAAAAATTAAAACTATTGCCCGCGAGCATAATATTCCGGTTATTGAAAATCCGCCCGTTGCCCGTGCTTTATTCAGATTTGTTGAAATCAACAGGCAAATTCCGCCTGACTTATATAAAGCAATAGCGGAAATTCTTATCTTTGTTTATAAACTCAAGAAAACAACGGTACAAGAACAAAGAAAAATCGAAAAAACAGCCAAGAAAAAAGGCGACATTCAAGCAACAAACGAAATCAAAAAAAACAAAGAAAATTTTTTCAAAAACCCGCCCGAAAACAATAACTGAATATTATCCTTGGTTTCTTTTCGCTTCTCTCATGGCATCAAGGATTACATTCCTTGCATCAGTTGCCTGTTCTTTTGTAAGAGGCGGAATGTTTTTTAAAGGATACTCTTTTTTCAATTTTTCATATTTTACAATTGCCATATTGTGATAAGGCAAAACATCAAGCGCCTGTATATTGTTTAATGTCGACAAAAATTCACCAAGCTGTCTTAAATATGTTTTGTTGTATGTAATTCCGGGAATTACAACATGCCTTATCCAAACAGGAATTTTCTTTTCCGACAGATATTTTGCAAAACTTAAAATTCTCTGGTTGGAATGTCCTGTTAATTTAACATGCTCCTCGTTATTAATATGTTTAATATCAAGCATAACAAGTGACGTATATTTAATTAATTCATCAAATTTTTCAAGATTATCTTCCCTGAAAGTTATCCCTGAAGTATCAAGAGTGGTATGAATATTTTTTGCTCTTGCCTGCTTAAACAACTCTGTTACAAATTCAATTTGCGCAAGAGGTTCTCCTCCGGTTGCCGTTAATCCGCCGTTTTTTAAAAATTCTTTAACCGAGTCGTATTTTTTTAATATTTCATCAATATTCATTTTTTGTTTTATATTAAAATCCCAGGTGTCAGGATTATGGCAATACATGCACCTCATCGGGCATCCCTGCAAAAATACAACAAAGCGTATACCGGGTCCGTCAACCGTTCCTAAAGATTCTATTGAGTGAATATTTCCTACTGTTTGAGCCATAATAATTATTCTTGTCTTATGAAATTTAATTATAACATATTGATTAATTTTTGTGAAGTTTCATTAATTTTTGTAAAATTATTATTTAATTTCCTCAAGTTTCATTAAATATATACCGTAACTCTATATGTAAACAATAACAATGGAGGCGATGACAGTAATGGGTATGGCAGCAAGCCAGGCAAGATTCCTGGGTTTAACATCAAGAAAAAGTAATGTTGAATATCAAGGTCAGCAGATTAACCAAGAAAGAACCGCTTTAGCAAACGAAAGCGCCAATCTTTTAAATCAGATGATGGGTCTTGAAGTACCGACACCTCCTGTTCAATCTGAATATTATAATTATGTATATTCTCTTGACGGTTCTGCAGGTGATTATGCATCATCAGATTATACAATCGTAAACTACACAAAAACTTATACTGCTGAAAATCAATATAAAATCACATTAAGCAGAAAAGAAGAAATACAAAAAGAAACAACTACAACATACACAATTAATACCCCTACGGTAGAAGACGGTATTTATAAAATAAATTTAACCAGACAAAACGGCTCAAATGAAAGTACGGCTTCTTCTTATACTCAAAAATTAATATACGACCCGAATAATGACAATCCTTTAAATGAAAAAGGAGAACTCAGCATAAATAAGGGTGCTACAAGCAGTGACCCGAGCCAAATCTATAAAGTACCCGCAAATACCACTTTAATTGACGGTTACGGCACTTGCTGCACTAAAGAAAAATATGATGATGATACACCTATAACATATTACTTCTATCAGGATTCAAAAGGTGTTAATCACTTTGTTACGGATAGAGAACTTGATGCCATGATGAATCCTACCGAAGAAAATAATAAGGTTGCACCTCGTAATGCATATACATATTACAAAGATTCAACAACAACCGTAATCGGGGAATTAACCAAATCTAAAAACGGAAGATTAAGCAATATAGTAATTTCAAATGATGAAAGCTACCCCGAAGAATTAAAAGGTAAAGAATTCTCGCTTTCAACCAAAAAAGAATACGATGAACAAGGATATAATGACGCATTTAACGAATATGAATATCAAAAATCCGTATATGAAAAAACCATATCTGATATAAACAGCAAAACGGAAATCATACAAAAAGAAGACCAAAATCTTGAATTAAAATTAAATCAGCTGGATACCGAACAAAACGCAATCAAAACCGAAATGGATGCCGTAAACAAGGTAATTGAAGATAACGTAGAAAAAACATTCAAAATATTCGCATAAAAAACTAACCTATACATTCTAGACTCCAAAAATCGAGAGCAATATCTCGATTTTTTATTTTTTATCGGTCAGTTCGCAGTGAAGCACAACTTCACCCTTTTCAAGAGTTTTAGGCACATCAATTATTCTTTGATTGGAACTTCCAACCCAATGGAGGTTATTATCATTCAATTCTTTTTTAAACTCTCCGTCTACAAGAACATCAATATTTGATAAATCAACTTTATCTTTTAATTCCTCGAATAAAAATCCCGTATATAGCCAAACAGTCTTTTTCGGATATAATTCTTTTACTTTTTTAGCAAGCCTTAATACCTCTTCCCTGTTAAAAGGATGCATAGGATCTCCGCCCGAAAAGGTTATTCCAGAAATATAATCTTTATTTAAATCACAAAAAAGTTCTTCTTCGGCTTTAGCGTCAAAAGGTATACCGCCTGAGACATCCCAAGTTTGAGGGTTTTGACACCCCTCGCAACAATGTGTACAACCCGCAGTCCAAAGAACAACTCTAAGACCGTCACCGTTTAACATGTCATCTTTGGTGATGTTATGGTAATTCATAAAAAATAAACTCCTCTTATGACATGTATTTTAGCACAGCATGTAATCGGAAGTAAATTTATAATTAACAAAATTAATATTCGGTATCGTATTTATTATATAGTTCTTCACTGTATTTTCTGTATTCTTCATATTTTTCGGGATTAATCAACCTTAAAAATCCGTCTATTAACCCAACGTCGTCCCTTTTTCTTAATTGAACGGAATCATTACGCATTCTTCTTGCGTTCCTTCTTGAGTTAATAGATGGCGGAAGAGCTGTACCTATAAGCATTGTATTAGATGAAGCGATTTTGAGTTTTTTTATTCTTGTTTCTTTCGGAGTAAACTCCCAAACTCGCCCGAGAAGTTCATATTCAAGATTTTTAAGCCTCAAGGCATCATCAAACTCCGGATAAGTCCTCGGAAAATGTCTCTTTTCCATAACCTCAATTATATGTCTTTCTTTATCCGAAAATTGCACTTTGTAGGGTGTTGGTTTTGCGTTAAGTATATCCTCTTTTGTAATAACTACGGTTTGAACGGGTTCATAACACCAGCATGCCAGAGGAATAAAAATTGAATACAAGATTATAGAATAAAATAAGCAAAATAATATTTGAAATTTAATGTGTTGAATTTTAATCATGGTTTATTAAGGTTAAACCCATTTATAGTAAGTTTTAATCGCCCTTTTTGGGAGCGGAAAAAACAATATTAACTTTTGTAAATAAATAATGTAAATCTGACACTAAATACTAAAGTTAAAAATAAAAATGCCGATAAGAATATTACGTAAGGATATACAAGTTATATAAAGTAAAAATATTTTTTATTTAAAGGTATTACAATGAAAAGAATTCTCATTTCCCTATATGTTGTTTTTGCGTTATTATTCGGTACGCAGGATTTATTCGCAGCCGACTATACCAAAATTACAACCAATGCTAAATTGACAAGCGCCATAACTTCCCTTGAAACTATCGGAAGAAAAGACGTAATTGCAATTTTAAACGGATATAATGCAACAAAAAAACCAATCAGAGTAATGTTTAGAGATTTTAAAATGTATGGCTACGGGGATTGTGAAGCACTTACGGTTAAAACAAAAAATAATGGTCTTGTTATTTATATAAACGCAGAACACAGAAGTGCAAGCCCTGAATGTATAGCATGTTTACTTGCACACGAATCACAACACCACACATTTACAAATTCCAGAGTCGAAGAATTGAGGGCATGGATGTCTGAAACACAAGCATGGAGCGAATTTACAAAAAGAAATAAAACTCTTGCTTATGCAACAGAGCCGCTGGCTAAAAGAGAGAACTATATAGCTAAACTAAAAGCAAAGAAAGGCGTTCAAGGCATTAACAGCCTTATAGCAACAAACCCTGTATACGCCGGATTAAACTGATTTATTTTCCCTTTCCCACTCTTTTTATGTTTTAACCTGTTTATTTATCTGTTTTAGATATTTAACAGGTTTTTTTTATTTAAATACAGGCAAAGCAAAATAAATGCTCTGCCTGCAATATTTTTTATACATCAATATTTGTTGCATAAACCGCATTTTGTTCAATAAAATCACGGCGCGGTGCAACATTATCTCCCATTAGAACATCAAACAATTCGTCGCACAGTTGGGCGTCTTCAAGATTAACTCTCTTTAACGTACGATTTGCAGGATCCATTGTTGTTTCCCATAATTGCTGGGGCATCATTTCTCCAAGACCTTTAAACCTTTGAATTTGCATACCCTTTTGACCCCTGTCTTCTATTAATTTAGAAAGCTGGGTAAAGGAATTAATATCTACAAGTCCAGTTTCTGTTTCCAATTTCAGAAGTTTTTCTTCTTCAATTAAAAATTCTCTGATTTTAGGATATGCATCTTTTAATCTCATAAATTCCTGAGATTTTATCATATGTGCCGTAATAACAACGGGGTCAAGCTCTCCGCCCAGTTCTATTTTTAAACTGAACTTAGTATTTTCGGGATTTGCCGATAAAAATACTCTGTAATTTTCAGCTTCCTTTATTCCGTAATTTTCGGCATGGTCTTTTATATAATGAGAAAGATATTCATAAATTTCTTTCATCCTTGTTTCATTTTCAAAATCTTCAGCCTTAATTCCAGAACGAATTAACCCTCTTATGATAACCGAAGGCATCTGATTTATAATCGGATTATGGAATGAACGGTAATATTTTCCCATTTCATACATTAAAGGTTCAAGTTTATCTTCGGAAATAGATTTTGTTTTATCCTTGTTAAATAACCGAACTCCTTTAACACCGCGTTCTCTTACCATTCTGTCAAGCGCTCTGTCATCATACAGGTATTCCGTTTGCTTACCTGATGTAATCTTGTATAAAGGCGGTTGGGCTATATAAACATAGCCGTTTTCAAGCAAAGGCATAGCATAACGATAGAAGAATGTTAACATTAATGTTCTAATGTGAGCACCGTCAACATCGGCATCTGTCATAATTACAACTTTATGATAGCGCAATTTTGTAACATCAACTTCTTCGGGATTTCTTGAAATATTAATCCCCAGAGCCTGAATCATTGTTTTAATCGAATCGGAATTATATATTTTATCCAATCTTGATTTTTCGACATTTAATATTTTTCCCCTTAAAGGTAAAATTGCCTGAAACATTCTGTTTCTGCCCTGTTTAGCAGAACCGCCCGCACTGTCGCCCTCAACTATATATAATTCGCATTTATCGGCTTCCCGTGATGAACAATCCGCAAGTTTGCCCGGTAAGCTTGAAGATTCAAGAGCGGTCTTTCTTCTTGTTAGTTCTCTTGCTTTTCTTGCAGCATCCCTTGCTCTTTGAGCTTGAAGCGTTTTATCAATAACGATTTTTGCTATTTTCGGGTTAAATTCAAGCCACTCTTGGAATTTGTCACGCACAACGTCATTAACGGCAGGAGTAACTTCGGCATTTCCGAGTTTCTCTTTTGTTTGTCCCTCAAACTCGGGATTTCCTATTTTAACCGAAACAATTGCGGTTAAACCTTCTCTGACATCTTCTCCCGCTAAATTCTGGTCTTTATCTTTAAGCATATTATTTTTTCTTGCGTAGTCATTAATTACACGGGTTATACCGTTCCTAAAACCCGTAAGATGAGTTCCGCCCGAATGGGTATTGATATTATTTGCAAAAGATAAAACATTTTCCGTGTATGAATCGGTATATTGCATTGCAATTTCTACACTTATATCATCAACCATTTTTTCAATATATATAGGTTTATCAAACAAAACGGTTTTATTTTTGTTTAAATGTTCAACATAGCTTGCAATACCGCCTTCAAAGTGGTAAGTTGTTTCTTTTTCGTTTTTTTCATCGTGGAAAATAATTTTTAAACCTTTGTTTAAAAATGCCATCTCTCTTAATCTGTTTGCGATTACATCACAATCAATCTCGGTTGTTTCCGTAAAAATTTCAGGGTCAGGCCAAAAATGAGTCTTTGTACCATGTTCTGTGGTTTCTTTAATTTTTTCAACTTCACATGTAGGCTCGCCTCTCAGGTATTCTTGTCTGTGAACATAACCGTCGCGTGAAACTTCAACTATATATTTTTCGGATAACGCATTAACTACCGATGCACCAACACCGTGTAAACCGCCGGAAACCTTGTAACCGCCATCCCCGAATTTTCCACCTGCATGGAGCACAGTATGAACTATCTCAAGTGCTGATTTTCCGCTGTCAGGTTTAATATCACAGGGAATACCTCTTCCGTTATCCTGAACGGTAACCGAATTATCCTTATGAATTGTAACATGTATTGTATCGCAATATCCTGCAAGACTTTCGTCAATCGAATTATCTACAATTTCATATATACAATGGTGTAAACCTCTTTGCGAAGTAGAACCGATATACATACCGGGTCTGACTCTAACCGCTTCCAAGCCCTCTAATACTCTTATATTACTGGCATCATAGCTTTGATTTGTTGTTGTATCAGCCATATACTCCCCTTTTTATTTAGTATCTTAACTATATTTTACTATAAAGGGAAATATTTGCAAAAATATTTACTTACAGTTGCTTAAAATAAAATCAATATCTTTATCCCCTCTTCCGGATAAGTTAATAAGAATTTTTTTATTTTGATTATTTTTTGCAAGTTTTATTCCGTAAGCAACAGCATGAGAGCTTTCAAGAGCAGGAATTATCCCTTCGGTTTTAGAGAGCTCAAAGAAAGCATCAAGCGCTTCTTTATCACTTATTGTTTCATAGTCTACTCTTCCGATATCTTTCAAGTAACAGTGTTTCGGACCTACTCCGGGATAATCCAGCCCGCTTGCAATGCTGTAAGCTTCTATCGGATTTCCTGCATTATCCTGTAAAAGTTTACATTTAAACCCGTGAATAATACCGTCTTTTCCGTAATTTATACTTGCCGCATTTTCACCTGATTTTTCCCCTCTCCCAAGAGGCTCAACTCCTACTATTTTAACGCTTTTGTCATTTAAAAATCCGTCAAACATACCAATAGCATTTGAACCACCGCCAACACATGCTATAACGTAATCAGGAAGACAATTTTTCATTTCAATAAACTGGCTTCTTGCCTCCCGCCCGATTATTGATTGAAAATATTCAATAATAGCAGGAAAAGGATGAGGTCCTACAACTGAACCGATTGCATATAATGCGGTTTTGTATTCTTTTTTATATGCGATAAAAGCTTCATCAACCGCTTCTTTAAGAGTTTTTGAGCCTGATGTAACAGATATTACATTAGCTCCGAGTAATTTCATTTTATTAACATTAGAAATTGCTTTATTTATATCAACCTCGCCCATATAAATATCACATTCAAGCCCTAACAGTGCCGCAACCGTTGCTGTTGCAACTCCGTGCTGTCCTGCGCCCGTTTCTGCTATGATTTTTTTCTTGCCCATTTTTTTAGCGAGTAAAGCTTCTCCGAGACAGTGATTAATTTTATGAGCACCTGTATGGTTTAAGTCTTCTCTTTTTAAATATATTTCATTCCCGTATTTTTTTGATAAATTTTTTGCAAAATAAATTGGCGTCGGTCTGCCCGAATATTGTTTATAAAGTTCGTTTAATTCATTTTTAAAATCTTCCGATTTTGTCAATTTTAAAAATTCATCATAAATTTTGTTAAATTCTTCTTTTAATTCTTCATCTACATATTGACCGCCGTATTCGCCAAAAAATCCGTTAATTTGTTCGTAGTTTTCAATTTTATTTATCATGGTTTATATCCTTTAAATATTTAGTAGTAACAGCATTTTTGTTTTTTATTATTTTTGCTCCGCGGGTGACTTTGCATAAACTTACATTTAATTCGGATGAAATTTCCCTTTGCGTACACCCATCCCAAAGCATTTTTAAAATACGCCATCGCTTGGATATATCAATAAGCTCGGATTCGGTCAAAAGCTCAAGTAAAAACGAGTAAACTTCTTCTTTTGATTTTAATTTTGTAAATATTTCAGATATTTCTAAAATGTTTTCCATAATTTAATTTGTTTCTATTTATAGAAACAGTATAACAAATTTTTTTGTTTCTGTCAATAGTAACATTTACAATTTTATCAATTTTTGAATTAATCAAATTGTTATTGTATAATTATTTCTATGAATACAGTTAAATTAAATGATTTTGAAATCGGAAAAGATAAGCTTACAATTCTGGCAGGTCCATGTGCTACCGAAAGCAGAGAAATTTCTTTTGAAACAGCAAGTAAGCTGAAAGAAATATGTAAAAAGCTTGATATTAATTTTGTTTTTAAAACATCTTTTGATAAAGCAAACCGCTCCTCCCTTGAATCATACAGAGGACTTGGCATGGAAAAGGGATTGGAAATCCTGTCTGAAATTAAAAAAGAATTACAGGTTCCCGTTGTAACGGATATCCATGAACCATATCAAGCTGAAATAACTGCTAAAGTTGCGGATATTATCCAAATTCCCGCTTTTTTATGCCGTCAGACGGATTTACTTGTGGCTGCCGCTAAAACAGGAAAGATTGTTAATATTAAAAAAGGTCAATTTTTATCTCCCTATCAAATGAAATCAATTGCAAAAAAAGTTGCAGATTCGGGAAACAATAAAATTTTAATAACCGACAGAGGAACAACTTTCGGGTATAATAACCTTGTTGTTGATATGAGAGGCGTTCAAATTATTCAGGAAGAGCTTCATTATCCTTATGTGTTTGATGCAACTCACAGTGTTCAAATCCCCGGAGGACACGGAGGAAGTTCATCGGGAGACAGGAAATTTGTTCCCCTGCTTGCAAAATCCGCAGTTGCAGCAGGAGCTAAGGCATTGTTTTTTGAAGTGCATCCAAATCCCGATAAAGCATTATGCGATGGGGATAATATGCTTCCTGTTGATGAATGCGAAAATATATTTAAGATATGCAAC
This sequence comes from uncultured bacterium, assembly GCA_902796305.1. Lineage (GTDB taxonomy): Bacteria > Cyanobacteriota > Vampirovibrionia > Gastranaerophilales > Gastranaerophilaceae > RUG14156. The sequence goes on along the minus strand of CADBOJ010000112.1, from coordinate 22,165 downwards.
GATATATTTAAACTCGTTCAAAAGTAAATTAAGCTTCTGTTTCAACCATACCATCCGTTGACTTGGAATTGTATTCGGTATATTTATCCAGCGCTTTTTTGGTATCAGCATCTATTTTAGCCTGCTTTTCATCGTTATCTTTTTGCAGTGCGTGCTCCTCGCAATATTTAATGTATTCCTTGTAAGTTATAACATCATCGTTATTGACGTCCATCTTTTCATCATATTTTTCATCTCCCTTTCTTGCATAGATAATTTCGCTTTTTTCGTCACTTTCTTCTTTATCATCAACATCTTTCATAATTTCTTTTGTGACTTTTTCTTCATTTTGAACGGTTCTGTACACAAGCCAGTTTTTTAAGAGTTTTTCAGCGTCTACATCATTATTTTCGCAATATTCTTTTAATTCGTCGAAAGTTATAACGCCGTCTTCATCCGTATCCATTTTTTTATCATAGATGGGTTCGCCTTTTTTAGCGTAATAGCATACATCTTTACTTAATTTATTAATTTGATTGTTGAGTTTATTGTTTATTTTTAAAGATGCATTTTGCTTTGGCTTAAAAGAAGAATTTTTTATTCCAAAGCCAAAATTAATATCAGAACTATCCTTGATATTTGATAACATAAATAAAATCCTTTTTATTTAACAAATCCGTTATATGGTTTTATTTCCACCACATTATTGCAATATAACTATAAATAAAACCGGACTAAAACTAGTCCGGTTAAAATAATTTGTTAATTCAATAACTGATTATTGGCAGCAGCCTGCACATGTTCCGCAAGTACATCCGCCAAGCATTTGCATAGCTTCTTCCATTCTTACTTTAATACGTCCGTCAACCGCTATACCTTCACCTGTCTTTTCAGAGATTAATAACGGATTGATATCCAATTCATCAATGAACGGATAATCAGTAACCAGTTGAGATAATCTCAATAAAGTTTCCTGAATTTGATCCATTTGAGCAGGAGTTGTGCCTCTTGCACCTTCTAATAATTTGTATGCTTTAACTGATTTAATCATTTCGGAAGCATCAACATCGGTTAAAGGTGCAATTCTGAATGTTACGTCTTTCATAACTTCAATAAATACACCACCCAAACCGAACATCATCATCGGACCGTATTGCGGATCTGTTGCAATACCGCAAACCATTTCACGGTTGCCTTTAACCATTTCCTGAATAATTACACCTTCAAGACCGTCAATTAAGCCTTTTTCTGTTAATTTTGCAATTAAGTCATTGTATTCGTTTCTTAATTGTTCTTCGGATTGGATATTAATTCTAACACCGCCGACATCGGTTTTATGTGATGTTGTTTTGGATGTCATCTTCATAACAACAGGGTAACCTATACGGTTTCCAACTTCAACAACTTCGTCAATATTTGTTGCAAAGCCTGATTTACATACTCTGATACCGTATGCATCAAGTACATCGATTGATTCACGAGTTGTTAATTGAGCTCTGCCTTCCGATAACGATTGTTTAATAATCATTTCAGCTTTAGCTCTGTCTACATTGTAGTTCGGAGTTTTTCCTTCGGGACGATTCATCCATAATCTTTGTTGATTTAATCTGTTAAAGCCGTCAGCTGCTTCTTCCGCATACATAAAGAACGGCATATTAACATCCATATCGGAAAGTTTAGTAAAGAATTCGCTCTTTGTCATAAATACGCCGATAACTGGTTTATGAGGATATTGAGCTTTGATTTCCATAACAGCACGAGCTACATCGATATCTTTTAATCCCAAGAACGGTAAGTAGATAACCATAATCATATCTACATTTTCATCTGCAATAACCGTTTCAAGAGTTTGCTTGTAGTGCTCAATCGGAGCTGAAGCTATCATATCAATCGGGTTTTTAACCGAAGCTGCACTCGGTAAAAAGCTTCTTAATTTTTCTTTTGTAGCATCGGTGATTTTAGCCATTTGCATACCGTATTCGCAAACTGCATCTGTTGCCATAATTCCGGGACCACCTGAATTTGTGATAATTGCAACTCTGTCGCCTTTCGGTATCGGGCAATTTGCAAAAACTTTAGCTGTTGCAAACAAATTCTTCAAAGAATATTCTCTTATTACACCTGATTGATTTAACAATGCATTAGCTGCTTTATCGGCACCTGCAAGTGAACCTGTATGAGAAGAAGCTGCCGAAGCGCCTGCAGCACTGCGTCCTGCTTTCAATGCTAAAATAGGTTTCTTTTTAGAAATTCTTGAAGCTAATTTTCTGAAGTTAGCAGGATTTTGAATTGATTCCATATAAAGAAGAATTTGTTGAACATCTTCTTCGTTTTCCCAGTATTCCAATGCAGTTTCGGCATTAACATCAGCCTGATTACCAATTGAAATGAATTGTGCAAAACCAAGGTTTAAATCTTTAAGTATATTTAAAATACCTCCGCCTAAAGCTCCGGATTGAGAAACAAAACCGATATGTCCTCTTTCGGGCAGAGATTCTGCGAAACATCCGTCCATACTTACTTCAGGTAATGTATTAACTACACCAAGGCAGTTAGGACCAACGCATCTCATACCGTATTCTTTAACTTTAGACAATAAAGCTTTTTCAAGTTCGGCACCTTCTGCACCTGTTTCTTTAAATCCTGCCGTAATAACGCAAAGACCTTTAATACCTTTTTGATGGCATTGATCGATTGTATCAAGCACAAATTTTGCGTTAACTACAATAATTGCAAGGTCAACTTCTCCGGGAATTTCAAGAACATTTGTATAAGCTTGAAGTCCTTCGATAATTCCGCCTTTCGGGTTAACAGGATAAATTGAACCTTTAAATTTATATTCCTGTAATCTTTTCATAATGTCCGAACCAATTGTATGTTCTTTGGTTGAAGCACCAATAACGGCAATTGATTTGGGTTTCATAATTTTACTTAGCATCGTTTTTGTGTCCTTTCCTCTTTTTGTGCCTTTTACTATATTTTACTACGTAAATAATGCTTAACTACCCTTTTAACATAATTTTACAAAGCAAGAATATATTTGCAATACTGCAAATTATCCATGGTATACTGATTGAAAAAAAGGAGGATATTATGGCAAAAGATGCAAGTTTTGATATTGTTTCGGATTTTGACAAACAAGAGCTTACAAATGCTGTTGATCAAGTAAAACGTGAATTATCAACAAGATTTGACCTTAAAGATTCTTCTTCTGATATTATTCTGGATGATAAGGCAATAAATATAACAACAAATGACGAAATGAAATTAAAAAATATTTTTGATATTCTGCAGTCAAAACTGATTAAAAGAAACTTGAGCCTTAAAATATTAGATCCTCAAAAGGTTGAAAATGCTCTGGGCGGTAATGTTAAGCAGGAAATAAAGCTTAAGAAGGGCTTATCAACCGAGCTTGCAAAAAAGATTACGGGCTATATAAAAGATACAAAATTAAAGGTTCAGGCTTCAATTCAGGGTGACAGTGTAAGAGTAACGGGGAAAAGCAGGGATGATTTGCAGAATGTAATTAAAGCAATAAGAGAAAAAGAAAACGAAATTGATGCTCCGTTGCAATTCACTAATTACCGCTAAAAAGGAAATCAGGATAAACATGCAAACAGAAGCTGAACAGATAGTTAATAAAGCACAAGACTCTCTTGAATTTCAATTTAAGGAGCTTGATAAAATAGCTGAGTATAACCAAGAAAAAGTGTTGAAAGCTTTTTGTAAAAACAAAATCGGCGAAGAGCATTTTTATACGGTTACGGGATACGGGCATGATGATATCGGGAGAGAAGCGCTTGACAACGTTTTTGCTGATGTATTCAAAACAGAAAGCGCCATTGTCCGCCCTCATTTTGTGTCAGGTTCTCATACGATAGCATGTGCTTTGTTTGGAGTTTTGCATTACGGGGATAAACTTGTATCGATTGCAGGCGAACCATACGACACAATGCAGCAAATTATAGGCTCAAGACCAAACTGTGATGATTTTGATACCAGTCTAATGGGGCACGGTGTAAAATACGACGAAGTTCCTCTTAAAGACGGGGTTGAAGTTGATTACGATAATATCGAAAAATATCTGACTCCTGATACAAAAATGGTTCTAATTCAGCGTTCCAGAGGATATTCTTTAAGAAAACCGTTGAACATAGCTGATATTGAAAAGATTATAGAAATCGTAAAAAAAGTAAATCCTGAAATATGTTGTTTTGTTGATAATTGCTACGGAGAATTTACTGAAAAACTTGAACCGACCGAAGTTGGTGCGGATTTAATAGCGGGAAGTCTTATTAAAAATCCGGGGGGAGGAATAGTTGAAGCAGGCGGATATATCGCAGGCAGAAAAAAATACGTCGATATGGCATCAAGAAGATTGACTGCTCCGGGAATTGGTGCTGAAGGCGGAGCTATGCATAATCAAACAAGAATTATTCTTCAAGGCTTCTTTATGGCGCCCGGAGTAACAAACAGTGCGCTTAAGGGTTCAATACTTGCAGCAAAAATCTTTGAAGATATGGGTTTTAATACTTTCCCATCCTCAAAAGACAAAAGAACGGATTTAATACAAACAATCAAATTTAACAATGAAAAAGAGCAACAGGCATTTTGTACAATGATACAAAAAAATTCGCCGGTTGAAAGCTACCTTACACCTATTCCGGACACTGTTCCGGGATATGACTGCGATTTATTAATGGCAGGGGGAAGTTTTATCGAAGGATCAACCATTGAATTATCGGCAGACGGACCCGTAAGAGCGCCATGGGCAATATATCTTCAGGGCGGATTGAATTATTTCCATGTGAAAATTGCGCTAAGAAGTGTTGTTGAAGAATTGCTAAATAAAGCATAAAAAGGATTTAAACTCATAAACATTATCCTCCATTTGTATTACATTTCTTAATATTATATTTTCTTTTTGTAATATTAAATGTATCATTATTATGTTGTTAATGCTTCGGCTAGTATGCGAATTGGGGTAATAACCCCATTTTTTTTCCTTAAAATCATACTTTTATATTAAACAAGTAATTGCAAAATATGATAAACTATTCTTGATTATAGGGAGTATAAATCAATGGATCAAAAAGACGAGAAATATTTAATTTTAGAACAATACAGAATTTATTCGGAATCAAAAGACAAATTTGTTGACAGGGAATTTGCAACAAACAGATTTTACCTTATTTTGAATATTTGCATACTGATTGCAATATTTATTGTTGAAACAATTGCAATAACAGCTAAAGAACAGTCTATGATAGTAATGAGCATCATAGGTGTTTCAGCAACCTTGCTATGGTGGATGAACATAGATTCTTATCAGCTTTTAATTAAAATAAAGTATGCGAAAGTTCTTGAATATTTGGAAACAAAATTACCTGAACAACCGTATCACAAAGAATATGTTGATTATTCGGAAATCAAGAAAAATAAAAACTTAATAGTATTCGGTGATTTTCAGAAAATTCTCGCTTTGATTATTGCATGTATTTATTTTGTAACTATGACATATTATGTTACAAAATGGGTTAGTGTAGCACTTTTAAATCAGTCAATATAATAAATTTATTTTATGTTAAAATAAATTTATGAATGAAGAATTATCACGTTTAGAATACATAAGAGAACTTATTGCCGACTGCAGGTATGATGATGCGCTTGAGTTGCTTCAAATTGCATCGGATGAAGAACCTGATAATGTGGACTATAATTATGAATTAGCCAGAATATTTATGGAGATGGGCAATTATCCTTCCGCTATTTCTAATTTAGAATTAGTAACGGAAAAGACAAGAAGTCATCTTCTCTACTATATGTTAGGCGAAGCTTATCAGGCTGATAATCAAATAGATAGAGCAATCGGTGCATATTTAAAAGCAATAATGCTTAATGAAAAATTTGCACCCGCATATAAAAAAGCAGGTGTGCTTTTCCTTGGCAGAAATGATAAAATTTCGGCTGCAGAATATTTTGAAGACTATCTGAATTTGGATATAACCGAAGATGAAAAAGATGCGGTTAGTAAAATATTAGATAGGATTAAAAAATGACGGAAACAAAATCAAAAAAAGCAGAAATCTATACTCTTGATTATTGCCCTTATTGCCAGAAAGCTAAGATATTTTTAAACGAACATCACGTTCCTTATGATGAGATTCAATGCGAGGATGACGAAGAAAACAAAAGGGTTGAATTAAAAGAAAAATTCAATTTGAAAGAACTTGCAACATTTCCTCAAATAGTCATTGACGGAGTTCATATAGGCGGATACAGCGACCTTATTGCAAAATATTCAAGCAAAGAAATAACTTTCGATTAGTTTAAAAGTTTTTTAATATTTGATACTATGGCGCTTTTTGGAATCATGCCGGTCATAACTTCTTTTACTTCGCCGTTTTGAAATAAAAGAAGCGTAGGCAGACCCATAACGCCATATTCTTTTAAGATTTCTATATTATCATCGCTGTTTATTTTATATATTTTTATTAAATCTTTATATTCGTTTTGAAGTTGTTCTAAAACAGGAGTAAGCTTTCTGCATGGCCCGCACCATTTTGCATAAAAATCAACAAGAACAGGTACTTTTAAATTTAGTATCTGGTGAAAGCTATCTTTGTTGGTTTCTTCTATCTGTGTCATGATGTACTCCTTTTTATGCTACTATTTTAACATGGATATTGATAAAATCATAAAGTTACTGGAAATCGATTTTGAAGAGCATAAAGAACGCCATAGCGAATTTGTGGATTTTATGGAAAATGTTAAAGACCCCTATATTGTTCTTGTATGCTGTATTTTGTCTTTAAGGACGAACGATAAAATAACGATTAAATCCGCAAAAAGAATGCTTTCAAAAGCAAAAACTCCCGAAGATATGATAAAATTGTCGCCCGACGAGCTTAGTGAGCTGATTTATCCTGTCGGATTTTATCAAAACAAGGCTTCACAAATAATTGAGCTTTCAAAAATACTTGTTGAAAAATATAATTCAAAAGTCCCCGATTCAATTGATGAGCTTATTAAATTCAAAGGTGTCGGAAGAAAAACCGCAAACCTCGTTCTGACAAAGGGATTTAATAAACCTGCAATATGTGTGGATGTCCATGTTCACAGGATTTCAAACCGTCTGGGTTATGTAAAAACCAAAGTTCCAGATGAAACGGAGATGGTATTGAGGAAGATTTTACCCGAAAAATACTGGATTAATTATAATACACTTCTTGTAAATCACGGACAAAATGTTTGCAAGCCTCAAAAACCGAATTGTTCAATTTGCTCCGTTTCAAAATATTGTAAAAAATGTTTTTAGTTTAAGCTTTGTTTCAATATGGCTTCTTCTAAAAGTTCAATATTAGACGGGAACATACTGCAATTTTTTATCCTGAATACAAGTTTTCTAAAATAACCCGCTTCGAGTATTTGAGCGTTTATCAATTTGAAAATATATTCAAGCGCTCCTGCATCATCATATTCGTGAGCTATTTTATACAATTCTTGAATTTGGGATAGCATAAATTCTTCATGCGACAGAGCGCAGGAGAATATATCCGATACGTTTATCCAATCGGCTGTTGGTTCTTCAATTTTTAAGAACGTCAATTTTTCATCTCTTAAAATAATATAATCGTAAATTTTTTGTGCATTCAGGAGTTTTTTAGATGCTTTATTTTTCATAAAAGTACTGAAGCCTGACATTGCTATTTCATCAAAATATGTTGACATTGCAAAATACAAATATGCACCGTAAAATTCATGATTAATTTGACTGTTGAATGCCTGTAAAAGTTTTGTTTCCATTAAAAATCCTCTTCTATAAACTTATAATTTTGTAGTCCATACTCCATCACGGTTGCAATATAATCTTATATAAAGACCCTGCTTGCATTTGCATTTTAATATCATTTCCGCCGGTTCGGTTTCTTTTAAATATTTTCTTTTTAAGTATGTTCCGTCGTTTGATATTGCTTCTATAAATTCAATATGATGTTCGGGTGTCATTTCGTGATTAAAATGTATTTTTCTAACCTCCCAATCTTCAAATTTGTTAATTGTTTCAACATGTGCAAAATGAAAGTTTTCGGGTTTTGCCTCATTTTCTTTTAGCTTTTCCATATCTTCTCCGCAACAAACAAGAGAATCTACGCCTTCGTGTGTGATTTCTACAACATTTCCGCAGATGTTGCATTTGAATAGTTCATTTAATACTGTCATTTTCTTTTTTTCCTTTCTTATAATTTTTTACAACAGGAAATCTCCAAAGAAAATTAGCGCATTTAACTAGGTAAATAAAAAAATTAAAAATGTGATATAATTTTAAAGGATAGCTACAGGAGTTAAAATTATGGCAAGAATTTTAATTTCAATGAAAGACGGTTTTTTAAAAACCATAGATAAAATGGCTCTAAAAGAACAGAGAAGTCGTTCAGAGCTTGTAAGAGAAGCCTTGAGAGAATATATTAAAAAATCTTCAAGAGTTAAGCCTAAAAATGCCGATAAAAATGCAAGCATTCTTGAAAATTTACTGGACTAATTTTTTTGTATTAAATATACGGCAAGTTCAAGAGGTTCAAGTGTAACCGAAATATTATTCTTTTGCATTACGGGTTTGTTTTTGGAATTTATTGTAAAAAATAATGCCTGATTAGATTTGCCGTCTGTTGAATTTAAGTATTTGGATTTTAAGTTTGTTTTTAAAACGTTATCTTCATCAAGAGAACCTGCCACTATTATTTCTTTTTTTGAATTAATCAGCTTGTATGCAAAAATCTTGCTGTTGTCGGTTTTTAAAATAACCAGATTTTTGGGTTTGATTAAGGAAGAATGTTCTTTTTTAAATGCAACAGCTCTTATGAATTCTTTTTTGAAATATTTACCGCCCGTTATTGCGGGTCTTGAAAAATTAAAGATATCAAACAAGCCCGAATGAACAAAATAATATTCGTCATCGGTATAACTCTTTTCCGCTTTTAAATTTTCATAAGGATATATATAGCTGTCTCCCGATGAAAAACCGTCAAGAAAATAGCTGTTTACAGGTAATGTGGCATTAAGCCATAAAATCATATTCCAGTAATTTCTGCCTTTCAAAATCGGAGATTGGATATCATGGGTTGCAAAAGATGACATGATTGCGGAATTTTTATTTTTCTTAAGGATATTTAAGTTATTTTTCAACCTCTTATCAAATTCTTCTTTTGTTTTGACGTTTTTAAAGTTTGCACCCGAACCATAGTAGCCCTTAAATCCTGCGGATAAAAGTTCGGGAACTTTGGTATAATATTTTACTCCGTTCGGTGCGGGATTATTCCATTCGGGTGTAGCTTCCGCTATAAAAATAAAGTTATTGTTTTTGGATTTAGCATAGCTTATAATTTCCCTCCAAAAAGCATACGGCTTAATTGCCGCAACATCAGCCCTTATTCCGTCAAACCCCAGTGATTGCATTTTGTCTATAAAGTTTTTAAAGTTTTTTACGTTTGGTTCAAAAAGCGTTTTATTATCGTCGTTATATATTTTAAATAGCCTTACATCCGTCCAATCGGCAGGAATTACCGCTTCGTTGTTTTCATCATATAAAAACCAGTCAGGTTTTTTAATTGATAAATCGTATGAACCACAGCTGGGCAAATCCACTATAACATTTAAGTTTAACTCATGCGCTTTTTTTGTAAATTGTTCAACCTCTTGCTCAATAGTTAAATTGTTGGACTTGTCATCAAGTTCCGGAGCAAGGATTGTAAAACTGTCCATTGCATAGAGAGAGCCTGCCGTTCCGAGAGCTTTTAATTTTCCGGTTTTGGTTATCGGAAGAACGTATATTGTGTTTATTCCTTCACGGGCTAAATCTTCCAGCTTATCTTTTGCATTTAAAAAAGTTCCTCTGATGTCGCCTTTTTCTTCTTCTATAATGCCGTCATTATTTTTATCAACGGCACCAAAGCTCCTTATATTAATTGTATAAATTATGGAGTCATTATTTTTAAACTGCTCTTTTAAATTTGCTCTTTGAGCACCATAAAGAACGTTTTGCAAAATAAAAAATGTAAAAATTCCCGTAAATATTTTTTTAATACCCATATAAATAGTATATAGTAAAAAAACAATTTATTGTATAATGTAGTTGTATTAAGTTATCGGATTGCGGAATGAAAAATTTTTATAACATTTTTAAAAACGAGGACGTATTTCAATCTTCAAGACCTGCATCTTTTTGTGCATTTTTTCTTGTTGCGGTGATTTTAACTTCGCTTTTGTCTGTCAGATATTATCTTTATCAAAATATAATTTCAAACGGCATAGCTCAAAAAACAATATATTCTAAAAGCAGTTTTGTTGTAGAAGACAGACAAAGAACAGAACTTATTAAAAGAGAAGTTGCAAACAAAATAAGAAACATAGTTGCTCCTGTTGAGGGAGATTATATTAAAACCGACTTGCAGAAAGTTATTGAAGATGTTGAAAGAATAAAAAATGATAAAAAATCTTATCAAACAAAACAAAAAGAATTGTTTGATTTGCTTGAAATTAATGATACGGAAAGAAAGTCAAAAGCAATATCCTATATTCTATCTTCTTCAAGCTCGGGATTAACTTCGGCTTTTACAAACACCAAGTATATTTTAAATGAGCTTCTGAATGTCGGGATTTTTGATTCGGATGTATCAAATTTTATAACGGACGGTTTTATAGATAAGACCCTTGGAGTTCATGTTAAAAGAAATCAATATCCTTTAATTATAGGTCTTATCGAGCATAGTATTGTACCAAATCTAATAATAGATGAGTATGCAACGGAAGTAGCCAAAAAAAATGCAAGAAACTCGGTTAAACCTTACCTTGTTTCATATAAAAAAGGAGATAAAATTCTTCAATCAGGCGAAAAAGTTACACAGGTTAAAAGAGATGCACTGAAACAATCGGGATACAATGCTTTTGAATTGAACAGAGCGGGAATTTTAGGTATATTTGCTCTTGTATGTCTTACTATGTATTCTCTGATTTTGTACATTAAAAAATATGAAAAAAAATACTATACACCAAGATACATGTCTTATATTGCAATGTCATCAATAATTTTAACCTATGCGTGTATTTTAATATCCAATTCGGACGTATGGTCTAATTTTTTGATGCCGTTTTCGGCATTTACCATTATACTTGCAATTTTTACAAATCCCGTTCTTGCTTTTCTTGTTTCGGTAATGATGCTTGCAATATTATCCGTAACTTTATTTTTTGATACACAGCTGTTCTTTGTATTTGTATGTGCAATATTATTCAGCGGATATCTTGTTTCAAAAATATCTTATGCAAAGCGTTTAGATATTATCTGGTGCGGAATAAAAGTCGGAGCAGTAATGTTTTTTGCAATGTTTTTCTGCTCGTTATTTGAGGTTCAAGCCGAAGCTTTTGCAAGATTAATTCACAATAATATTCAAAATCCTTTCTGGGGCTTGATTAACGGTCTTGTTTCTTCAATGATTGCAATGTTCTTTATTCCGATAATAGAAAAAATATGCAAAATTGTATCCCCTTATGCTCTTATTGAGCTTGCAGACCAAAACCAAGAACTTTTATCGAAAATGAGAAGCTCTGCTCCCGGTACTTTCCACCATTCTCTTATGGTTGCAAATCTTTGCGAAGCGGCAGCGGCTGCCATCGGTGCTGATTCAATTCTTGCAAGAGTCGGAGCTTTTTATCATGATATAGGTAAACTTCAAAGACCTTTGTTCTTCATAGAAAACCAATCGTATTTTGGGGTTGAAAATCCGCATGCAACCTTAACTCCACGTCAGAGTAAAATGGTTATTACTCTCCATACTAAAGACGGCGTTGAGATGGCAAAAAAATACGGACTTCCACAGGTTGTAATTGATTTTATCCAGCAGCACCATGGCGAAACTCTGGCAGGATATTTCTATAACAAAGCAATTGAAATGGAAGGGGCGGAAAATGTTCAAGAAGGACAGTTCAGATACCCGGGTCCTAAACCGAAAACAAAAGAAACCGCAATTTTAATGCTGGCGGATGCCCTTGAAAGTGCTGTACGGTCGCTTAAAAAACCGACACAGGAAGAAATTGAAGCAATGGTAAATAAAATATTTACCGAAAGATTGAATGACGGACAGCTTTCGGATAGTCCTCTGACTTTAAAAGACATAAAAATTATTGCTATGACTTTTAATAAAATATTAAGAGGAATGCAGCATGACAGAATAAAATATCAGGAAAAAGTCATAGATGAATTGGATAAAAACAAAATAACCATTCAAAATCCTCAAGATATTGAATTTGAAAGAAAAATTCAAGAGCTTCAGTCAAAATCAAACACAAAGGAAGAAGATGAAAAGTAGTTTTACTTTAACAAAGCTGGATGATATAAATTTAAGAAGCCATAAAATATACTTAAAAGACTATAGAGTGGAAATTAAAAAAATACTTGATATAATTCTTAATACAAAAGAGCTTTATTCAAGCAGAATATTTAACGGCGAAATTTCAAAAATTTCTTTTGATGTTGCTTTTTGTAATGACGAAACGATTAGAGAATTAAACAAAACATACAGGAATAAAGATAAAGCAACAGATGTCATTACATTTTCTTTATTTTTTGATGATTTTAATTCCGTTATTTACAGAAAAACCGCAAATCTCGGTCAGATAATTATTTCGGTCGAAACGGCATACAGGCAAAAAGATGAAAACAATAATGATTTAAGAAAAGAAATACTGACATTATTAATCCATGGAATTTTGCATTTGCTCGGATTTGACCACTTAACAAAAAAGGATTACGATTTTGTTGTAAGTATTCAAAATAAGGTATTAAGACAAATATGAACAAATTTCAGTCAAGAAATTTTAACAAAAGCGTAATGTATGCACTTAACGGAGTAAGATTAGCCTTTAAGTCACAAAGAAATTTTAGAAAACATCTTGTGATAGCAATTTTAACCCTTTCTGTTGCCTTTTTCTTAAGGGTTTCATTAGTGGAATTTTGCATTATTATTTTTGCAAATATGTTTGTTCTTGTTGTCGAAATGATTAATTCCGTTGTTGAATTTATAATTGATGCATATTACAAAAATAAATGGGCAAAATTGGCAAAACTATCAAAAGATATAGCAGCAGGAGCCGTACTTATTTCGGCAATTACCAGTGTTACCATTTCCTTTTTAATATACGGAAATAAAATTTATCATTTATATTATAATTAAATAACAGGATTTTAAAGGAAGTAAGTATGGAAAAACATTTTATTGATATAGCGCCGGATTATTTTAAACAAGGGTTTTCATGTTCCGAATCAATTGCAAAAGCAGCGGTTGACCTCGGATATGCGGATGAAAAGTTTGTAAGTATTGCAACAAGTTTTTCGGGCGGAATGTCAAACGGGTGTTTATGCGGAGCTGTTGCAGGTTCTATGATGGTACTCGGATTATTACACGGAAAATATGAAGATAATATTGCAAGGAAACTTGCCGATGAATTCTACAAAAAATTTACTTCAATTCATAAGGTAACCTGCTGCAAGGTTTTAACAAGAGAGTTTAAGGAATTTCATTCACCGGAAAGAAAAGCACACTGTATTAATATGGTCGCAGATTGCGCTAAGATACTTGATGAAATGCTCGTTGAAACAAAAGAAAATGCTAAATTATAAATAAATATAATTTCATGAATTTCTTTTCAATTGCATAAATGTTTTGTTTATGTTAAAAAGTATAGGAAAAGGAACAAAAATATGATTAGATTTTTCTATGTAATACAAATGCTTTCTGCCATAATAACGGTTTTTCTTGTATTGCTGCATTCTCCGAAGGGTGACGGACTTGCTTCCATCGGCGCCGCAAGTCAATTGTTTGCTTCTCAAAAATCAACCGAAAAAGGCTTAAACAAATTAACATATTTCTTTGTATTAACATTTATAATTTCAAGCTTTATTTTAGGCTATTTGCTTAAACAATAAATTAATCTACTTATTATATTTTTTTTCGATTTCCTCTTTTATGATTTTTTTAAAAACCATCGCAGGAAAGTATTCCGGTACCATATCAAGCACCTTGTTTACAAGGTGAAGTGCTTCTCCGTTATCTTTAAGCAAATAATAGCATTGCGACATTATCAAAAGTGCCTCGGGGTCTGAATACATATAATTTAAGGACTTCTTACAGAAATTAATTGCAAGTTGAAAGTATCCGTTTGCATATAAAGCACGGGCTATAAATTTATAACTTTCCGGATTTGAAAAAAATAAAAAATCAGAACAGCTTATAAGGTTTTCAGCCCATTCGGTAAGATTGTTTTCTATGAACAAGTTTATATAAACTTCAAGCTGTGCTCTTGTTTGAAAAAATGAAGGCTTTTTATCGGTTTTTAAATTTATCATTCCAAGCACACACAAACCGAAATCAGATGCGGGGCAAACATTTTTCTTCATTCTCCAAAATTTTTCCGCATTCTTTGTGTCTTTTAATAACAGTGAGCATAGACCGGCATGGTAATATTCTTTTTCGTTAATAAATATATTCAGGGCATTTTGATATTGATGTTTGTAAAAATAGTCATATGCACTATTTTGATTCATTATTGTCATAAGATTTTATTTTCTTCATAAAGTCAAAATTCTTGCCTGATACACTATTTGGTTTTAATTTTGAAATTGTATCTATATCAATATTTTTTGCCTGTTTATTGGATTTTTTGATTTCGTTATATATTTCTTCTCTGTATATTTGTACGTTACTCGGAGCATTAACACCGATTTTAACGGAATTTTTATAGCTTTCAAGAATGACAACTTCAATATCGTCATTTATAATTAATTTTTGATTTACTTTTCTGGTTAATATAAGCATTTTTATTCTTCCGATTTTTTAAATAATTTATATCTTACTTCAAATTTAGTGTCTTTAAGCACTATTTGCATAGCTTTTTTATTTGATAAGTTCAATACGACTGGAGCTACCATATTTATCGTTGCGCCCTCGGGGTTACTTGAAGGTATATTTGCGATATTACATACAAATATATCATCAGCCGATTCTATTCCGAGTTTTTCCGCTTCTTCATCGGGAATATCAAACTGGTAATCAATACCAAAGAAACTGCAAAGTGTTATAGGAAAAGCAAGTTCGGGTTCTTCAATTGATTGAAGCCATTTAAAAGGCGAATCAGGCTTGTAATCAATTATTGTGTATTTTTTTAAATCATTGAAGCCGATTATCGGGTTGATAAAATTGAATATTAAATCTTCATTTATTTCAACTTCTCCGAACTTCGATGTTTGTAATTTCTTTATTTTTTCGGTACTTTTTTCTTTACTTTTTGTTTTTGCCATAATTATAGTCCGTAATCCATAAGGTTATTTGTAAATCCGTTAAATTGTGAACCGTATCTCTGGTTCATTTGACTGTATAAGAATAAATTTGCCGCATTTTGATAATCAAGTCCGCTTATTAAAGGGTTTTGATTAAAGTAATTTAAACCGTTAACCCCCTGATTGAAAGGATTTAAACCTACTCTTGACAGAGTATCAAGAGCGGCAACGATTTCTTCATTTGTCGGTTTTGCATTGTATGATTGAATGTCAAGCGGTACGCCGTCATTTTGCTGCTGCATACGTTTATATTGTTCTTCCTGAAGTTTTCTTTCCATTCTTTCTTTTGTAATTGCATCCATTGCGGCAGGATGAATTTTCTTACCCGACAGAATGAATTTCTCTATGTCGCTCGGCTCTTGTTGTTCGCCGTTTTCTTCCTGATTTTCTTCGGGTTCTTTTGGTTTTCCGTAATTTATACATTCGTCACTTTCGGGATTTTGCAAGCAGACAGAAGCTTTCCCCGAATAATATTTTATTGCATCGTTTTTACCTCTTGAAACTAAATCATCATAAACCTTGAGCGCATCTTCGGAATAGCCCAGTTTTGTATAGCTCAGTGCAAGGTAATACAAAGCCACTTCGTTTTTCATATCTTTTTTAACGATTTCTTCAAGCCCTACCATTGCGCCTACATAATTACCGGCTCTGTATTTATCAATATTTTCTTTTACCTCTTTTGACGGTGTCGGAATTTTTGGTACTACATATTTATTGCGTACCGTTGCAGCATCAGACGGATGCATCAAAAAACCCAGAGCAAGACCGAGTGATAACGCTATTGACAGGTAGTATTTTTTCATTTTATGTAAATCCTCTTGATTTTAAACCATTATATTATAATAGTATATTTTTTACTAAGATGTTATAACTTATTATAACGTAATATTTTGATAAATATTAAGACTTAACGTAAATTTTCCTCTAAAAAGTTGAAAAATAAGAATTTATAACATGAAAATTCAAAAAATTATCGGGTTTTTATGGTTTTAAATTTATATGTATTATATAATTGTGGCATGAAAGTAAAGATTAAAGAAACCGCTAAGCTAAAGAAGAACTACAGCTTGTATAAGCTTGCAAAAGTTTTAAATATACCGGAACAAACGGTTTATTCATGGGCAAAAGGAAGAACACAGCCCTCATATTTGAATTTGGATAAATTGTGCGATGTTCTTGAATGCGGTATACAAGATTTGCTTGAGGCAGAACCCGTTCAAAGTAAATTATTTTAATACGATAAATAAAAGCCGTCGTTTTTATTCAACGACGGCTTTTTAATTTCTACTTCCTCTGTGATATTATTATCTGCTTATTTTAAAATTAATCATAGCCTTATGGTTAACTGCGATTAATTCCATTGTATTCCAGAATTCATTGGGATTGATTTGCGATTTACTGTCTAAATTAACCGTAACTTTAGAGGAATAAAGCTCTGCAAGTTTTTGGTCAAAATTATTTGTAATCTGCATCTTCATCTTCGCCACTCTTTAATAACTGCTTACATATATATAAAGTATATATAAAGTAGATAATTTCGGTTTTAATTAATTTTGTTACAAAAGTTAATACTTGCGATAAAGCCTTTCTTGTATAATAATTTTCATCGGGGAGTAATATGAAAGATACACTTTTTAAAATATATAAATCAATATCACCATCATTTGCCAAAAAAATCATTCCGCTTATTGATTTTTCAAGAAAGCTGAAAAACAAACCGCCTATTCCTTTAAGGGAAAAAATGGCAGAAATTGATTACCCTCACCTTATAGGCAAAACAATACTTCTGCACGGGGTGTCAGTTGGCGAAATTATGTCCTTAGAAAATCTTGTAAAAAAAATAAAAGAATTGTTTCCGTCGGTAAATCTCGTAATTACAACGGGAACCGTGACCGGACAGGAACTTGCAAAGAAAAAATACTCAAGTTATGCCGAATTTATCACATATTTTCCTCTTGATATATATGAAACAGTGGAAAAATTTTTAAATGAAATTAATCCATCGGTTATATTAATAGCGGAAACCGAATTATGGCCTAATTTTTCATATTGTGCAAAGGAAAAAAATATTCCCCTTTATATTATAAACGGAAGAATTTCGGATAAGTCATACCCCTCTTATTTAAGATTAAAAAGTTTCTTTAAATTCATTTTATCTTGTTATACGGGAATTTTTGCACAAAGTGAACTTGATAAGGATAGATTTATAAAGCTCGGTGCTAATTTCGGCACGGTTGAAGTAATGAAAAATTTAAAATTTGAAATTGAAAAGAAGCCATGCGATATAAATTTGGAAGCGGGTTCGTCAAAAGTTATTATTGCAGGTTCGACTCATAAAGGGGAAGACAGTATAGTTTTTAATACATATAAAAAATTAAAAAATAAAATACCGGATTTAAAACTTATTCTTGCTCCGAGACACCTGACAAGGCTTGATGAAATAAATGAACTGCTCAAAAATTATAATTTCAGATTTGGCTTCAGGACAAAAGAAGATACATTTAAGGACAACGATATTATTATTCTTGACACTCTCGGAGAATTGTCAAAAATATATTCGATAACAGACATTGCTTTTATCGGAGGAAGTTTTAATAATACGGGAGGTCACAATCCTCTGGAAGCAACGGTATATTCCGTTCCTACGATTTCAGGTCCGTCGATTAAAAACTTCAGGGACATCTATTCAATACTGGAGCGTGAAAAAGCAAGCTTTGTAGTTAAAAACAAGGAAGAATTTTATACGGTATTAAATAAGCTTTTAACAGACGATGACTTTTATTCCGAAACAAAAGAAAATTGTAAAAAATGTTTTGAAAATCAGCAAGGGGCTTTGGATTTCATCATAAAAAAATTAAAAGATCTTTTATAAGCAACAAAAAATATTTACGGATTTTGTATTTGCGGAGGATACTTATATGCTCAGAATAAATCCCGTAAATTTCAATCTAAAAAATAACACATTATTTCAAAGGAAAAAAAGCGATTATAAACCGGATTTTTCGGTTTTATCAAGGAAAAATACCCCTGATATTTCTAAAAGTGCTCTTGCTAAATCAAAATTGTTAAACATAAAAGGTAATTTATTGCTGGATAAAGCTGATAATGTTATAAAATCAGCAAATCATATACAGAAAGTTGCAGCCGGTCAATATATTTGCGCATATGATGTAATTTCGGATGCTAAACGAAATAATTTTGATAAAGAAACTGACGGCACCGTGGTAAAAAACTTTATTAAAAGCGAAAATGGCCTTTGTACAATGTATGAAAGCAATAAAGGACGAGTTACAAAATGCGTAGTTTTTAATCCCGAAACTTTGATGATATATTCAATTTCTTTAGGACTTGATTATTCGGATAAGTATGCTTCGAGGCAAAAAATTTTTAAGTTTAAGGCTGGAAAATTGTCGAATTATATTGAAAATACAACCCAAATCGGCAATATTTTAAAAATAGGTGCACAATATGACTTTGACGATAACAAATTAGCCGAATATTCAAAAGGAATAATTAAGAGCGGAAACAATGTAAAAACCAAACTCGGATTTTATTTTGAAAATCAAAAACTATCGGAATGCAAGCTGGGCTCGTCAATGGATAATACGGGATTATATATCAAAGAATTTTATACATTTAAGAACAGAAAACTTGTTGAGTATTCAAAAAATTCTATGCCGTACAGTGCAGATTTAGGAGAATATTACGCTCTTAATAAAGACGGGTTTCTGGTAAAATACGATGAATAAGACAAAGCCCCCGTAAGGGGGCTTTTAATCTTTGATTAAACTAACTAATCAACTTTGGGAAGCAGTCGAGGGATTTTATCTCCACGAACGTCAACCCGACACTATATAAATTCCACGTTGTATTATTTTATAACATGTTTTTTAACTATTTTGTAAATTTGCTTAAATCATTTATTTGAAGCGCAAGATAAGGGTCTTTTTTATCTTTATCAATAAGAAACATAACAAAGGTTTTATCAAAGTTAAAATACCTTGGAGTATCTTTTTTACTTACATACGGCATAGCCGATAATTTTGTCATAAGAACCGCTTCTGATTTAACTTTTCCTCCTTTATTGTTTAATTCAAGTTTAATTGTTTCGATTGCATCACTGAAATATAAATCCGTTCCCTCTATTGTTTTATTGCATAGTTCTTTATATTTTCGCATTTCGTCGATATTTAAATCGGGAATTTTCAAAGTATCAACACTCTTAAACCTTTTACTTCCGTTGTATTTTTCTTTTTCTGTTTCTATTTGTTTATATATTGTTTTAAAGGACTTTTTGCTGTTTGTTCTGTATAAATAAATTCTGTCGCCTGTTTTTGTTAGAAGTTCGACGGCATAATTATCTTTTCCTTTGTAAAATAAAATATTTAAGTTGTCATATAACTTTTTTGACGATTTATCATTAATTCCGAAAAAATCATATTTTTTAGAAGAATTATTAAAAGACGATTTTTCCAATTTATCAAATTCGTTTAAGAATTCAAAATCTTTTTTAATCATCGCATAGGCATAATATTTGCCTTTTCCTTCTGACCAATCAAGAGTGTCTATAATATCGCTTTTTGTATTAAATTTTTCAAATAGCGCCTGTTTAATTTTATT
This sequence comes from uncultured bacterium, assembly GCA_902796305.1. Lineage (GTDB taxonomy): Bacteria > Cyanobacteriota > Vampirovibrionia > Gastranaerophilales > Gastranaerophilaceae > RUG14156. The sequence goes on along the minus strand of CADBOJ010000112.1, from coordinate 2,178 downwards.
TTTTTCTTCAACACTTGTTTTGCCGTAGCTTTTATAATATGAAGAAGTATCAAGCATATCCGAAGTAAATTCTTCCCTATTTAATCCGTTAAGGTCATATGTCGGCTTTTCACCCAAAAACTTTACATCGTGTTTAATTATATTGTTTTTCATATCATTAAAAACAAGCTGAAAAGTTCCAACCCATAACCTGTCATTGGAGCTTGAAGATGAAGACATTAAAGTTAAAATACTTAAATCATTGTCTTTTGGATTAGCAAAAGATGCACATCCTGCAAGTAAAATTACGGTTAGACAAACCAGTATTATTTTTTCCATTTAAATCCCCTTTTTAAAATTAAGTAAAATATATTTTAAATTTTTTTCATGATAAAATCAAGCTATGAGCGAATTATTAATGCCTGCTGGCAGTATAGAAAAAATGAAATACGCATACTATTGGGGAGCGGACGCCTGTTACTTGGGACTGGTTGATTTTTCCCTTAGGGCGTTAAGAAAAGGTGAACTTATTGATGAAAACAACCTTAAAACTGCAGTTGACATTGCAAATTCGTTAAATAAAAAAGTATATTGCACTCTTAATATCTTTGCTTATGATTCGGATATTGAAAAATTATACTCGGTTCTTGATGTAATAAAAGAAGCAAAGCCCCATGCTCTTATCATAAGTGATTTTGGCATACTTCGGATTGTAAAAAAATATCTTCCCGATATCGATATTCATATTTCAACTCAAACAAACATATTAAATTCGGAGGCAGTAAAGTTCTGGAGGGACTTTGGTGCTAAAAGAGTAATCCTTGCAAGAGAATTATCATTAAAAAAAATTGAAAAAATAAGACGCGAAGTTCCTGATATTGAACTTGAAATATTTGTCCACGGCGCTCAATGCATGGCATATTCGGGAAGATGCTTGCTTTCCGACTATATGACAAAAGGAGAACGTCAGGCAAATCAGGGAAATTGTGCGCAGGCATGCAGATGGAGTTATAAACTTCTCGAAGAAACAAGACCAAACGAATATTTTGAAATAATTCAGGATGATAAAGGCTCTCATATAATGTCTACAAAAGATTTGTGTCTTGTAAAATACGTAAAAGAAATATCAAATCTCGGAATTGATTCCATAAAAGTTGAGGGCAGAACTAAAAGCTTATATTATGTATCCTGTGTCGCAAAAGCATACAGAAAAGTTTTGGATAATATTTGGGATAGCGAATTTGCTTTTCAGGAGTTAAAAAAAGCAGGAAACAGAGGATATACCGAAGGATTTTTCTTTGATGATAATAATTCTCAAAGTTATTCGTACGATATATCCAAAGGACTTGCCGGAGCTGATTTTCTCGGTATTTTTCTTGAAAAGAAAGAAAGCAATACTTATAAACTCTTAATCAAAAATAAAATAATGCTAAATGATGAAATAGAAATCATTACCCCGAATTATTCGACCTTGGCTAAAGTTAAGAAAATAATTTCGGTTAAAAACGGTGAACAAGACAGAGCCAACACAAACGATGAGATTTATATAGAATTTGAATGTGATAACAGCGATTGGGAGCAAGAATACAATTGCGCATTAGCAAGAACAAAAGGAATGAAAGAAGTATAAAAATATGTTTTTAGAACCTAATTATATTTTGGATTCAATTTATGATATAGATATAATCGAGTTAAAAGACTTAAATATTCATGCTTTATTTTTTGACTTGGATTCAACAATAATGAAGTCAAAAAGCGGAAAATTTGCATTCAGAACATTGCAGTTTATTAATGATTTAAGAACAAATTTTAAGGTGGCAATTATTACGAATAACAAAAAAAGAAGCTATATTAAAAAAGTATGTTCGCAAACGGATATTCCCGTATATTCGGATGCAAAAAAGCCGGATACAAAAGTTCTTTTAAAAGCCTGCAAAGATTTGAACGTTTATCCGGAAGACGTAGCAATGATTGGAGACAGACCCCTGAGTGATATTTTAGGCGGTAAAAAAGCAGGAATGATGACTATTCTTGTGGATTCTATTTCGAAAAATGAAGAAAGTCCGATTGTTCGTTTTGTAAGATTTTTGGAAAGATTATCCATTAAACGAATTTAACCAAACAAAATAAAAATCTGCAAATTGAATATTTGCAGAGTAAAAAAAGCAGTTATTTGTTATTAAATTTTATTTTATTGTT
>CADBOJ010000111.1 GCA_902796305.1 uncultured bacterium | reverse complement strand
TCCTGCAATTCAAGATCACTTATCTGTGCTCTTAAAGAAAGTTTTCTTAATGATAATGTTATCCAGCCCATGGGTATAATCCTTATTGGGGTGTAGTCATAACAATACCGTAAGTATCGACCTTAGTTAACTGCTTTATTCTAATAACTGCTTACATATATATAAAGTATATACAAAGTAGATAATTTCAATCTTCTGTTATTTTGTTACAAAAATTTACATAGGGTATTAGATAGTTAAGGATTTTTCATTAGTCTGTTATTTGTTCAAGTTTCTAAATATTTGAATTTCTCATATATTACTCGAAGTTTGTTCCTTTTATAAAAAATTAAAAATAATAAATGAACAAAAAAATATTTCGTTTCGTTTATCTTAACGTGTGTATTTTAAAAATCTAAGGAGATAACCAATGAGCGAAGAAACTAAAAACGAAATTAAACAGGAATGTTTTTGTAAAAGCGAATTATTTCAAAGAACCCTTGCGGTTACAATAGGAAGTTTTATCGGTGTATTCTGTGCCATGAACTTGTTTTTTGCATTGCATAAACCCCCTGTAATGATGTTTCACCATCCTTACCATCATTATCACCATTTTAGTAAACAAAGAATGTTTAAAGATAACATGCGTCCGGCAATGAATAATTTTTACGACGATAAAATCAACAATTATAAGGATATGAGAAAACCTGAAGAGAATAAGGACTAATTTCGATGCACGACTAAATTTAAGACCACTTAAAACTCTCAAATACCGGAGTGTAGTTTTAAAACAAGCAGGGAAAATATAAACCCCTGCTTTTTATTGCTAAAATTTTTGCTTTATTGCTTGAAATTTAAAAAATTTTGTGCAAAAATAGCATTAGTCTGATTGCGACTAATGCTGCGGCAAGGTAGCTCAGCTGGCTAGAGCGTACGGCTCATACCCGTGAGGTCGAGAGTTCGAGTCTCTCCCTTGCTAATATTTAGAGAGGTCAAAACCTCTCTTTTTTAATTGACAGTGCTCTGTATCAGAAATTTTGATAAAAAAGAATGCGGGTTTGGTATATTTTATCAAATGCTTTCAAAATTAAAATAGCTTAAAACGGCACATAAGTGCCGTTTTAAAAATATCTTATTAATATTTGAAACTACTTAACTACTTTTTGAATTTCAGCTGTTATGTCATCTCCGCCCATAATAACCATGGATTTAGATATTACCATATCATAGCCAAGTGCTCTTGCTTTAGTTGTAATAGTTTCTGTTATGCTTTTATCGATTGCGGATAATTTTTTTTGATAATCCGAAGCTAATGTTTGTTTTTTCTTTGCAAATTCAGCATTATATTTTTTCAAAAGTTTTTCTTTGCTTTCTTTTGCCGTTTGTTTGTTTACATCTGTTTGAGCATTTTTAAGCCATTTTTCAAGGTCTGCCATTTTGGCTTTTTGTTCTTTCTTAAGGTTTTGAACCTGAGCCGATTTTGCTACAACTGCCGGAACATCAACCACTGCAATATTTTGAACTGCTGCCATGGATACGCTTGATAACAATGCAATCATACTCAAAGATAATAATAATTTTTTCATATTTTCCTCCTTAAACCTGTTGTTTACTTTTCGCTTATTTTCATACTGTCTTTTTGCTTCATATATCTGTATAGGATTTGATTTGCAATATCACGAGGCATATCAATAAATTCAATACCTGCCATATTGTTGTTGATATTTACAACACGAGCTTGAACATTAACATCTACATCATCAAATTTAATATTAACGGTTAATTTTTTACCTCTTTTTAAATTATCACTATTTTCTATTAATGCACCTGTTGTTGAAATATCATATATTTTATAATTTGAGTTTAAACCGTTATCTTTAGTTGTGTCAAAACGTAAAGTTATATGTTTTTGAGATTCATTATATTTCTTCCTAAAGGAAGCGAACATATCAAGTTTATCTATTCTGTCTTTAGATTCCTTTTGACCGAGATTTACAAAATTCCATTCGCTATGGTATCCGTTAACAAGCATATCAAGGAACTATTCCGTATATTTTTCACAACCGATATACAGACGTCCTTGGGTAGATTTAACTTCGGTTACATCCTTATCTTATAAAAAATCAACAACAAGCTTTGACGGAGCTGAATTATATAAAGATGAAATAGCTGAAGCCACGACAGGATTAAACTTCAGATACGATACAAAAAGAGGTATCTGGTACTTAAATCAAAACGTAAGCTACGCTTTTCCTTTATTTGATAAAGAAATAAGTTATTTAAAATTAGACGGAGGTCTGTTGATTGGAAGAAGCGGTTATGTTTTAAGTGCAGAATTAATGTTCCCTGTTGCACCAAGAACAATTAAAAGTAAGGATAAAACAAAAGAATATCCGTTTTTGGGAAGTATTATGAAAGGTTTTCTTTTTGCTGACCATGGAGCGGTATTCCCGTATAAAGGAACAGGGTTAGGAGCGAAACACTATACTTCGGATGATTTTTTAATCAGTTTGGGCGGAGGTATAAAATTTACACTTCCAAAAGATATCAATATAAAGCTTTCCTTGGGATTTCCATTAATGAGAAATGCTCACGAAGAAAATCCCAAATGCGGAAGATTTCACTTTGAAATGACAATAACTCCTGATTTTGATGCATTGTTAAGATTAAGAAGGCCGAAAAACAAAAATATAGAACAGGTTAGAAATATTGAAATCAACCCGACAAAAAAAAGAAGAAGAAGAAGTTAAAGTCGCAAATGATAATGATAACGGTAAAGTAAAAATCACAAGACCCATAGCTCAATATCTTGCACAAAGCAATAAAGACCTGGCTAAAGAAATCGTTAAACCAAAGGCAATAATTGAATTTAATAATATTGATTTTAAATCGGATTTTGAAAATATGAATTAATATCCGAATTTTGTTCTGACGTGTTTTTGGTTTTTGGCTTTTATTTTAAAATAGGTTTAAACAACAATTTTATCTTGGCAAGAACTAAACCAAAGGCAAAGATAACAATTCTTTGGAGTTTAATTTTTATTTTGAACTCCATTGGAACTTTAACCATTTTGGAATGTCAAATTGGTATATTGAGCGAATGTAATTTTTGAACACCAATAAAACATCTTTTAAACACCATTTAAATGCTGTTTAAATTTTTGCCACTTTTCCAAAAACTTCCGACTAAATCTGTCAAACTTGCGATACTTTATGTCAAAATCCATGATACTGTAAACTGATACAGAACACCGGTAAAAAAAAAAAAAAAAAGTGGACATAT
>CADBOJ010000110.1 GCA_902796305.1 uncultured bacterium | reverse complement strand
GTTTTGTACGTTTTGTTGAGCAATTTTGTTACCGTCTAATTGAACAGCCATTTTTGCTGCGATAACGGTACCTGCTGCGTCATCCTTTGCATTAAGTACTTTCAAACCTGAAGACATTCTCTGCATTGCAGTTGAAAGTTTGTTGGTTGCACCGTTTAAGATGCTTTGAACTTTTAACGAGTCTACGTTTGTGTTGATAACTACTGACATAATTTTATACTCCTTTATTTACTTGCGAATCGCTAAAAAATAAAAATGGGGATTTTTATTTTGTCATCCTTGCGATTCAATATCCTTATTACATTACTACTTTATTATTTTTTTTAGGCGCAAAGAATTAAAAAGAAGTATAAAATTTGTCATACTTTAGTTTAAAACGGGAATAAAAAATCAACCTTTAAAAGCAAAAAATGATGCAAAAATAAATCATTTTTGCATCATTTAATGTATTTTAATATTAAATTTATACGTATGAAATTTCTTTAATGATTGAATTTCTGCCGGAAACAGTGCTTACAATCGACATTATTGTTGCACACATTGCAATTTCAGAATCAAGTTTGTTAACAGCAGAACCTACACCTACAGCATTTGCACCTGCAGCAAAAGCCAGAGGAGCAGTCTTAGGTGTAATTCCTGATGCGGTCATAATTGGAAGAGAAGTATGTTGAACAAGTTCCAATGTATTTGCAATAGTGGCTTCAGCGTAACTTACAAGATGCGCCGAGGGATTTGTTGATTTTGTATCAGCTTTTAAACCCTCTGTTTGAATAAGGTCAATTCCGAGTATTTCAAGTTTTTTTGCAAGTTCAATTTGTTTCGAAATATCAACACATCCCGGAATAGTTACACAAATAAAGGGATTATAGCTTTCAACAAGGTTCATTGTTTCAAGAACAATATCATAAACTTCTTCATCGCTGAATGTTTGACCTTCTTTATATAAAGCATCAAAATTTCCGATTTCAATCGCATCAGCTCCCCATTTAACCGCTTCCAGCAACTCAAAAGGATGAACCGAAGAAACAAAAATCGGTAACTTTGTATTTTGTCTTGCCGTATCATATACTTCTTTATCGCATGCAATATCTACAGCACTTGCATGACCTTTTTGTGAAGCACGACAAATTTTTGCAACGCTTTCAAGATTGTAATTATTAATTCCTGAAATAATTTTTACTGCCCTTTTTTCTCTAAGGTGTTTTCTAAAAACTTCTATACCCATATATTTTCCTCTTTTCTACTACATTCAAATTTTATCATAACTAAATATTATGTGCAATGTGCGATATTTAAAGCCATGCTACACTCACTTCATAATATTAAAGGTTATTAAGTGTGTATAATTATATAAAAACAAAAATCAAAATTTTATTTATCTTTTTTTTATTTTTTCTTAATCTAACTTCATATTCTTTTGAATACAGTTCAAGTGAAGAGAAAAACTATATTGAAGTTTACGAAAAAACAATTCCGTCTATCGTAGCAGTTGAAGCTGATATAGACAGGGGGACATCAGGCGGTACGGGGTGTGTAATTTCAAAAAACGGTCTGATATTAACAAGCTCGCATGTTATTGAGAAGGCGGAAAATATAACTGTTACTACAAATAGCGGAAAAAAATATTCTGCAAAAATACTTGCTATACTAAAAAACAAAAACGATCTGGCAATAATAAAAATTGAACCTAAGGAAGAACTTACTCTTTGTAAATTCGGGAATTCGGATAATATTAAAGTAGGGCAAAGGGTTTTAACCATCGGCTGTCCGTTCGGTTTCAAAGATACTTTAACAACAGGTATAGTTTCAAGAATAGACCATCAAAGAAACAAAATTCAAACTGATGCCGCAATTAATCCGGGATGTTCGGGAGGACCTTTATTAAACATGCAGGGTGAAATTATAGGAATAAATCAATCAATATACAATCCAGACAATAACCGCTCTAATATCGGAATAGGTTTTGCGCTTCCATCTAACTACGCCGTGGATTTTATAAATAAAGCAAATAAAAAGCTTGCTTCCAAAAAATAACAATATTACAACATAAGAATGAAGTTTTATTAACATTTTTGAAATACAAAACTCAAATTGTAGAATGTATGTATGGAATACATGTCACAGATAGAAAAGCTTTATAAATTTTTTGAGTTTACTCTTGAATTTGAAGATGTTCGTTTAATGTATAAAATGAAACATTCATTTAATAATGATTTGAATTTAATAGGATGTTTTCTGAAAGACTTTCTTACAATCAAACGAAATGGAATAATACCTGATGATAAAGCCATATATAACAATATTGTATTATGGCTGGAAGAAAACGAAAACAATTCAAAAAATAACATTAAAGAAATATATGAATATTCAAAATATTATTTGAAAATCATATTTGAAGAATTTGACGACAAGGAAGTATCATGCGCTGTTTCAACAATCAACGCTTGTTTTGCGATTGATGTTTATCCTAATTTAATGTACATTTTAAATGAATATTACATTCATAAGGCGGATATACAAACACTATATAAAATGTTAGAATTACTAACAGATATAGTTTTGAAAAGGTATGAAAAAATTTCCGATAATATCTTAAGCTATAACGACGTAAATACAAGAATAGGCTTGGAAAAACAGGAAAGAGCGGTCGTATAAGTGGTTGCTTTCATAGATAAAGCAAAAATAAGAGTTATATCCGGTGCAGGCGGGAACGGTGCACTTGCATGGCGCAGAGAGAAATACGTCGATAAAGGCGGTCCTGCCGGAGGTGACGGCGGTGCAGGGGGAGATGTATATTTTGTTGCAACTTCCGACATGTCGACGCTTCTTGATTTTACGCATAAATCCGTATACAAAGCCCAGAGGGGTGAAAACGGAAAAAATAAAAATTGCCACGGAAAAAACGGCGAAGATTTATACATAAAAATGCCTGTTGGCGTTGTAGTTAGGGATTTAAAATCAAATAAGCTTATTGCGGATTTGGATTTTGACGGAAAAACAATTCTTATTGCAAAAGGCGGAAGAGGCGGAAGAGGAAATGCAAGGTTTGCAACAAGTCAAAAAAGAGCACCTCAATTTTGCGAACCCGGAGAACCATCTATTGAACGTGAATTGGAATTGGAATTAAAGTTAATTGCCGATGTCGGACTTGTCGGCATGCCAAATGCAGGTAAGTCTACTTTGATTTCTTGTGTAAGTGCAGCAAGACCTAAAATTGCCGATTATCCTTTTACGACACTTGTTCCAAATCTTGGAGTGGTAAAAAAACCAAACGGTGACGGTTTTGTTATAGCAGATATCCCCGGGCTGATAGAGGGAGCTTCCAATGGACTCGGCTTAGGTTATGAATTTTTAAGGCATGTTCAAAGATGTAAATTGTTATTACATGTTGTTGATATTTCACATGACTTGAATTTGGAAAATTACAAAAAAATCAATCTGGAACTTGAAAAATTTGATAAAGAACTTTCAAAAAGAGAACAGGTTGTTGTTTTAAATAAATGCGATATAGTCAATGCAGAGCAAATTAAAAGTATAAAAAGTCAATTTAAAAAAGAACTCAATATTAAAAATGATATTTTTGTAGTTTCCGCCGCAACACAACAGGGTATAAAAGAACTTCTGGATTATCTTTATATAAAACTTAACAGTATTGAAGATATTAAAATCGAGCTAGATATTGAAGAAGACGTAGCATCTCTGGACAATGACGATTCCGATTTTGAAATTACAAAACTTAATAAAAATACATT
>CADBOJ010000109.1 GCA_902796305.1 uncultured bacterium | reverse complement strand
CTTATGCTGTCTGTATGAGAATAAAATTTTATCAATATATTTCATTTTTGAATATTTTGCAATCTGAAGCATTATATAGTAGTCTTCAAGCGGTGCTTCGGGAGTAAAAGGCAAAATATAATTAAAGGCTGACTTTCTTATTAAATAACCGTTCGGGATATAATTTCCCAAATATAATGTTTCGTATGTTCCGAATTTATTCGACATAAACTTAAAAGTAAGATGCGTCTGAAAATAATCGGCAAATGTTTCAAAGCAATTTTGTTCAAATTTTTCTTTATAATTTCCGTTTATATCCCAAAAACAACGCTTGCTATCAGTATCTATAAATTCACAGTTTCCGACACAAAGGTCATAATCCTTATTATTGTTTAAAAATTCAAGTTCCGATTCTATAGCTTCGGGATAAGATACATCGTCAGATGCTATAAGATAAATATAATCACCTTTTGCAAGTTCTAAAAGATGATTTAAGGTTTTGCATGTTCCCTCGTTTTCTTTTGTTTCAAAGCATACATTTGAAAATCTTTTTTCGCAATCCTCTTTCATATCCAAAATTTTTTGCCAAGTTGAATCCTTTGAACCGTCATCAACTATGACAAGTTCAATATTTTTATAAGTTTGATTAATTATTGATTTAATTGTTTCCTGAATATAATTTTCATGGTTATATGCCGGTATTACAACCGAAACAAGAGGATTGTTACTCATTTTTTTCTTTTCCTATGCAAAAGTTAAACCTTATTCCAAAAAGATACAGTTTTATTGAAAAAACGGTACTGATAAAATTTAAAATCGATATTTTAAATCCCTTTTTTATTTTTGATATTTTAAAAATGTTTTTCTCATTCTTTGGCTCGTTCAATTTGATATTATCCAAAAAATTCCATTCGTAATTTGTCACATTAAAATCGTAAGAATTTGTTGCTCTTTTGTATTTTTTTACGTATATTGTGTCGTCGGATATATATTCTTCATCATTTTTACAATTAAATGAAATAATAACAAATTCAAAATTTTTATCTGTGTATAATTCCTGAAGTTTTCTTTTTAATTCAATAACAACATCAGTGTCTACTTCAATGCAAGTTGAAAGTATAAACAATATATTTTTACCGTTTTTTATCTTTTCTTGTAATCTGGTTAAGCGTCTTGTCAGTTTAGTATGAACTTTATCATAAGCGGTATCCGGAGTTTCTCCATGCATAAAATGATTTACAAAATAGTATCCGCTGTAAGTGTCTTTATATTGCCCCATACAATTATGAGCATGGTTATACTCTTCTCCTGTCAACTCAACCAGATTTTCTTTAAGGAAGAAATTTTTAAAATTATTTTCAAACCCTTCGCATAAATATTTTATAGGTTGCTCGCTTTTTATATAACACCAATCAAAAGGCAGGGAATACTTCCTTAAATTCCGATACAACAGATTGTGTGCCGCTGCACAATTACCGCCCAGAGAACATATTAAATCATATTCGTTTTTCATAAATTACTTTCTTAATATCTGTTTTAAAATTCAATTTTAATAAATTTAATACTACATATCTGATACGATTTAAGCTTAAGTATTCTTTTCTTAAAAATAAATCTCTTATTCCGCTAAGGATATTATATTTATCATTTAATTTATTTTTAAATTGTTTCATAAGCTTTTTATTTGAATATATCATTTGCAGAGCTTTAGGATGCTTTAAAAATATGGGATAAAAATCATCAAATTTGCTTTTTAAGAAAAATATCAATAAAAAATCAATAACAAAAGCGGGATAAGGCTTGTCTGCCCAATATCTGTCATAACAATCAAGATAAATGTTTGTCATTGATTTTAAATTGCTTGAATAATTAGAGTTATGCAATCTGTAAACAAATGACGGATTATCAAAAAACTTAAAATTCCATTCTTTGTTTCTTTGTATATATTGCAGGACTTTCGTTCTGACTACTATGTCATCTCCGTATATATCTTCATCAAATCCGTTTACTTTATCTATGATTTCCCTTCTGAAGATATTTCCCTGAATGGCAAAAGTGCCGTTTTTATATTCCATTTCACATAATTTATCCGTTGTGATATTATCAAATCTGTCTGATAAAGCACCCTCCGTATATTTGCCGTTGACTATTTTATTTACTGTTTTAGATACGCAAAAGGCATTATTTTTATTTTCGTTCATATAATTAATCTTTTCCAAAAATGCATTTTTGCAGTAATAGTCATCCAGCGACATAAAAGTTATAAATTCGCCACGGGCTTTATCTATTGTTCTGTTAAAATTTAATCCGATATTATGGGTATTTTCCTGCTCAATAATTTCAAAACGGCACGGGCTTTTTAATCTCAGTTCTTTTAAAACTTTAACGCTTCTGTCTTTTGAGCCGTCATCAATTACTATAATTTCAATATCTTTATAATCATTATTCCATATAGATTCAATGCATTCTTTTATATATTTTTCGTGGTTGTAACATGTGCAGCAAACAGATAACAACCCTTTTATATATTCCATTTGTTAGTTGCCTCCACAACCGCTTCAACTTCACTATCCGTCATAACGGGAGAAATCGGCAAGCTTAACTCTGTTCTGTGTATTTCTTCACTTACAGGATACGATAAATTTTCCCATTCTTTATATGCACCCTGTTTATGAGGCGGAGTGGGATAATGAATATTTGTTTGGATATTATTGGTTTCCAAATATTTTTGCAAATCATCTCTATTATTTGTCCTTATTGCAAAAATATGCCAAACATGAGCCTTTTCATCATAAACTTCGGGCAAGATTATTCTTTTATTTTTAATATTATCTCTATAATATTTTGCAATTTCTCTTCTTCTTGAATTATCTTCATCGAGATGTTTTAGTTTAACATCGAGAACTGCAGCCTGAATTTCATCAAGACGGGAGTTTATGCCTTTATAGATATGATGATATTTTCTATCCGAACCGTAGTTTGCTATTGCTCTTATTTTTTTAGCAAGTTCGTCATCGTTTGTCGTAACACATCCGCCATCTCCCATACAACCAAGATTTTTTCCGGGGTAGAAAGAAAATCCCGAAGCATCGCCGAGGTTTCCCGTTCTTTTTCCATTATAATATGCTCCGTGGGCTTGAGCGGAATCTTCAATTATTTTTAAATCGTATTTTTTAGCCAGCTCTAAAATTTTATTCATTTGGACAGCCTGCCCGTACAGATGAACAACCATTATTGCACGGGTGCGGGGGGTGATTTTTTCTTCAATCAAATCGGGATTGATATTGTAAGTAACAATAGACGGTTCAACAAGAACAGGAGTGCATCCGTTTTCGGAAATTGCCAGAATTGAAGCTATGTATGTATTTGCAGGAACAATTATTTCATCACCCCTGCTAAATCCGTATGCTCTTATAATTAAATTCAGGGCATCAAGTCCGTTAGCGCAACCTATACAATGTTTTACACCGCAAAAATCGGCAAAATTTTCTTCAAAAGTCTTATCTTCTTCACCTTGAAGATACCAGCCTTTATCAAGAATTTTTTTAATTCTTTCATCGATTTCAGCTCTATATCTGTTGTTTACTTTTTCTAAATCTAAAAATTTAATCATTTTTCTTTCCGATACAATAATACTCAAAATCCTGTTCCCTCATTCTATCATAATTGTATTGATTTCTGCCATCGTATATTACAGCTGTTTTCATTAAGCCTTTAATTCTGTCAAAATCAGGACGGCGAAATTCATTCCATTCGGTCAAAAGTAAGAGTGCATCCGCATCCTTTAGTGCTTCATAAGAAGATTTGGAATATTTTATTTTATCCCCGAAAATTTTTTTGGCTGTTTCGGATGCTTTGGGGTCATAGGCTTTTACTTTTGCCCCTCTTTTTAAAAGTTCATTTATTATTGTTATAGCGGGAGCTTCTCTCATATCATCGGTTTTTGGTTTAAAAGCCAGCCCCCAAACTGCAAAAGTCCTGTTTGACAAGTCTTCCGTATATTTTTTTGTTATTTTTTTAATAAATAACTGTCTTTGATTTTGGTTTGCTTTATCTACCGATTTAATAATCGACATTTCACAGCCAAATTCTTTACCTGTTTCGACTATCGCTTTAACATCTTTTGGAAAACAGCTCCCTCCGTATCCTAAGCCCGGAAAAAGAAATTTATTTCCTATTCTTGAATCCGTACTTATTCCGACACGCACCATTTCAATATCAGCACCGACATGCTCGCATAAATTAGCCAGTTCATTCATAAAAGATATTTTTGTAGCTAAAAATGAATTTGCGGCATATTTTGTCATTTCTGCGGATTTAACGTCCATTAAAACTATTCTGTTGCCCGTTCTAAAGAAAGGAGAATAAATTTCCTGCATGATTCTTGTTGCCTTATCGGAATTTGAACCGATTATAACTCTATCGGGCGATAAGAAATCATCTACCGCATTACCCTGCTTTAAAAATTCGGGATTTGAAACAACATCAAACGGATGGGTAGTGTTTTCCCTGATAACTTCCGCAACTTTTTCTGCCGTTCCGACAGGAACGGTAGATTTATCAACAATAACTTTATATCCGTTCATGGCTTTAGCAATTTGCTCTGCAACACCAAGAACATATTTTAAATCGGCAGAACCGTCTGTATCTTGAGGAGTTCCAACCGCAATAAAACAAACATCCGTTTTTTTAACCGCTTCATCAAGGCAGGATGTAAAAGTCAGTCTGTTTTCGGATACATTAGATTTAACAAGTTCTTCAAGCCCCGGTTCATAAATCGGAATAATACCGTTTTTAAGTTTTTCAAGCTTTTCAATATTGTTATCAACACAGATAACCTCATTTCCCATATCAGCAAGGCATGCCCCTGCGACTAAACCGACATATCCTGTTCCTATTACAGATATTTTCAATTAATTTCCCCCATTTTCCTGAAAATACCAACCTTAATCAAATTCTCTTATTAACCTTTTCTTTAAATAAATATACTGTTTTTAAATCCGAAAATTTTATTATGTGTTTGTATTATCTTTTTACTTTAATTTTTGCACCAAATAAAGATATAATCTTATGTTTTTTATCATCTGAGTTTTTTATAGAGAATATTTGCTGTAAGGTCTTGTTTTTGTTATGTACAACATCTTGTGCGTATTGAATTTTATACTTAATACTTGGAGTGTTATTTATATTTGAAAAATCCAAGTTTAAGAAATTTTCAATTTCTCTCTTTGTATATTTATATCTGAATTTAGAGTCAATAATTTCCTGTGATGCAGCAACAATATCCTTGCGCATGTTTTCATTATTTATCAGCTTTTTACATATTTCTCTGGCTTCGTAATGATTTGTAAACATGGGAATATTTGCTTTAACAAAAAAACTTTCAATATTTGATTTGTATTCGCTTACCAAACATGCATTTGAAGCTAATATATCGCAAACCCTCCAGCTAAATCCGGAACAAGCTTGCAAGTGATTTATATTTATGCCTATTTTTGAAGAATTATAAATGTCTTGATTATGTTTTAAACTGTATACCGGAGTATTAATAAAATTAAGTATCAGATTTGGTTTATTGTATGTATCGGTAATCCAATTTTTGGTTCCGTATATTCTCAAACCTAAATCTGCAACAGCATCCAATGTTTCAACTCTGTTATAATCCGATAATAAGAAAATAAGGTAGTTTAAATCCAAATTATCAATTATTTTACTTGATTTAGTATTTACCTTAGCTAAAATTTCCTGTTTTGTAATTAAAGGGTTATTTAAAAATTCATTAATAATCGATTTAAATTGTATGATTTCTTCATTATCCGGATTTTGCATCATAAATTTGTTATATATATTTTGATGTTGTGAATTAACAAATTTAGTACCGATAAAAGAAATATTTTGTTCTATGGGTAAATTTTCCGCATGAACTTCCGTAAAAAACGGAATTTTTAATATATTTTTAGAATTAACGTTAAACATATCTTCTAAAGTCTTAACGGATTCTTCCTGACTAATTATAAATTTATATCTTGATATGTTTTTTTTCAAAGATTCCCTATTTGAATAAAATAACGGTGTGTCAACTTCATAGACTACAATCGGAACATCAAAATATTTGGAAATATCATAGAAAGTGTTATTAAAAAGTATAAATAAATCCGGTTTAAAAGCTTTTATTTCATCAAGTAATTCCTGAGGAATGTTTTCATAATTTGCGCCAAAATTTTTAGAAACAAAAACAAATAAGTTATGCCCCGATTTTTTAAAATCTTCAATAATTGTTTCATAAAAACAAGGTATTGCTACATTTGGATTATTCGGATCTTCTATACTGCTAAATAATGATATAAATATATTCATTTAGCTGTTCCTTCCTGTGCTATTATAAAGTAATAATAACATTACCTGTAATCTTTTAAAACATGTTATATTTGAAAATCAAAAATATTTTTACCTTATACTCCTTCTATATTATATAATAAACAAAGAGAAATGAATTAATGTAAAATTACGGGATAAAGCCGGCTTGTTGTAATATCTTATAGTATATGCTACATTTTTTCTATGAAATATGAAAAAATATTAGAAAGCAAAAACATTTGTTTACGGAATTTAGATTTGAGTTATTGTAAGCAGTATTATGTTGATTGGCTTAATGACACTTCAATAAATGCTTATATTGAGCCGAGATTATACCACCAAACATTGGAAGGCGTAACTAAATATGTAAAAGAGCTTCATGAAAGTTCTGACGGGTATATTTTCGGAATTTTTTGCGATGATAAACATATTGGAAATATTCAGCTGAGCGCAATTCACCCTATATATAAATGTGCAAAAATAGGTTATGTTATAGGGGATAAAAACTATTGGGGTCGGGGTATTGCAACGGAAGCAATAAAACTTATTAAAAATTTCGGATTTGATATTTTGAATTTACATAGGCTTGAGGCTTTTGTTTTTGAAGAGCATATTGCAAGCCAAAAAGCTCTTGAAAAAAACGGATTTGCAAAAGAAGCAACCTTTATTGATAAGGTTAAAGATATTCAAAATAACCGCTGGTGCAACTACTGTGTATTTGGTACGGTAAATCCGAATTATAAGGAACTTTAGCTCTTTTTTGAAATATAAAAATAAAGTTTACATTTGGTAGTATCTTTCTGCTTTTTATGCTATTATTCTTAAAAACCGACAGACTGGAGAGGGTAATATGCAAGTTGTAATTTTAGCTGCAGGAATGGGAAAAAGATTAAAAGACAAAACTAAAAACCATACGAAATCCATGGTTGAAATTTTGGGTAAAACCTTTCTTGAACACTCTCTTGATAAACTGACAAAATTTGATATTTCAAGAATAATTTTGGTAACAGGATATTGCGGTGACGAAATAAAAGAGGTTATCGGGGATACTTATAATGAAGTACCTGTTATCTATGTTAATAACGAAATTTATGCAACTACAAATAATATTTATTCTCTTTATTTAACTAAAGATTATCTTGTTCAGGAAGATACCTTGCTTTTAGAGAGTGATTTAATATACGAAGAAAAAATCATTAAAAAATTACTTTACAACCCTTATCCAAACCTTGCAGTCGTTGGCAAATATCAGGTATATATGGACGGAACTGTTGTAAAAGTTAATGACAACAATGAAATTACGGCTTTCGTTCCAAAAGAACATTTTGATTACAATGAAATAAATAATTATTATAAAACAGTTAATATTTACAAACTTTCAAAAGATTTTCTGAAAAACGATTACGTACCGTTTTTAGATGCTTATTGCAAAGTTATGGGCAGAAACTCGTACTATGAACAAGTATTGAAAGTTATGTTATCTTTAGAAAAAAATAACCTGCGTGTATTAAAACTTGATAATGAAAAATGGTACGAAGTTGACGATTTACAAGACTACGATATGGCTCAAACAATGTTCTGTGATGATATTGATTTGAAACTTAAAAAATACCACTCAACTTACGGTGGATATTGGCGTTTTGAGGGTTTAATAGATTTTTGTTATCTGGTAAATCCTTATTTTCCAACAAAAAGAATGATAGCGGAAATGAAAAATTGTTTCGAACCGTTATTAACAAGCTATCCTTCAGGCCAAAGAGTGCATAAGTTATTATTATCAAACACTTTTGGATTGGAAGAGGATTGTGTTTTACTTGGAAACGGTGCGGCTGAACTTATCAATTGTTTGATGACTGTAATGAGAGGCAAAGTCGGATATATTTTACCAACATTCCAAGAATATCCCGAAAGATTAAAGAAAAACAAAAATGTTGAAACATTTGAATTTATACCTGATAACAAAGATTACAGTTATGATAAAAAAGATTTACTTGAATTTTCAAAAGGTTTAGACACCCTTATACTTATAAACCCCGATAACCCCAGCGGTAACTTTATTCCAAAATCAGATTTGATTGAAATATTGGATGAATTTAAAAATGCCAAAAATCCGAAACAACTTATTCTTGATGAAAGTTTCGTTGATTTTTCAGTAGATTTTGAAAATAATACATTATTAAAACAAGAACTTTTAAACAAATATCCTAACCTTATTGTTATAAAATCAATTTCAAAATCTTACGGTGTTCCGGGTATAAGACTTGGCATTTTGGCATCATCAAATAAAGAATTGTTAAAAGATGTATATTCGGTTATGCCTGTTTGGAATATAAATTCTTACGGTGAATTTTTCTTGCAAATATTGAATAAATACAGAGGTAATTATGTTAAAGCTTGTGAAAAAATTGCAGAAAACAGAGAAAAATTGTTTAGCGAACTTGAAAAAATCAAATTCTTAAGACCGATTAAATCTCAAGCAAATTACATTCTTTGCGAAGTTTTAAAACCGTATAATTCAATAACTATATGTCAAAAATTAGTTGAAGAAAATCTTTTAATTAAAGATTGCAGAAGCAAATTGGGCTTTAACGGCAAACCTTATGTAAGAATTGCCGTTAAAGACGAAAACGACAACAAAGAACTCATAAGAATATTAGAATCTTTGGAATAGCATAAAATTTGTTTAAAAGTGGTTATGCTAATTCTTTTTTTATATAATCAATTATTTTTTCGGAAACATTCGGATAATTGATTTTCAATACTTCGTTGGCAAATTTTGTTCTTTCGTCCTTTTTGGTATCGTTGTCTTTTATTATGATATTGTCTATAAAATCAATTATATCCTGTTCGCTATATGATTTGTAGTAATGTTTAAGTGCATCTTGTCCTATTTCTTCAAAAATATCACTTTCGTTATTTTTGTTTGCAAGTATATAGCAGCAAGGATTATCCGTGTATAAATATTCCAATAAAAATGAACAGCAGTCATGTATTATTCCATCAGAATTTACAAACGTATCGAAATAACTTCCTCCGTCCTGATATTCTACATTAGGATTTTCACACATTTTATCCAAATATTGTTTAACTTTTTCTTTTCCCCAAAATTCTGATTTTGAAAGAGTTACGAATAAAAGCGGATGGGGTCTGAAAACGAAATCAATTTCAGGATATTTTTTAGGAAGTTCCAAGAAGAATTCCGAATAATTCAAAAAATTAGCAATTCCTAAACCGTTAGCATTAACACTATGATGGGGAGCTATTATAATTTTTTTTCGGGTTCTTTCTTTTTTCTCTGCTTTACTTATTGCATCCATTTTACAGCATCCTGTTAAAACGGCATTTGAGCCCTTTAAAAAAGAATGCTCCTTAATCTTGTTCAGATGCCATTGATTATCTGCAAAAATCTTCCAGCAATAATCCATCGATTTTTGACTTATAATATGCTTTACCGAATATCTGGTTAATAAAACAGAGTAGCTTGAATAAAGAGTTAAAACATTATGTAATGCATTATAAGCTATACCATAAAACTTATACGTCATTCCATCATAAGGATTGTTGAAAAATGCTATATCGGTATCTTTTGTGAAGTCAATAAATTTATGCTCCGTTTCATCATAAGATTTATAAACCTGTTTATATTTTGATGAAAAGCTTTTGTATGTCTTATTCATTTGTTTAAACATGTTGTCATCCCCTCTTGCAATATCAGGAATCACAACAATAAACGGTTCAAACATATCATCATCAAGCATTTTTTTAAAAACAGGCTCAGCTTGAAATACGCTGTCAAAAATTACAAAAAAACCGACTCTTATTTTTTCACCGTTTTTTATTTTTTTTGCTAATTTCTTTTTCAATTTATTAATATTTTTTTGAACATGCTTAATTTCGTATTCTATGCTTCTTGGAATTTTTTTCTTGCCCCTTAAAATATCAATAAAATTCTGTAGTATTTTTACTCTCATTAAAACTTTCCAACTATTTTCATTCCGTCTTTAACATCTTTTGTTACAATTGCACCTGCGCCGATAAGAGCGTTTTCTCCTATCGTTACACCGGGAAGTATAGTGGCATTTGCTCCTATGCTTGCACCTTTTTTAATGATTACGGGTTCAAGTTTAAAATCTTTATTTTTGGATTTCGGGTATCTGTCATTACAAAACGTTGCATTCG
Source organism: uncultured bacterium (assembly GCA_902796305.1). Lineage (GTDB taxonomy): Bacteria > Cyanobacteriota > Vampirovibrionia > Gastranaerophilales > Gastranaerophilaceae > RUG14156. Next base: position 39,499 of record CADBOJ010000109.1, on the reverse strand, counting down.
GTCCGATGAATACATTATCTTCAATCCGCATGCCGTCATAAATACTTACCCCGTTTTTAATTGTTACGTTATTGCCTATAACAACATCGTTTTCGATAAAGCAATTTGAACATATATTGCAGTTTGAACCGATTTTAGCATCGGGTAAAACAACGCAAAACTGCCAGATATTTGTATTTTCGCCTATGTTTTTGCTTTGAACATCACAAAGAGGATGAATCATTTTTTACCTCATCTAAAAATTCCTGATAATTTCTTATGTATTCTTTTTCATCATAATAATCGGAAGCAAGAACCATTAATTTACAGCCGTATGAAAAATGTTTCATCTCTCTCCACATATTTTTTCCGATATATAGACCTTTATCAGGTCTGTTCAGCCAGACGGTTTCTCTTTTTTTACCGTCATCCAGTACAAACTGGCATGCTCCGTCCATTGCAACAATGATTTGTTCCATATTTTTATGGGCATGAAAACCTCTGTCCAAATCGGGCAATGTATCAAAAATCCAATAAACTCTTTTTATTTCAAAAGGAATATCTCTGTTACCTTCTAAAGAAATAAGTTTTCCTCTGTTATCGCCGTGAATTTTTAAATCAATAAGCTTATAGTTCATCTTAAATCCAATTATAATCTTTTGATTATTTAAACACAAAACATGCTTTCATGCCAGCAATTGTTTAGTTTGGTTAAATTTTAAGCATTGCCGAAATATTATTTAAAAAAATCTTGAAAATATTTTTATGTAGATTATTAAAGATGCAAGGATTAATAAAACACCGGAAATTTTCATTAATACTTCGGAAATTGATGCAAAATTTCTTAATCCTTTAATAAAACTTGCAAAAACTCCGGTTAGAATTACGATTACACCCTGTCCCAGAGAAAAACACATAAGCATCAATCCTGCGAGAAATATGCTTTTTGTTAAGACGGCGAAACTCATAATACCTGCTAAAATCGGGGTTGAACAGGGGCTCATTGCAAAAGCAAAAATAACACCGATTAAAAAAGGATAGATAAATAAACTTGTACCGTTGCCTTTTGGCATTCTGCTTATTATTGTCGGAAGCGGAATTTCAATTATATTAAGCAAATTTAAGCCCATAACAAGTATTAAAGAGGCGATAAATAATACAAAGTACGCTCCGCCAAATGACGCAAAAACTTGTCCCGTTAAAGCGCAAATTACGCCGATTATGCTCAATACAACGGCAAGACCGAAAACAAAAGATAACATTTGGATAAATGTTTTAAATTTATTTGTATCTCCGTATCCGCCGACATATCCCGCTATAATCGGCAATATTCCTATTGAACAGGGAGATATAGAGCTTAATATACCTCCCAGAAATGATATCAGAAGAAATAACGGTGAAAATTCACCGCTTGACATATATTGAACAAGTTTATTTGATAGTTCTACAATCATCTAGTCATCCAATTCCTTTAATAAATCAAGTATTTCATCATGGCTTATCGCTCCTTCTTGTTTATGTATGACGTTTCCGCCCTTATCTACAAATACAAGCGTCGGAACAAGACTTATTTTATATTTTTTAATTTGTTTTTTCGTGTAATCCGTACCTTTTCCGCCGTTATCAATAACGTTTACTTCTTCAACAAGAACAGAGCCTTTATAGTCTTTCATTGCTTTTTGCATTTCTTCAGCTACTTCTTTGCATTCGGAGCACATCGGAGAAGTAAACTTTATCAATTTTGCTTTCGGAATAGCGGTTTTGCTTCCCTCAACTTTACATAATGCTTCATTTTGCGCTTTTGTATCGAGGTAAGCATAAACTCCAAGAGGCATTGTAAAAATCAATAATATAATTATCCAATTTTTCATATAATCTAATCCTTATTTTAGCTACATTAATTATATAAATAAAAAATCGTAATTTCAAAATTGCAAAGTTATCTATACTTTCTGTCGATTATATTTTATGCCTTGAGTGGAATTTCTTTGGAGCATGATTTTATCAATAAAATTTAAAATTTCAAAACGTCTGTTTACCCACTTGGGACAAAGCGTAGTTTCGGAATAGCCTGTTCCTGCTATTCTTTGAATTGTTGTTTCGGGAGGAAGTATTTCCAATACATCACATACAATATTTGCATATTCTTCCATTGTCATGAGGTAAAAAGGATTTTCTTTATATATTTTTGCAAGAGGGGAATCTTTTAATATAGTGAGCATATGAATTTTTATTCCGTCAATCTTTAATTCGGCAAGACGATATGCTGTTTCAAGCATCATTTTGCTGTTTTCGTTGGGAAACCCGAGAATTATATGCGCGCAGACCTTAATTCCTCTTTTTTTTGTTTCGATTACCGCATTTTTAAAACATTCAAAGTCATGCCCTCTGTTGATTAGTTTTAGTGTTTCATCGTGCGAACTTTGAAGCCCGTATTCTATCCAAGGGTTCGGATAGTTTGAAATGAGGTCGAGTTTATCTTTATCAACACAATCTGGACGTGTTCCGATTGAAATTGATACTATTTCATCTTCTTTAAATACGCTGTCATATATTTCTTTTAATTTATCAACGGGTGCATAAGTATTTGAATATGACTGAAAATAAGCCATAAATGCTTCTGCCTTAAATTTGCTTTTTAAAAGTTCCTTGCTTTTTATAATCTGCTCTTTTATTGAAATATTTTTATCGGTACATCTTGAGTAGCTTCCGACTTCGTCGCAAAAAATACATCCGCCTCTGCTTATTGTTCCGTCCCTGTTGGGACAATAAAATCCGCCGTCCAGTGTTATTTTATAGACTTTTTTATTGAATGTTTTCTGCAAATATTTACTGAAAGGATAGTATCTTTTTTCCATAAAGATATTTTATTATAAAAAATAAATCGACTTATTTAACCAAAATATTATTTCAAAATAACAAGATTTCTTTCGTAATTTTCTTTTAAGGGCAAGGAATAACCTATTATTTCAAAATCAGAGCCACGGTATTCTTTTTTAAAAGCCTCAATTTCTTCTTTAGCCGATTTAGACTTATAAATTAAAAATTTTCCGTTTTTTCCAAGGTGCTTTTTTGACAATTTATAAACATCAAGCATTTTGCCGACGGCCCTCGAGACAATTAAATCAACATTCAAGGGATTTGTTTCTTCAATTCTTGAATAAATGATTTCAAGATTATCCAAATTTAGCATGCTTTTTATTTCTTTTATAAAGTTAATTTTTTTAATCCTTGAATCGTTTGCGATAATTTTTTTATCCGGATAGCAAATTGTAAGAATAACCGAGGGAAACCCGCCCCCTGTGCCGACATCAAGAACGGTTTTTATATTTTTAAAATCTTTCCAGAGATTTATTGCAAGCGAATCAAAAACATGCTTTTCAAAAAGAACCTCAATATCTCCCTTGCTCATTAAGTTGGTATGAGAATTATAATTTATAAAATTTTCATACCATTTTTCAAGTTTTTCAATTTGCTTATCGGATAGAGAAATATTTAATTTTTCAAGCAGAATGTCTTTTTTTTCTTTAAAATTCATAGTTTTTCATTATTCTTTTAAAAGTTTCGTCATCAAGACGCATTTTAATATCTCTTATTCTTGAATTAATTCTTGCAACATTTTCATCTTTCGGGTCGTTATTTAAAACTTTCCTTGCATTTAAAAAGCTTTCAAGAGCTTTTTGGTCATTTTCTTTATCGTAATAAAACTCTCCCGTTTCAAAATAAATGAGTGCGATTTTAAAATTGTCTTTTAATTTTTCAGCCGAATCAAGCGCCTGTTTAAAATATCCTATTGCCGTCATTGTATCAATTTTTGTATATATTCTTGCGAGTTCTTTTTGTGAAAAATACATGTTTTCTATATCGTTATTTTCAGAATCAAAATAAAGCGCCATTTTTAAATATTCGACAGCATCTTTTAAAGTATCCTGATTTTCTTCATATATTAAAGCAAGGTTTGTAAGAGCGGCAGAATAATATTTATTTTCGTTCTTTTCCGAACTTGTAAGGTAGCTTTTCTTATAATATTTAACAGCTTCTTCGGTGTTTTGGTTTTCATCGTACATAACCCCGAGCAGATAATAGCATTTACAAACGAGGTCTTTATTTTTACCCATCGATAAATCAAGAGCTTTAAAATAGCATTCGGCTGCTCTTTTTATATTTGAATCCGCCTGTTCAAGCTCTGCAAGTTCAAGATATGAGCGGGCTTTATAATTTACCGAGATTGTTTCGCCGTGTGCTATTTTTTCAAATTCTTCTTTTGCTTTATCTATTTTAAATAAGTTTTTATCACATAATGCAATATTAAATTCAAGCTCGCTCGTTCTTATATCCTTTGTTCTTATTGCTTCTTTAAGAGCTTCAAGGTATTTTGCCTGCGCTTTTTCAAATTCATTTAAGGCTTCAAAATTTTTTGCCTGAAGAGATAAAATTTCTATTTTAAACTCTCCTTTTTCATCAATGTCAAGCGCTCTTATTAGTTCGTTTGAAGAATTAACATAGTCATATTTTGATGCATATTCTCTTGAACTGTTAATAAGACTGATTATAAATCGTCTGTTTTGTTCATTTTCTTCTTCAAGTTTATTTTTATTAAGTAGTATTTTTTTTGGAGTTATAAGAGTATTTTGCTCCTGAGCCAGAAATTTTTTTCTTTCTTTAATTTTGTTTAATTTTTCATTTAACTTTTCTTTTTGCCTTGTTTTTTCATCTTTCCATATACCGTTTTGTCCGGAGTAAGAAAAAATGGATTTTATATTTGGATTTAAAGACGGCATCATATTGTTTATTCTTGCGATTTCTTTTCTCATCGTTTCTCTTGAAAGTCTTATCAGCCTGTCTTTAGGGCTTTTTTCAAGTTCGCATTCATATATTTTTATTGCTTCTTTGCAATACTTCATTTTTTCCTGTATCGAAAAGTTTTTTACCACATGTTCTTTAAAATAATCTTTAACATATATTTCGTCTGAAAAACCGCTTACAAGAAGATTTTGAAGCAAATATGAAATCTGTTGTTTTGTGCCTATCGAATATTTCTCAAGAAAATCATAGCTTAAAGTATGAGAAAATATGCAAATCATTTTGAAAACATTAAGGTATCCGCTGTGAATTAAAGATACAAATTTTGATACTATAAATTCTTCAAAATCAATTTCCTTTACGGCGCTTCTTCTTTCATATTCATCAACCAAATCACGAACGGAAAACCCCGTAATCGAGGAATATTTTGCTCCCATTTTAAGATAAAGTTCAAGCCCGCCGGTTATATTGTAGAATTTTTCTTTTAATTCATCATCTACCGTATCTGCCAATACTGTCATTTTTGATTTAAAGTCATCTTTGGATATTTTGCCTGTCTTGATTGACTGAATGCTTACATTTTTTGTAAAAAATATACTGTTTTCCGAATTTCTTGAAGCAATTATTACTTTAACATTGTCATAAGATGCTATGTGAGAGATAAAGTCTATTATTTCCATGTTGTTTTCGACTTTTTCAAATCCCTCAACAATTACTATGCAATTTTTATTCATTGTTTTAAAATAATGACTCACCTTTTCTTTAAAATTTTCACCTGCAAATTTTTTTAAAGAAATTTTTTGATTCATTGAAAAATTTTTTAATGCGTCATAGAAATTTAAAAGGAAATCATCTATTCCGCTGTTTTCAAAACAAAAATGTTGAAATATTAAGTTATTTTCACTTAATTCCGGAATAATTTTTCGGATTGTTTCGCTCTTCTCAGAGCCTTTTGGACCGCTTAAAAAGAGTAAGTCAAAAGTAGATGTCGCAAAATTTAATATTTCATTTATAATAGTGTTATTAAATTGAAAAAAGCCTTGAGTCATGATATCATTTTACAAAAATTTTGATGATATTTGCAATAGCTAATTATTCATTTAATGATTTTGATGAAAAAATATTTCGTATGTCCAAAACCTTGATTTAGTGTACTTTTTACGGTTATTTTTTATTAAAAATTGTAAAGAATAAGGGCTGAAAATGGCAAAAAAATTAATTTAGTGTTGTTTTTATAAGTGTGTAGTTGTTTTGGGGTGAAAATGACAGCAGTTTCAAAAAATCCTGTTATAAACAGCCTGCCTGATGTGGGTTATTATGTTTCAAAAGAGGTTAAAAGAGAAGAGATAAACACAAACGAATCTCATATTGATAAACAGGGAGCATTAACGGGAGTTAAGACAGAAGCGCATAAGCTTACAAATGATATACTTACATATTTTCCTAAAGGTTTTTCCGGTTCTAAAAACAGCGATTTTTATGAATTTTTATCGCTTGGAAAAGTTCCTTATTTAATCGGAAGTATGTTGTTAATAGCTTTATATACGGCAGCAATAGGAAAAAATAAACTTAAAACCGGAGATTTGCTTGACATTGTAAGACGAAGAGGCGAATATGACAGTCAAAGCGCCTCGGCAGCAATGAATGTTGCTAAAAAAATGGGTGCGGGCGTTGTATTATACGGTATCGGAAAATGGCTTTCCAAAAAGATTTCGCATAAACTGATATCGGCTTCAACGGGCGTTAATCTTGACATGAAGTATACAAATATTATAAAAGAAGTACCCGAACCCGGTAAAAAAATAGGCATGACAAGAAAACAATATCCGGGTGTATTTGATTCGGCGGATTTTCCGAGAAAAGATTTAATCGCATTGGATAATCAGTTAAATCATGGAAATCTCTATTATTACGAAGATAAGCTTGCAAAAAAAGCAGGTTTTAAAGATAAATTGAATGCTCCAAACCAGACAATGTGGCCTAAAATCAGAGAATTAAAAGTAAGAGCAACTGCACTTGAAAATATAAGCCAGTATATAGCTGCTGCAACGGGTGTTGCAATAGGGGCGCAAAAATCTTTTGAAAAGCTTGACGGTTCTAAATTTAAGATAAGCAAAAAGAATTTACATGCGTATTTTGATACGCTTTCGGAAATCAAGGATGAATTTTTGAAAAATATTCAAATTAAAGTGGCAAAACCGAACTTTGGTAATATTTTCAAAGCTCAAGGAATTAATGGAAAATTAAAATCAGCGGGTGATGAAATAAAACCGCTTGCCGAATACGTAAAAACCGTATATAAATCATTCAAGGAAGCATATGGAGGAAAATTTAAAGAAGGAAAATTAGGACCCGTAAACCAACTTTATTTAACTCTTAAAGGTGCTGTTAAAGATTTATGGAATGGTACTCCGAGAAATAAAATAACAAAACATTACGGTAAAGCTTTAATTATCGGAACAATAGCTTCCACTGCTCTTACATGGTTAATTCCGACAATTAATTTCAAGAAAAACCCGAATACAATGAAATCAAAAGTTGACACCAAAAAAGAATATGAGGTGTGCTAATGGCAAAACAATACATAAGTCCTATATTAAAATACAGATTAGAAAATAACCAAGATCATAATAGAATTTACAGGAAATTGAAACTTCGTGCAAATGAGGTTAAGCCTAACGAACCGAAGGCAAAATTAATCAGACAGACACCAATTCAAAAAATTACCGACCCGATTGTTGATACGTTCGGGGATGGAAAAAATTTTTTCAAAGCCGTAAAAACAGGTAAATTAAATGATAACAGCCTCGGAAGAATAAATGATTTGGGTATGAAAGCCGGAGCTTTATTGATAGCATCGTTTTTAGCATCGAGAGCAAAAACAAAAACAGATGCTATAATGCAATACATAGGCGGTGCAACTTTCTTTGCTTCAATGGCATTATGGCCGAAAATCTTTATTAACCTTCCGGCAAGACTTGTTCACGGTTTCAGAATTGACCACAGATATTTAAGCGCACAGGGAGATAAAAAAGACCTCGGTCTTGATAACCAGTTCCAGCCCATGGATATTTTCACGGACGAAGAAATGCTCAAAATGGCAAAAAGAGCGGGAATCAATCCTAAAGATAAGCATGTAAAAGAAAAAATGCAAAGAAAAATGCAGAAAACAATGCTCCAGAACAGAACATTGTGGATGGCAACGGCAGGATTTGCAACACCTTTACTAACTTCTTTAACAGGAAACTTTGTTCAGCCGAAAGTTGCAAATAAAGTTATTGAAAATGCATTTGAAAACACGAGAAACGTGTTAAGAAGCCCCGAAACTCTAAGTGAATATATGAGAAGTGCAAAAAATATTGTTTCAAACAGAAAAGAAGTTGAAGAAGCTCTTGATGCTCTTGATACCGCATTAAAAGAAACATCTCAAAGCACTGCGGATGCTTATAAAAAACTTGCCAGTCTGCTTGAAGTAAGTGATATCCTTGAAAAATTAAAAAATCCCGACGATGCCAGACCTTTAAAAGGTTTTAAATCTTCCGGAGTAATGGCTATACTCGAGGGAATGAGAAAAGAATTATCAACGGTATCCGAAAAAGATTTAAGAACAATGCTTTCCAATACCGAAAAATTATGTGCGGAAAATGCTCAAAGCAGTATACTGGTATCAGCTAATAATGCTGTACAGACCGGCGGTAAAATGCTTGAAAAAGCTGATATCGATGCAATAATCAAACAATTAAACGGCAATTATTCTTTGAGAAATATAGAAAAAGTTCTTTCAACACAAAGTTCTTCAATGGTAAGTGAAGTTAATATTAAAAAACTCATGACATCTTTGAGTTCAAGAGCCGATAATAAAGAATTCATACAAACCGTAAAAGAATATAACGAAACTGTCCTCGGTGCACTAAGAGGAAGATTAAAAGCTTATCTTAGACTTGTAAATTCTATTGCGGGTCAAAAGAGCGAATCCGTATATACAAAAGAATATATGGATACAATGAAAGAGCTTTTCAGTGCTCTTGATATTAAAGATGACGAACTAAAACAAATTGCAAAAGGTAAAGACTCGGATGTAATCGAACTATTAGTTAAAAAGATGCAGGCTAAAGTTAAAAAGGGAGATGACGGTTATATTGAACTCTTTAACCCGAGACCCGCAACCGGAAAATTACCGAATGAAATAGCAAAGAAGAGAATTGAAGCTATGCCGGATGGCATAAAGAAAACTTTGTACAGCTTAAAACTTAAAGCGGGAGAATTCATTGAAAAATATTTAAAACCCGCATGCGACAAGGTTAAACCCACATCTCTGTCAATGACAAAGAATGAGCAGTTAAACGATGTACTATTACCTCATCTGGAAAACATTAATAAAGCAAAGGCAAAATTAAGAGCTTTATTCGGTGAAAGTTATGCTCGTATAAAAGAAAATTCGGGTAATGATGATATAAACAATCTTCTGACATATATAACAAAAGGAAATGATGTCTGGATAAATGAAATTATTGACGAATATTGTAAACAGACAAAAACATCGGTTAATAAAGAACAGTTAAAAGCATCGTTTCTGGAAATAATTGACTCCATTGAAAGTTCAAGAGATTCTGTAATAGAAAAGTTGCAGAATATACTCAAAAGAAGTGGCGATGATATCAGAACAAATTTGAGATACACTGTTTATCCGAATGGAAAGAAAGGTATTGAAGAATTAGTCGGAAAAGCCACACCTATTGACTTTGCTTACAGTACAAGAAGAGCGGGTGTAGAAAGCCTTGTTGATACTCTCCAAGATAGAAGCACAATGCAGAGCATAACCGATGTAGATGATAAGTTAAAACCATTAACAGATGCAATTTTTGGCGGAAATGACAAAAATTCGGCTTATGGTATATTGAGCAAATTCATCAATCTTCAAAGGGTAAATTTATCCGCAATAAAAGCCAAAGCAATAATATTTGCAAATTTTGAAAGAAGACTTAAAGACGGTGAATTTGAAGATTTATTCGGTACAATTGAAAACCCGAAAAATGCAAACCTGTTACTTGCAGCAAGAAAAATGCTCATTGACGGTAATATAAATCAATGGAAAAATGCATTCAGTATGCACGGCAATGAAAATAAAAAAATGTTTGAAATTCTGGCGGAAAGAGTATTTGACAGCGCTGCATTTGCAAAAGAAGAACAATCCTGCAAGGGTATAAGCGCAATAGTTGACGGACTTAAAGATATGGTTAAGGCAGGAAGCGCTGCTCAAGCCGAACAATACTTGAAAACAGGAAGTTTGCTGGGACTTGTAAAATCTCAAGCCAAGATGATGTATGAAAATAAATCTTGGAAAAAGATTTTTGTTCCGATGACACTTGCTCTTATTGGTATAACTCTTCTGGTTCAGCCGTTATTCGGCAAAATCAAAAAAGAATTTCCTGAAGATAAAGGAAACGGAGGAAGAAAATAATGTTAGATAAAGTCGGATTAAATTATCAGGCAAATACGGTACCTCAAAGAAACTCCTCTGCACCTGCCAGTGTCAGTCAGGAACTATATGATGCTCAAACAAAGTATACATACAGTCCTCTTTTGACAAAAACAATTCTTGCACAAACAAAAAAAATTCTTCCCGGAATGTCTATGCCTGTTTCAAATATAGGCTATACACCTGCACACAAAAGAGTTTCGGGATATAAAAACAATTTAAAAACAATGTTTACGCATAATAAAACCAATATGCTCGGTGTTGTATTAAGAACAATGAATGCTAAGGATGTTGACGGAAATGAATTAATTCAAGGAAATGAAAAATCGGGAACATTTATTAATGCTGTTGAAAGATTGGATGAAATAAAAGATTTAGGATTTAATACATTACACCTGCTTCCTATTCATCCTGCGGGTAAAAACCATGCACTCGGTACAGCAGGTTCTTTATATGCACCGCTTGATTTCTTAAGGCTTGATCCTGAGCTTGTTGATGAAAATCCTCCGGCGCAAATAAGAGAAAAAATAGCTCAGTTGTATGAAGAAAAAACCGGCAAAAAACTGACCAAAATGGATAAAAATGACCCCGAAGTAGCTTTTGCTCAATGCAAATATTTTGTAGACGAATGTCATAAGAGGGGTATCAGCGCAATGCTTGATTTACCGTCATGCGCAAGCGTTGACTTTGCAAAAGCTCATCCGAACTTAATGGCGGTTGACCCCGAGGGTAAAGAAAAAGTTCCTCAAGGCTGGCATGACATAAGAATGTTTAAGCCTTTTGAAAATGAAGAAACAAGGGAATTGAACGATGATCTTCTTGATATGCATAAAAAATATGTTGATATGTGTGTAGATTTAGGAATGGACGGTATAAGGGCAGATGTTGGAAGAGCAAAACCCGTTGAATTCTGGAATGTTATAATTAATTATTCTCATACAAAAGACCCTGAATTTGCGTGGCTTGCAGAAACATACACTCACGAAGATGCTTCTCCTCAGATTAATATGCCATATGACAGACCTCAAGAACTTCTTGAAGTAGGTTTTGACAGCTACTACGGACAGTATCACATATTCAATGAATGGACAAGCGCAAACCAGCTATATGACTATGTAAGAGAAAATATTGAACTTAATAACAAGATAGGAAAACCAAAATCTCTAATTGGTTCAATGGCTACGCATGATGATACTTCGCCGATGCTATACGGCGGTGCACCATGGGTTATGTTTACAAGCATTCTGCAATCGGTTCTCCCGCAGGTTAATCCTTATATGACCGACGGTGTTCAAACGGGAGATTATTATCTCTATGCTTATGAAAGAGCTTATGTTAAAAACAGCGAAACCGATAATCATCAGTGCTTTGTTCACCATGGAAAAATGGATATATTCAATAAATCAAGAAAACCGGGCGGAAAATCTCCAGAAATATCCGAAGCTATTAAGGCTGCTTTCGCTTTAAGAAATAATAACTATAACGAATACAGCAAAAATCCGAACAAAAAATTGATAATGAAAAATGCTCAGGATGTTATAACAAAAGGTTCATTTATCATTCTTCCGTCGAATAATCCCGAAATTATTTCTTTTGCAAGACATAAGGACGGAAAAACGCTGGTATTTATCGGCAACAGAAACGTAAATAAAGCAATAGGCGGAACAATTGAAATCCCCGGACTTAATCCGAACCAGAAATTTAATAATTTAATGCCGTCTTATGGCGAAAAATGCAAAATTCAAAATAATAAAGACGGTTCCGTAACGGTTGAACTCGGAACGAGCAGGGCTTGTATTTTTGAAATAAACGACAGCCAGATTGAGAAAAAATCAAAACCTGAAAACGTAATGCGCCAAAAATATCTGTAATAAAGTTAGACGTTTATTGCAAAGGGAAATTTAATAATATAAAGGATAAAGATATGGATTTATCGGTAAATAAAATCATAAAATCAAACAACAAAATAAACTTTAAAGGCTTAAAAAGCGGATATCTTAAAGATAATACTCCTGTGTACAGGTTTTATGCTCCGCCGTTTTATTCAAAGAAAGAAAAAGTCATGCTTGAGTTTGTATTTTTGCAAAAAGATAAAAATACAAATCAATACATAGTTCCTCGTGACGGGCATTTTACGTTTAAGTTTAATGGCGACGAACCTATTGAAATTTATCAAAAAAATCTTAAAGATGCAACGGATGCTTTTGGATACAGGTATGTAATTACCAATACGGAAGACAATTCTAAGAGATATATAACCGATGATACAACTTCAATCGATGGTTTTAATATAATAGAGCAGGGCGATAACTACGGCATTACGCCAAAAACAGGTCCTATGTATCATGCCTTCATTGATGCTAACACTGTTTTAGAATTTAATAAAAAGTTAAATAAATATACCCAAAAATCAAAAAATACGGAATTTGTAAGAAACCATTTTAATAAACTCGGCGGAAGTCTTGAAGGGTTGACTTATCTACTTGAAGAAACCCATGAGCTTGACCCGTACAGATATATTATGACAAATCCGTATTTTGGCTTGGATAAACTTTCAAGCCACGGATACTGGCCGAATAATCAGTATCAATGCAGAGATATCGATGCGTTTAAAGACCTTATATTTAAAATGTATAAAAAAGGTAAAGGCTATGTTGCAGACGGTGCTTTTACTTCTCAGGGGTTACAATCCCCGATGGTTCAGCATGTTATGAAATGGGGAGAAGAATCACCTTTCTATAATATGCTGAAAATTGATTCAAAACTTAATCTCGGTATATTGCCGGACAGAAGTTTTGATGATGAAATAGGACAGCTTGATTTTATAGCTGCAAAGCTCATCAATAACCCCTTAACTTCCGAATACGATAGAACAAAACCAACATATATGCAATTATTTGATACGAGATTAGCAAGCGAAGAATTGCAAAATTCAAATGAACTTATTGAATCTTACGATACAAATCCTGAAGATCATTATGATATAACAACTCATCAGGATTCCGTTATTCCTTATTATTTTGAAATAGATAAAAATGATTTTAAGAAGCTGGAATACTTTAAAAACGGAAACAGAACAATTTTGCTTGATGATATTGATTATCTTGATGATTTTCTGACATTTAAAAACTACAAGATTACAACAAAAGCCAATGCATCGGGCGCAAATTTCTGGGACGGAAACAGAGATATTATTAAAATGAACCTTTCTAATCCGTCAGGCGATTTTGCCAACAAAAAAGGTTTCTTTGATGCAAGAAATTATCTGCTTAATGTTGCAAGTTTTTGGACAGAGGCTATTCAATCCGATTTAATTCTAAAAACAGCCTTGATGAACGAAGCGGAAAGAAAACAAACTGCACAGGCAAACGGTATATCAAACGAAAAATATGAAGCCTTAAAATCATCTCTTAGCAGTTTAAAATATCCTGTTTTGGAACAAAATAAAACAATTTATGACTATGTTGAAGAATTTCCGCTCCAATCAATTGAAACTTCTCCTGATTTAAGCGCAATTTTCTCAGAACCTGAATTTAACGGTGAATTATTAAAGAAAAATACGCTTGATGTTATTGCGGATATGGTTAAATCAACTCTTCAAGCGGTAACTCCGAATGAATTTAAAAATAATAAAGAATACAAAACATATCTTACAAAACTGTATGCTCCGATGATAATAAAAAACATATATGTATCGGCATTATGTCCGAAGGCGGTTGATGAAAAAGGTAATATCAACCGTGATGTCCTGAAAGATATTTCAATTTATTCTCTCGGGGCAAATAATGCATATGATGTTAATGCGGAAAGAAATATTGTAATTAATAAAATTAAAAACGGTTTAAACTTTGTAGATTTAGCTTCAACCCGAGATAAGATTGAAAAAGATATCAAAGGAAAAGGACTGGCTCTTGATGATTTTAAACTTGCGGAAGCAATTGTTCTTCAAGGACGTGCCGGTCTTAATTGGAGATTTGACGCTGCAAAGGATATAGGCGACCTTGATAAAGTTGATAAAAACGGAGGATATGGAACCTCTTCGTTTGATTATATCTGGTATGGTGACAAAGTTATCCCCGGAGTTGTGGATTTTTGGTCGGATTTCATACACAACATTAAAAAATACAATCCTGCCGCATATAATATTGCAGAAGTTACTTGTATAGGTGATTTTACGAGTGATAATGCCGCAAAAGTTGAAGCGGATTTTCTGAATAAAACAGGGGCAACTACAAGCTCTAATTACAGTTATTATTTCAATAATCTTTCGGAATTTGTCGGTGTAAATCCGGAAGAAGCAAAAAAAACACCTGAAGATTGGGCAGGAAATATACAAAAATTGCGCGGTAAAATTGAAGAATTTCTCCAAACAGCTCAGCCTAATACCGCAATTTTAAATCATATGTTTACCGATAACCACGATAAACCGCATATGCTCCATACACTGCCTCTAAATATGCCTTTATTCTTTAACGGAAATGATGAGCTTTGTACGGATGATGAAAAGCAAATAATAACTAAGCTTATTGAAAACAAAAACTTAGGCGATGTTTGCCCGCAGGCTGTTGCTGTCGGTTTAATAATGTATAAGCAGATTGAAAATTCAAATTATGACAATTCCGTAAAAGATAAGTTAAAACAATCTTTAATAAACCTTGTAAACGGATATAAAGGTGATTCAAAGAAATATAATTACAGACGTGCCCTTGCATTCGGTACACTTCCTTATGAAATAACAATAAGAGATATGTTCAAAGGTGCAGGTATTGAAGACGAAGAAAAAATACTCGATTTCCACTTCAATATGCTTGAAAAATCAATAAAAAGAGAAGTTATACTCTGGGATATGATGAATGCCATAGTCGGAGTGCCGACATTATATAACGGCGAAGAATTTTTCCAAACAGGATATGAAACGCCGGGTAAAAATAAATATGTCGGAAATCGTAATGAAGTTCTGCACGAATTAAAGAACGATAAAAGATATAAAAAATACTATGATAAAATTCAAAAAATAACGGATTTATATAAAGAAGCAGGCATGAGTGCCATAAGGGACGGCTTTTCCGCTATTCTGGATGATCAATGTAATAACGGTATAAACATTTTACCGATATTTAAGTATGATGAAAACGGTTCTAAAGTTTTAACCCTTGTTACAAATAACGGCATTAAGGGCGATTATGCGTTCAAAACCGATATAAATACAAAAACCGTTGAAGTTGATGAAATTAATCTTACAAAAAACGGCAGTGCTTCAGTTTTACAAGACGAAATAAAATTCCGCAGAAAAATCTATAAAAACGGTAAGTATATAGATGACGGCAAAACTTATGTAATAAATAAAGGTAAGTTAAAGGCGGAAAATGGCGGAAGAATTGCATTAGGCGATGCAGTTGAATATTTCTATGCGGTTTCTGAACCTAAAGCAGAAAATAAAGAAGATAAAAAAACTGAAAAAAACTAAATAATTATAATATTAAAATCGTTTTTTAAAGCTTCGGTTACATGCGGGTTGATTAATGCATAGGAACAATCTGTAAATGCGATTTTTATATTGCTGTTTATTAAAATAAGCAGGCTTTCAAGGCTTGTTTTATTACATTGTGTGAAAAATAATGTAAGCTTAATATTTTTTTGTATACATTTTTTTATTATATGCATTAAAACTTCAACATCATAAGGAAACGATATGTTAATAATCGTTTTACCTTTGTATCGTTCTTCAAAATCAGAATTTACATTTCCCGCAATTATAACAAGCTCATTTTCATTAAATTTTTCAAGCAGTTCTTCAATCTTATCCGTTGTATTATTTGGATTGTATATTTTTTCTTTTTCATCTTTATTAAACCCCTCAAGCTTAAGTGCCGAATTAATAACGGGAGTATAGTCTCCGTCTTTTATCGGATAAACTTTTTTAAAAGAGATAAGTTTGCTTGAAAATAATTCGCCTTTATATAAATTATCAATTTTCTGGTTAAAATTTTGTGTCATAAAAATTGCACCCGGAAATGTTGAAAAATCATACTCTGTATCGTTTTTGCCCCAGTGTCCCGCTAAAAATTTATTATTTTTGAAAAAGGGATAAAAATGAGCAAGTATAAGTTCACCGTGGGTATAAACATTGATTTTGTCGGAGGTTTTATATTTTTCCAGTAAATTTAATATATTTTCAAGTTCATCGAAATCTTCACCCGAAACAAGTATGCAGTGTCCTTTTTTAGAATATATTTTAATATCCGTGTTTTCCATATTGCCGTACTTATCACGCAGTAAAAAAGAAAGTTTTTTTCTGATTTCAAAAGCCGTATTTGAAAATTCTTTTATTCTTCTTATAATTTTTTCATTTCTTATGGTATAGCCGTTGGTGAGAGCAAAAAACCTTACCAGTTCAAAATCAAATAAATTAAATTCGGGATTAATTTTTTTAATTTTAACAATGTTAATAGCACACAGGCGGACAAAAATCGTTATTAATTCAAAGAGTCTGAATTTTCTTTTATCACAGCCTTTTTGTCTGTTTGTAATATTTTCTTCCGAAAATTTAATAAGCTCCGATATAGTTGTTAAATCATTCAAATTAAAATCGGTATTGATTATCTCGCAAGGGAGTTTATTTGATTTACAAAATTCTAAGTACTTTTCTTTAATATCAAGTTTATACTGATGCAGTTTTTTAATTATTTTTAAATAGTCACTCTCACTAAAGCTCGTATTAATTAAATGTATTGACAAAATATCAACAAGAAAACAGGTGTATTTATCCGATGT
Organism: uncultured bacterium; assembly: GCA_902796305.1. Taxonomy (GTDB): domain Bacteria; phylum Cyanobacteriota; class Vampirovibrionia; order Gastranaerophilales; family Gastranaerophilaceae; genus RUG14156. The sequence continues at coordinate 22,464 of CADBOJ010000109.1, read as the reverse complement.
AATTTGAAATTCTTTTAATTTAACTATGTAATTAGCGATTTCTCTTGCTTCATTCAGCAATAATTCATGTAAAGAATTGATGCTCGGATGAACGGAGCATACACCGTTTGATTTGCAGTAATTTTTTTGTGCAATTTGTTTAAAAAAGTCGTACATAACAAAATTTTATTTTAAATTTACGCTAAATTAATTGCACGCAGGAATGATTTGAGTATACTACTTTTATTGGATTATTTAATTAATTTTTCTTTTTATGCTTATCATTCCATTTTGTTATTGCTGTTTTAACTTCTTCGTTATCAATAGCATCAAGCCCTTGAGTTCTGTATATTTTAAGATATTCTTTAGCATCTTTTAAACCCTGAGTCCATTCTTCCGTTCCTGATACATCCCAGCAATATTTAAAATAACTCAGGATTTGTTTCTTTTCATCTTCTTGGAGAGTTATTTTATCTGTCAATTCGGATGCTTTATCCAGATTAATTTCATTAAGCAAGAGTATTTTTCTAATTGCATTTAACGACTTATATTTTTCAAGAAGCTGTCTTATATTATCATCCATAAGTCCGCCCTGAACGGCTCTTGTTTTTGGAGAAAGCGCCCATGCTATAACAAGCCTTAATGAGCGGTCTTCTATCATATCTTTTTGAGCCTGTTCCTTTTGAAGAGCTTTTAATTTTGTTGAGAGCTGTCTATCTTCACCTTTTTTGCGAAGAAAATCTTCTGCTTCTTCTTTAGTCATCGGTTCTGAATCCAGAAATTCCTGATATTTTATATGGTTATGCTGTTTAAAATCTTTGTAATTTCTGTATGATTGAGATAAGAAGTCTTGAAAATCAGGGTTATTTATTGTTTTAAAGTATTTGTAATTTTTCTTGTCAAAGAGATTAATTTGATAATCCGAATAATTTGTCATATATAAAGGATTATCGGTTATAACATTAATTTTATCTTCAGACAATGCTTTTAAAAAGTCTTCTCTGTTTTCGCCGAGTTTTCTTTGTAAATCAATAATATTAACGATTGCAGGGTTTCTTTTTCTTGAAATAGTTAAAAGCTGCATCATTTCTTTTTTTGTTAAATCATAGAAATCATTTTCATTGATGTATCTTTGATATCTGTTAAAATTAAGGCTGAATGTTTCGGGCGCAAGTGCAATTAAATCCTCTTTTGAGCCGTAGCCTAAAACTTCAAGAGCAGATGCGGGGTATTTTTTCATAGGTGAATTTATACCGTCAATTATTACTTTATTTCTAAGGCAGGCTTTTTTAATTTCGGCAGGGATTAAATACGGTTTTTCATATTGTTTTTTTTCTGTTTTTAATTTTTTTTCAGAATCCCGGCGTAATCTATCGAAAAATTTTGCATTTTTTTCATCTTTAGAATCAAACATGTAATTGTCATGAAAATGATAGTTAATACTGTTTCTATTAATAGCATAGGGAACAAGCTCGCCTTTTTGCAGTGCATTTGCTATTTTCGTATCCGTTACTTTATATTTTTGTTGTATTTCTTCAGAAGTTAAAATTTCATCTCTTCTTTTCTTTAACTCATCCAAAAATTCTTTATTTACGCCTGTTATATCGTTAAAATAACTTAAATATTGGGATTTAAAATTGGGTTTTAAATTGCCGTTCAGAACAAATTCAGAAATAGTCAGTTTTCTAACTCTTAATTCTTCTGCAATTTTATAATCCGTAGTATATATTTTTCCAAGTTTATCAAGAATTTTATAACTTACATCAATTTTTTCATCGACTTCTATATTTTTCTCCATTGATTTAAAGGCGAATTCGGGAAGTCTCATTGAACCTTTTACTCTCACTACATCTTTTAAAATATTTTCATAATCTAAACCGATATTTTCATATTGAAAATTAAATGTTCTGTCTGCAATTGTACTTGCAAGTCTAAAATTGAGGTTGCCGTTAACGGTTATTTTTCCGTTTTCATCTTTTTCAACAGGAACACCTAACCTTTTTAATGCTTCAAAATTATCACCTTTTTCAAACAATTCTTTTGCATCCTGAATTTTTTGCTTAAAATCAGGTTCTAAACTTGCAAGTTTTTCTAATGCATCGCCATTATTTTCGCATAGTTTTCTTGAATATCTATCGGTTGTTATATAAGGAAAGCCATTTGCTACAATATAATGGTCGATACTATCGGCACTTTCAAATATTGCGTTTCCTTTTATTCTTGTTACATGGCTTAAAAGTTCTTTTTCATTTATTCCAAAATCGGCTAAGGTTTGCTCATATTGTCTGTAATATTCCATTAGAACAGGTGTATAATCACCGTCTATTGTAATATTTTTACCGTCGGATGAGGTTTTAAATTCCAATATATTTAATGCTTTTTCATATTCTTCATTTTGAAGTGCTTCAATTACTTTATCGGCTTTTACAGCTTTTTTTTCCTTAAATATTTCAAATACATATTCGGGATATTTTCCCGTAATTTTTGCAACATTTTTTAAAAGCCTGTTTTCGTTAATTTTAAGTTTTTTATAGTCAATAACACGGTATCGATTGGAAGAACCCGTAATTTCGTATAAAAATACGGGATTATATGCTCCGTTTATTGTAATTTCTTCCTTATCAGGCGCTTGAGATACATCATATCCCAAGGTTTCAAGCGCTTTTATATCTTCATTATTATCAAGGAAATAATTGGTTTTTGATGCAACAATACTGTAATATTTTTCCGCTTCTTCTTTTGAGTTGAAAGTTCGTTTAATCCGAGATGTAAAACTAACGGTGTCCTTATTTAACAAGGGTTTCATTTTAAGATTTGATATGAGATTAGAGAAATTATTTTCCGCTTTTTTAATTCCATAATTAAACTTGTTTAAAAAATCGATTTTCATTATACACTTCCATTCCAACTTGTGATGAGATATTTTATTTAAAACAAAAGGATATAAAAAATTGCTTTAAAATTATAATAACTTTACAAAAAAATCAGGACGTAATGTCCTGATTTTTTTAAGAAATAAAAATTATTAATTAAAATAATCTTTTTAATAATCCTTTAAATGCTGCGCCGTGACGGGCTTCATCTTTTGCCATTTCATGAACGGTATCGTGTATTGCATCCAATCCTAATTCTTTAGCACGTCTTGCAATTTCTAATTTAGCGGCACATGCACCGTGTTCTGCTTCAGCTCTTAAAGTTAAGTTTTCTTTAGTAGACGGAGTTACTACTTCACCTAACAATTCAGCAAATTTAGCAGCGTGTTCTGCTTCTTCATAAGCTATTCTCTTGTATGCTTCTGCTACTTCAGGATATCCTTCTCTGTCTGCAACTCTTGACATTGCTAAATACATACCAACTTCAGTGCATTCGCCTGCAAAGTGGTCTTTTAAACCTTGAAGCACAACAGCATCAACACCTTTTCCTTCGCCTACAACATGTTCGCAAGCCCAAGCATTCATATCACCTGCTTGATTAAATTTTGTTGCTCCGCATTGGGGACATTTTTCGGGAGCTTTATCGCCCTCAACAGTATAACCGCATACAGCACAAACCCATTTTGCCATTTTTCTCTCCTTAATTTTAACTATTTAAACTATATGGACATTTTTCTTATTATTTCGTCCGTAAATTCTGTTGTCGAAGCATTTCCTTTAAGATCAGAGGTCAAAACCCTGCCCTCTCTGAGTGTTTCCTCAAGAGCATTTTGAATTTTCAAGGCTTCGGTATTTTTATTTATATATTTCAGCATTTCAATCGCACTTTTTAATAAACCCGTCGGATTTGCAATATTCTTTCCTGCAATATCGGGAGCAGAACCGTGTACCGCTTCAAAAACAGCGCAATTTATGCCGATATTAGCACTTCCTGCCAATCCCAAACCTCCGACAAGACCTGCGCAGAGGTCTGAAACTATGTCGCCGTATAAATTCGGCATAACCAAAATATCAAATTGAGCAGGATTAACCACTAATTGCATACAAAGATTATCAACAAGTATTTCTCTTGTTTTAATTTCGGGATATTTTTTTGCAACTTCTCTAAAACAATTCAAAAACAGACCGTCAGCAAGTTTTGATATATTTGCTTTTGTAACCACCGTTACTTCGTGCCTTTTGTATTTAAGCGCATATTGAAATGCAAAATCGCAAATTCTTGTTGATGCTTTTTTTGTAATTAATTTAATTCCGTGAATTCTGTCTTCGTCAATTTTTTCTTCAAGTCCGGCATAAATATCTTCGGTATTTTCTCTTATTACAACTAAATCAACATCTTTAAAAGGAGTTGAAATTCCCTCCATATTTTTTGACGGGCGGACATTTGCATATAAGTCAAAATGACGTCTTAGAGCAACATTAACGGAAGAAAAACCGTAACCAATCGGGGTTGTAATTGGTGCTTTAAGTGCAATTTTATTTTTTTGAATTGAAGATATGGTATCGTCGGGCAAAACAGAACCAAATTCGTCATAAGCTCTTTTTCCCGCAAGCTTTTTCTCCCAATTTATTTTAACACCCGATGCTTCAATAATTTTTATAACCGAGGAAGTTATCTCGGGCCCTATACCATCTCCGTCAAGCAGAGTAACAGTCGGAATATTGTTAATCAAGTTTAAAATCTCCGTTTTTATTAAGGTGTTCCACAAGTCCGCCGTCATTTAGAAGTTTAATCATAACTTCTGGCAAAGGCATAATTTCAAGTTCGATATTTTTTGTTAAGTCTTTTATAATTCCTTTTTTGATATCAACTTCAAGCTCGTCGCCTGCATCAATCTTATCCGTATCGCATTCAAGAGCAAGCAGACCTATGTTAATTGCATTTCTGTAAAAAATTCTGGCATAAGATTTAGCTATAACAGCGCCCACACCTGCGATTTTAATAATTTGCGGGGCATGTTCTCTGGATGAGCCCAACCCGAAATTATTTCCCGCTACAACAAAATCTCCTTTGTTTAATTTTGATGCAAAATCAGGGTCGGCATCTTCAAGTACATGCCGAGAAAACTCAACCAAGTCGTTTCTTAAATGAAATAATCTTCCCGGTGCAATTAAATCGGTTGAAATGTTATCTCCGAATTTAAAAGCTTTCCCCTTTTTAATATAATTAAAATCCTGTGACACTTCTGCTCCTTTTATTTGAACTTATTATACAATAGGCAGTACAAAAAATCCAAAATTTGATAAATGTTTATAATCTAACCCGTGAATGTATATAATCTTACAAAAATGAAATATATTAAAATCGCATATAAAATACTTATAATTTGATATTTATAATATTTATGCGAAAAACAATAAAAAAGACTGCTTCCGCACAGGAATAAAAATTCTAAAACACTGTAAAAGTTATTCGGAAGCGGTTTATAAATCTTTTTAATGATAAAAGGAAGAGCGGTTATGCAAAAAAGTGCAATAAACAAAAGTATTGTACCTATAATAAAATATTTCCTTTTATCCGTGTTTTTTAGCATTTTATAGTTTACCGTTTATATTTTCCAAAGATTTATCTATATACTCCTTGAATTTTATTTTATCACTTTCCGGATGAATTATTTTACATAAAATATCATATCTTAAAAGTCTTTGAAATAAAACCGCTTTATCTTTACCGGCGTTCGCAATTCTTATACCGTTTTCAAAACAATCCACAACGGTTTCTTCTTCTCTTAATATGTAAGTTTTTGCAAGGCGTCCGTATAGTTCAAATATTGTTTCTTTTTCTTCCGGATTTCCTACTATAACTGATATCTCGGGCTGAATACCAATTATTTTATCTGCCGATATTGTCTTTACTTTATTATCGGTATCTGCAAAATTAAAATAAATTTTATTTTTCTTATAGCTGATTTTATAAGGTTTAAGGTTCATTATACCTTTGTTTTTGACGGTCACTTCACACATTGTTTGGAGTTTTGCATATTTTTCAAACAGATTAATTTTATCTTTAAAATTATTATGTCCGTCAGTTGCTCTCCGCAATATAAATTTATCTTTTACGGTTTTATATGTATCCGTATTTGTCATAAGAAGCATTTTTTCAATAATTTTTGCAAGTTTATCCGATTCCGTGTTGCTTAATGAATTTTCGCTGACGGCATTAATATCTGCCAAAAATTCAACATCGGAAGAATCCAAAGAAACACTTTTTGCATATTGATTAATGCTGTATGAATTTCCCGTTTTTGTGACATCAAAACCCGCTTGTTTAAAACATTTTATATACTTATAAAATGTTTGCGCTTTTATATTAAATTTTCTTTCCGCAAACTCTTGTGTTAAGCTGTCATTTTGGAGAGCTTTAAATAATTCAAAAATATTTGCGGTATTTGTTTGATTATTTTTCATATTCTTTCTTTAATAATTTTAATTTCTTTTTTACTTCTTCTTTTATTTCTTCATCGGATATGTAATATAACTCGGGACAAAACGACATAAGTCTTTGAACTATGTAGAATTTATTATCTTTATTCCTTTTTATTGTTGCAAAATTTTTTGTTAATTCAACCGTTTCTTCAGCCTTATCTAAATCAATTTCATCATATAAGGCTCTTGAAATTTTATATTCGACCACATCAGGTTTAATATTAAAAGGTACATTTTCTTCAAGAACTTCATCTATCATAAAAATTTTATCTATGGGTAAAAATGATAATTCACCGTTATCGAATACTTCTCCCCAGAGATATATTTTGTCGCTCCATTCGCCTATGGATATACTATGGCAGTGAATTTTCATTTTCATTAATTCACTTCCGTGTTTAGCATAGTCTATGGTAATTATATCTTTATTTTTGCAGTGCTGTTCAAGTTTATCTGCCAGATACCAGTTAATTTTTGAATAATAGTCAAAATCAATAAGAATATTTTTATCATCGTCATTTGTCATGGAAAGAATAAATTTATACAAAAAACTCATAGCCTTTTTGATTTTATGTACATTTTTTTGAGAAACTATGATTTTCTTAATTTTTTCAATTAGCCGAATTTCATCTTCCGTAAAATTCAATTTAAAAGTTTTTTGATTAAGATGATATATTTTATCACCATTTTCTTTTTTGCAAGTTATATCAAAATTATTTTTAACAAGTGTATTTATGTATGAATAAACAGAGCTTTTGTCGATTTCCGCATTGCATGCTTTAGAAATTTCTTCGACAAGTTTATCGATGCTTATATCGCCTTTTTCCAAAAGGTAAAGTGTATATAAAACTCTTTGTATTCTGGTAGTTTGTGATGAATTTTCCATTAAAATTATTCTAACTTGAAAAGCTTGTTTTGGGCAAACTTTGGCTTTTTACACAGCTGTATCTTATTTTGACAATTTGCTCAAAATCATTATATTCCTAATTAGACAGTTAATCTATCCCTTGAATTATATTTTAGAATATTCATACATTTATATGAAATTTTGTTAGAAATTCTAAAAATCGGGCAGTTTAATCCCGTATTATAATTTGAGGGGAAAAAGGTATAGTTAATGTTTAGTCCGCAGATACAAAGTTATATCAATTCATCAAGCCAAACACAGGCTTATAACAGGGTTAATGAAATAAATAATTACATTAATTCCTTTTATCCTGCTCAAAAAGTGAGTGAAGAAAAATCTATAAGCGCATTTAAACAAATTCTTGCGGAATCTCAAAATAATGTAAAAAAAGAAAGCGTATTTGAACTTGACCCTCCTCCGAACATTCAGGCTAAAGCGATTAAATTCGGTTCTCTTACGGGAATTAAATCAGCTTCTTCAAAAACAAAAAATGCAATTTTGGGCTACATAAAAGATATAAGCAATAAATACGGAGTTGATGAAAAACTCGTTCAAGCTGTTGTAAAACAGGAATCAGGTTTTAATCCGGATGCCGTTTCAAAAGTCGGTGCAAAAGGTTTAATGCAATTAATGCCCTCAACTGCTGCCGCTATGGGAGTAAAAAATATTTTAGACCCGAGAGAAAATATAGAGGGCGGAGTTAAGTATTTAAAACAAATGCTTGATAAATATAACGGAAATAAAATTCTGGCACTTGCCGCTTATAACGCAGGACCGGGTGCGGTCGATAAATATTCGGGTGTTCCTCCCTATAAAGAAACTCAAAATTATGTAAAATCGATACTTGCGCAATATTTATAAAAAGGGATAAAAAATGAACAATATAAACAAGATTAACTTTTTTCGAAATCAGCCTCAGGAAATGATGAAATTAAACGGGAATATTTCCCTTAATTCCGACGAAACAAATATTAAAAGTTTCAAAGATACAATCGGAGAAATGATTGTACAGATGAACGAAACAACAAACAAACCGCAGGAATTAATGAAAGAAGCAATGCAGGGAAATGCCGACATACATGATGTTATGTCTGCTATTGCTCAGAGCGAACTGACTGTTCAGGCAGCTACCACAATAACCGGTAAAATACTTCAAACGTATGAAAAAATAATGCAAATACAGATTTAACTTAACTTTAAAAGATTAAACCTGTATAATTTATATTATCGAGAATATTCTTAAAATTATGGAAAAATTTGATTTTAAACAAATACTTGAAAATAAGCCGTTACTATATACTATTGTTACATGCATAAGTATTGTTGTTATTATGTTTGCAATAACAATGGCAATAGTATTCAGTGTTACGTCAAGTTCTTCCTCTGCAAATGCTCCGATAGACGGCAAAATAAAAGCTGCGGAAAAAGTTATTAAAAATGACCCCGTTACATTATTTACTACGGATAACTCGGGTAAAGCTCTTGAAGTTCAGGCTCTTCTTGCAAGAGAAAATATTACCGCAACAAAAGTAGATACGGGTTCAAAAGTAAGTATTGTTTTAAAAGAATATACGAAAGATCAGAGGGACAGAGCCTTATTAACAATTGTAAAAAGCGGTTTAATAGACGAACACACAGGATTGGAAATTTTTGATAAAGGTGATTTTACATCCACCAAAGATGATAAAAAGATAAGACTTGTAAGAGCAATAAACGGGGAATTATCCAGATTAATCAGAAAAATTCCTCCGATTGAAAATGCTCAGGTATTTGTTTCAATCCCCGAACAAACTTTCTTCTCCCAAGACCAAAAGCCGATAACGGCAACGGTTCAAATAACTATGCCGTCGGGAGAAAGGCTTGATAATATGAAAGTCAAAGCTATTTCAAATCTTCTTCTGGGTGCGGTTCATGGTCTTGATTCCGATAATATATCAATAACCGATACCAACGGAAATGTTTATAATTCAATAATCGGGGCTTCTGATGATGCTATTGCAAAACTGGAAGAAAATGATAAATATATGCAGTCTAAAGTTAATGCCCAGCTTGATAAATTAATAGGAAAAGGTAATTATATTGCAACCGTTTCAACTTATCTTACTCAATCGCCGGTTGAAAAATCAAGTATTTTATATGACCCCGACCAAAAAACTTCCGTATCGGAGCAGGTATTTAACGAAAGATTGGGCGACAATGCTAACGGTGCAAGTACAACAAACGGAAGTGCGGTAAGTGTTTATGTTCCGAATAATGCTTCGGGTGCTATAACTTCAGGCACATCACAGGAAAACAGAAAATACTCTAAATCCGCAACCGAAACTCAATACGGAGTATCCAAAACTCAAATTAACGAATATATGTCTGCAGGAATTATAGAGAAGATATCAATAGCGGTATCCATTGAAGAAAATTCCGTTCCCGCAAATATAAGTTTATATGATTTAAAGACCCTTATTGCAAATGCGGCAAGTCCAAAGGTTAATCCTGAAGATGTTTCAATAGCATTTGTAGAATCAAGCAGTCTTATACTTGCACCTGATAAAGAAAATGAACTTCCTATTCCCGAAGAATCAGGAAATCCCTGGTGGATTGTAGGTGTATTGCTTGCAATAGGTCTTGTACTCGGACTCGGACACATAGGCAAGAAAGTAAAAACCGAAGCAAGAAAACAGGAAGAAGAACTTGAATATTTAAAAGAACTTGCGGCAAATCAGGAACAGCAGATAAAAACCGTTACCCAGCAGGCAACAAATCTTATTGCCCAGCAGGAAAAGATGGCTCAAAATATGATTGAGCAAAAAAATCAGTACAATCTTGCTATTGAACAGGCGAAGACAATGGCAAAAACTGCCGTAAAAGAAAAAAGACCCGATAACCGCCTTGAAGATGTTATAAGCGAGCTTGAATCAAATTTAAACAGTATGGATGAAACCGAAGCTGTTGAAAAAATCAAAAACTGGATTGATAACGGTTAAATTAATTGAAACAGTTTTAAATATTCATTTGTTTTTTTTGAATTATTTTTAATCATTTCAAGCTTTTCGGCTCTTGATAAAGTCTTTTTTATTCTGTATTCTTCCTTTGAAGCATCTGATTTATTTTCAAACACATCAACATACACAATTTTTTTAGGCGGGTGTATTTTTGTATATTTAGCGCCTTTTTTAGTCAAATGTGCATTATATCTTTTTAATATATCGTTTGTTATTCCGCAATATAGCGTATCATCAACAGTCAGAAGAATGTAAACGTAATATTTCATCCAGTATCTTTTCTATTTCGTTTCTGTCCTCAAGTGTTACAAGCAACCCCCTGTATTTAGAAGCATTGCGTTTTGAATTTATATAGTAATTATAAAACTTTCTCATAAATTTTATGCCGTTTTTTTCGCCCATAAACTCTATTTCAAGCTTAAGATGCTCTTTTAACATTGCAATTTTTTCTTCAAAACTCGGCTCGGGTATTATTGTATTATCTTCAAGATATTTTTCAATTCGATAGGGGAGAGTAAAATCGCCCATAATTCCTCTGCCTATTGCAATGCCGTTACATCCTGTAAGATTTATGCAATCAACTGCGTCCTGAATCGTTTTAATATCTCCGTTTGCAAAAACAGGAATTTTAAGCTCATTTTTCAAGAGCTTTATTTTGCTCCAATCGGCTTTACCCTGATACATTTGCGAGCGTGTTCTTGCATGGAGCGTTACAAAATCAACTCCCGCTTTTTCAAGGGCAAGAGCAAATTCTATATAATTTTCATTGTCCAAACTCCATCCGAGCCTGAATTTAGCACTAACGGGTAGCCCTGTTGCATCTTTTATTGCCTTAACAATGTCGCAAGCCAGCTCGGGGGTTTTCATCATGGCAGACCCGTCACCCGATACAACAACTTTTTTAACGGGACATCCGCAATTTATATCTATTACGCTTGCAAACGGCGCAAGTATTTTTGCGGATTGAACCATTTTATCTATCTTATGCCCCACAAGTTGAAAAGATAAGGGATATTCAAATTCTTCAAATTTTATTATTCTCGGATTCGGGTTATTGCACAGCATCTCGGAAGAAATCATTTCGGTTGTCATAAGACATTTTGAATTGTGTTTTCTTATTAATCCTCTAAATACAGCATCCGAAATCCCTGCAAGCGGTGCTTGAATAACTTTTATATCACTTATTTTTACATTTTTATTTTTTGTTAAGGGCATTTAGGTAGTCTTTCAGTTCTTTAACTCTGCCTGTAACAAAATTGCTTATATCATCTTTTGCGCCGTTATTTAAAGAAAGGTATTTTTCATAATTTTGAACTGCGGTTTTATAATCTTCCTGTTCGTCTAATACAAAACCTAAAGAATAATATGCATCTTTAAAATCGGGTTTTTTCGAAATTATTGATTTATAAATTTTTATTGCATCCGATTTTTTGCCGAGTCCGTGAAGATTAAGTCCTTTGTAATAAAGTCCGTATATATCGTCAGATTTTGCCGAAAGATATTTGTTAATTAAGTTTAACGATGAATTATAATCTTGTTTTTCATATTTGGCAATTGCTTCTTGAAGCAAGGTCGAACTTTCATTTTCTTTTATTGCATTAAGAAGTTCCGTTGCATCTTTATCATTTTTATTTAATGAAATGATTTTTTCTGCGGTAATTCTGGCATTTTCGTTGTCTTTAAGATTGTAATATGCCCACGCACTGTTTAGAAGTGCATCTTTGTCATTTGAATTTTCATTTAAAACAAGTTGATAGAATTTGTTTGCATTACCGTAATCGTTTAACTGCCAGTAACAGCTTGCAATAGCCATATTTACTTCTTTTGTTTTATTTTGGATTTTTGAATATTCTTTTATTGCATCTTTGTATTTCTTGTCGTTGAACAGTTTTGTTGCTTTTTCATAAATATCGTTCGAAGCGATTGTTTTAGAATCATTCAAATATTTCTTTAATTCCTGATTATTCGGAAGAATTAAAAGACCTTTTTCGCATATTTGATTTGCGGCAGAATAATTTTTCTGTTCAATATAAATCTGGGCAAGATTTATATATGGCTCAGGTTTAGCCGGATCTATGCTTTGCGCTTTTTTGTAGTATTGAATTGCACTTGTGTAATTTTTTGCCTTATGAAGTTCAAGTGCATAAGTAAATTGAGCTTCGTAATTATTTGAAGAATTTGCAGCCCTGTTATATAAGTAGTTTTGAAGTTTTTGAGCCGAAAAATTATTATAAAGTATATCGTTTTTTATTGCTTTATAATTACTATTTTCCGGTTTTAAGAAAATCAAATCTTCATATTGTTTCAAGGCTTCTTCATATCTGCCGGATTCTTTAAGAGCGGACGCTTTATATTCCATAATCTCAATATTATTGGGTTTTTTTGCTAAGATTTTATCATACACACCGATAAGCGCCGTATAATTTTTTTGTTCATTATAAAGCGAAGCTAAGTTATAAAGGCTTGTTTCATCTTTCGGATCAAGACTTTCCGCTTTTATATACTGTTCTTTAGCTAAATCAAAATTGCCCTGCTTTTGATATATTGCACCGAGGTTATTATAACTTTGAGCATCATTCGGATTATTAACAATATTTTGAGTCCATTTATTTTCCAATATTTCTAAAAGTTCGGGGCTTTTATCGCCGTATTTTAAAGCAAGATTGTATTGCTCCATACTTGCTTCAAAATTTTTCGCTTCGTCAAGCATAACTCCGTACATAAAATGTAATTTAGGATTTGTCGGGTCTGCATTGATTGCATCTTTAAAATATGTCATCGCCATGGAAAGATTATTTAGATTTTTATATATATTTCCGAGATTTTCTAGTGCTTGTTTTTTTAGTTCCGGACTTGATAAAACCGTATTAAAATCATAACCTGCCGCTGCAAGTTCCCCCTGTGCTCTAAGTATTTTTCCCGATTGAAGTTTGCTGTAATAAGTTTCTGTGGTGTTCAATTTTTTTTCTAAATCAGCTATGTCTTTAACAGCCGAATTTGCAAGTGACAGCATAGCCTGCGATGGGGTATTTTCACTCCAGTATTTAGCATAAAAAACAGCACTTTTTAAATCAACAAGGGCTTTTTTATATTCTTTTGTTGTTGTTTTATAATACTGCGCTCTTGCCAGATGAGCATTTGCCAGCGCTTCTCTTATTGTTTCATCATACGGAGAAAATCTTAAAACCTTTTTAAATTCAATAATTGCAGATGAATATTGCTGGTTTTTAAGGTATTCCATCCCGTTAGAATAATATGCGGAAAATCTTTGAACATCCTGCTGGGATATTTCCTGAGCATTAGCGGCTAAAAATAAAAACACCGAAAAAATTACAATAATTTTTCTCTTCATTAAATATCCCCCTTATTATTATTCAGAAACTATTATACAACAACAAAACAAGTTTTTAATAATAAATAATATATTAGCCTTTTGATGTGTATATTTTTTATACATTCAAATAAAATATCCTGTTAAACTGAAATATAGCAAAAAAAACTTGCAAGAAACTTGCAAGTATAGTTCTTTATGGAATTTAAAACTTTGTTAAATTATTTACAACTTCTCCTTATTTTTTCTAAACAACTCATCCCAATCAAACAAGAAATCAAATCCAAATTGTAAACCGATGCCGTTTCTTCCGCCGTTGGTTAAATATGCTTGAACAAATCCTGCAAATCTATCCTTCCATATCTTTCTAACACCCACACCATATTTTACATAAGGCTTAACCGATACTTCGGGAAGTATGACATCATTTGCTTTAACTTCTCCTCCCATATCAAAATTACTAACAAAAGAAACTCCTAAATACGGCTGCCATCCGTTACCTAAGTTAGCAATAAACTTAACCCCCGGTTCAAAACTTAACATATGAAGTATATCCGATTTAATCTTAACATTTGCCGAATTTGTATAATCCAATGTATTAAACATAGAATAAGATAATGATAAACTCGGTTGAAGAATATATTTTCCGTCCTTAAATTCAATATTATATCCTGTCTTATTTGCTATCCCTGCAGTTAACGTATTAAAGTTTTCACTTCCATACATCGTAGAACCTTCGGACATGATAATCCCGCTACCTAAAGTAGTACCCGAGAAGAAATTACCTTTAAATAAATTTAAGGTTAAACCTAAATTAGCTCCGTTAGAATATGAAGATACGCCATCAAACTTCTGATGTCCTCCGTTATAGCCTACATATCCGCCATACATATAATCCCAACCTTTGAGAACTTTAAGTCCTTCTATTTCATTTAATTCGGAATCAAATCCAACAAACGCAGAATACAATACATTATCCGTCTTAGGACCGTCTTTTAATTTTACCGTTTCAAATGTGGTATTAGTTTTAAACCATCCTGTCTGTTCTCTTTCATCAGCCCTTACACCCGATCTTAATAATGAATCAACGGTATCGGATTTAACATTAACATCATCAACTTTACCTTTAATCACATCAACACTGCTATCAACATTACTATCAACAAATGCATATTTATTTCTATTCTTATTACTTATTTTTAAGGCAAACCTCTGGGCTCTTGTTAAATACATTGTTTCATTTAACGATCTGAACCCCTCATAATATGCATTAGCCTGTACTGCATAAGCAACACTATTTCTGGTAACGGTAGATGTCATAACCGCAGGATTAACATCATTATACGTAGGATTAATCATATCTGTTCCGATAGCACTATTGATTTGACTCGGAATACAGAATGTCAATTCTCCCAATTCCTTATCATACTTCACATTATACCTATATATCGGGGTTAATATACTACTCTTTCCTGTATATTCAACGGTTGACATTAATTCTTTTCTTAAATCTTCATTGTTCATATCCCCGATAACAGAAGCTGTAAACTTTTGTGATTTTATCGGATTCAATACTTTAATATTCGATAAATTAATCTTATGTTCTCCATTATTAACTAAAGAACTAACCGTTATACTATCTGTCTTATTATTCTTAATGTCAACATCAGCTTTTAAATCTAAATCACTGTTTAACCTTAAATTACCAAGATTAGTATTGCCTGCTGTGCCATTTCTTAAATCAACACCGCCTCCGTATGCATTAAGATACTGACTTGAATCTAAATTAATATCTTTGCCAAAGTTAATTGTACCGTCATATAGATTAATGTTTTCTGATGATATATTGTGTTCTAAAGTTAATTTACCGTTATAAATGTTAACATTGCTTACGTTAACATCATTGCTTAATATAACATTACCTGTTAATTCATCTTTGCTTAAGCTATGTCTTGTATTGGTTACTTTTCCGTAATCTTCACTATTAATATCACTGTTAACACTTGTTTTTGTTATAACCGTATCAGGCTTATTAATATTTAATGTTGCATTATCCTCTTCGCTATCTATTTTAATATTTGAAGTAAGATTATTATTTCCCGTTGAAACAAAATTAAGTTCACTTACACCGTCTTTTAATAATAATGTTTCATTACCCGAACCCAAAGTAATATCATTATTATCCGCAGCTACAACTATTCCCCCGTTATATACATTAATATTATTTCCTTTAACATCGTTATGAAATTCAACAACACCATTTGTCTTATCAATTTCAATATTATGCGGAACTTCTTCATATTCTTGAGTATCAGGATTTAAAACGGATTCTGTATATAATACCTGATTAATATCTTTATTAACTTCAATTATTCCCGAATCCCCTGATACTTTATCCTGTATAACAATTCTTCCGTCAGTATTTCCGTTATTTATTGAACTATCTGCAACATTATTACTTGTATTTAAATAAATAATCGCTTCATTATTATGAATAGCATTGCTTTCGGTTTTTCCGCCCGAAACCGTTTCATTACCCGCAAATGTTAAATCTTTACCGCTTGCTACCAAAAACAGTTCCGCAAATTCTCCTCCGTTATATATAGCGCCGCCCTTGGCATCATTTCCTATTGCCTTATTTAGTGTTATATCGGAATCATATATAGCTATTTTTCCTTTGTTAAATAGTCCGCCGCCCTGAGCAACGTCATTCTTTGATATAGCTTTATTGCCAATAATATTTCCTTTGTAATTTTCAATTACCGTAACAACATCGCTGTATCTTCCGGCTATCATCTCATCTAAAGTTGAATACCCGTAATATTCTATTTCTTCTTGTATTGTTGCAACATATCCGGTTGCATTTAAATATTCTTCCATATTTTTATATCTTTTTAATACTTTTAGAACATATTCGTCTAAATTAGTATAATCGGATATGGTGGCAATATATTCTTCTACGTTGTCATATCCTGCGTTTTGTGCTTCTGTTACCAGATTATCAATTGATGTTTGTCTTAAATTAGCTAAATATGTGTTATATTCTTCTTCTGTCATATTTTTAGATGTTAAAAGGGTCTGTTTTCTCTGCTCTTTTATATATGATAAATAAGCATTAACTTCTTCTAAATTTTTTGAATTATGACCCGCTAAATACCTTTCAAAAGCATTTTCACCAAATAAATACATCCCGCCGCCTTGAACATATTCGCTGTTTGAAGTTGCGGTATTATCTATAAAATCTCCTATGAAGCTTAATATCTTTCCGCCATAAGCATAAAGTCCTCCGCCAAGAGCATAGGTTTCTGCGGTAATTGAATTATTAATAAAATCAGATATTATATTGTTACCTTTTTTGTTGATTCTATACATCCCTCCGCCATAAGCATCCGTTCCTGCAGTAATACTGTTCCCTATAAAATCTCCTGTTATATTATCTGCATATCCATACATCCCTCCGCCATAAGCATCCGTTCCTGCGGTAATACTGTTCCCTATAAAATCTCCCGTTAAATTGTTGCCTATATATCCAAGCATCCCTCCGCCATAAGCATAATTTCCTGCAGTAATACTGTTCCCTATAAAATCTCCCGTTATACTATTTGTATTTCCGTTGTTATACATCCCTCCGCCATAAGCACTAGTTCCCGCAACAATTGAATTACTTATAAAATCTCCTGTTATATTTATGATATTACCACCGGAATTCACTATCCCTCCGCCATAAGCACTAGTTCCCGCAACAATTGAATTACCTATAAAATTTCCTTCGATATTATCAATAACTGGTTCATCATTTGAACTATACTTTATATTACAAATTGCTCCACTGTATGCATAAGAAGATGACTCTGTATGATTTTGAATAAAATTACCCTTTATATTGTTTATTGTTTTAGTATTATATATGGTACCACCCATTGCTGAACTTATTCCTGCAATAAATTTATTTCCTTCAAAATCACCTTCAATGTTTGTTACAACCCCTTTATTATGTATTACCCCGCCCATACTTGAAGAAGATTTATTTTCAGTATTATAGCGAGCATTAGTGTTATATTTAAAATCACCTTTAATATTTCCAATGGTATTATTGTTCCAAATGATACCGCCATCACCGTATGTTGCATTTTCTACGTAGTTATTTGTAAAATCTCCTTCGATATTATTAATCGTTCCTGTATTATATATTGTTCCGCCTTGAATACTTGTTTTTGCAATGGCGGAATTTTCGCTAAAATCTCCTTCAATACTGCCTATTAAAGCACTTGCACCGTTATTCATCAGCGTTCCGCCTTTAATATATGTGTTTGCAATGGCGGAATTTTCGCTAAAATCTCCTACAATATTATTTATTGTTCCTGAATTATATATAGCGCTACCCTGTGCATATGTTCCTTTACCTTCTGCCTTGTTAGCTTTAAAGTTGCCTTTTAAATTTTCAATTACTGCATTTGCCCCTGAATTTAAAAGTGCACCTGCGTTAGCATACGTTGTACCAATTGCAGCGTTTTCAATAAAATCACCTTCAATACTGTTTATTATTTTATTATTCCAAATTGCCCCGCTTTCAGCATATGTTCCGTCACTTTGTGCAATGTTACCTTTAAAATCTCCTTTGATATCGCCAAGAGTGCCCCCTGAATTATATATAGCACCGCCTCTAGCTTCTTTTGTATCACCAAAAGCCAAGTTCCCTATAAAATCACCCGTAATATCTCCATAAGTAGCAGCACCTGTGGTAATCATTATCCCTCCGCCGTAGCCTGTTGTATAGCCATAAGCGGAGTTCCCTATAAAATCACCCGTAATATCTCCAACATTAACGCTATTGTAGCTATATATAGCCCCACCGCTTGCACCAGCTGTTTCACCAAAAGCAAGGTTATCCGTAAAATCGCCCGTAATATTATTAATCACAACGTTCGCGCCGGTATAAAGTATAGCACCACCCAGTGCTGAAGTATGCCCATACGCCGTATTTGAAATGAAATCCCCTTCAATATTGTTTATTATTTTATTATTATAAACAGCACCGCCGGCAGCAGAAGTTCCATTACTTGTTGCGGAATTTGATATAAAATCGCCTTTGATATCGCCTACAGTTCCGGAGTTAGATAATCCTCCGCCGTTTGCTTCTTTTGTATCAGCTAAAGATAAATTTCCGATAAAATCTCCTGTCAGATTATCTATTACAGCGCTTGCGGAAGAGTTTACAATTGCTCCGCCATAACTTTGTGTTTTAGCGTGGCTTGAATTTGCGATAAAATCACCTGTGATATTATTTATTATTTTATTATTCCAGATTGCACCGCCTGAAGACGTTGTACTGTTACTTGTTGCGGAATTTGCGATAAAATCTCCCGTAATGCTATTAATTACAGCCGTTGCACCGGTATTATATATTGCTCCGCCATTAACTGTGGTGTATCCTTCTATACTGTTAGATATAAAATCACCTTCGATGGAGTCTATTATTTTAGTATTGTATATTGCTCCTGCATAAGCATTTGCTCCGGTACTTGTTGAAGAATTTTCAATAAAATCGCCTTTTAAGAAACTTATTGTTCCGCCGCTATTATATATACCGGCTCCGGCTGAAAGACTTGAGGTTAGAGTTTTATTTTGTATAAAGTTTCCTGTTATACTTTGCAGAACAGCACTATCGTTCATGACAGCACCGCCCCAGACTCTGTTTGATTCACTCGTTGCGCTATTGCCTATAAAATCACCTTTGATAGCACCTATTATAGCGTTTGCGGATGTGTTATACATAGCTCCGCCATAAGAGTAGTTATTACCGGCGTTAGCGGAATTATTGATAAAGTCACCTGTTATATCGCCTATGATTTTATTGTTATAAATCGCTCCGCCGAAGCCTTGCGTTGCACCTGTTACAGAGTTATTAATAAAATCACCTGCAATATTACCGATTACACCGTTATCATTACGTATAGCACCGCCTGTAGATGTAGTTGTTTCACCTGTTGCATTATTTGCGATAAAATCCCCTGTAATATCACCGATTATAGCGTTTACACCATTATTAAATATTGCACTACCCTGACCGTAGGTTTTACCTTTAGCAGAATTAGCTATAAAATTGCCTTCAATATCCCCTATGATTTTAGAATTATATATAGCACCCGAGGTTGCATAATTTGTATCGGATTGTGTGCGATTAGCTATAAAATCCCCTTTGATGCCGCCTACGGTTCCGGAGTTAAATAATCCTCCGCCATGTACTTCTTTAGTTTCAGAAAAAGCAAGGTTATCTATGAAGTTGCCTGTGATACTATCTATTGAAGCTGTAGTATTGTAGTTATATATTGCACCACCGAACGCAGCAGTTTTAGAGGATATTTGATTTGAAACAAAATCGCCTTCAATATTACCGATTATCTTATTATTCCAGATAGCCCCACCTTGAGCGTTAGCGCCAATACTGGTTGCAAGGTTATTTACGAAGCTTCCTTTGATATCGCCGAGAGTACCCCCTGAATTAAATATTGCACCGCCACAGGCTTCTTTTGTACCTGAATTTGTGGAATTATAGAGAAAGTTACCTGTAATATCGCCTATTGTTTTGCTGTTATATAAAGCGCCCGAGTTAGCATTTGTTGCACCTGTTGAGGAATTTGAAATAAAGTTACCGGTGATAGAGTCTATGGTTCCTGTGTTTAAAATTGCGCCTGCAAGTCCGGATGTTGTTTCACCTGTTGCGGTATTTGCGATAAAATCGCCTGTTAAGTTATTAATTATGGCATTTGCGCCTGTATTATATATAGCACCTGCCTGAGCATAAGTTTTACCTTTTGAAGTGTTAGCTATAAAATCGCCTGTTATATTGCCTATTATTTTATTATTCCAAATAGCACCACCGTTTGCATATGTTGCTTGGCTTTCTGCACCGTTAGCTATAAAATTGCCGTTAAGATTATTTATTGTTCCGTTGCTGTTATATATAGCTCCACCGCCACTTGCTTCCTTTGTTTGTGAGAGTGTTAAATTTCCGATAAAATCACCTGTTAAATTATCTATTATGGCATTTGCACCGTAATTGGATAATGCAGAACCGTATCCATAGGATTTAGCTGTTACGGAGTTATTGATAAAATCGCCCGTGAAACTGCCTATCTGTTGATTGTTATTGTAAAATGTGCCGTTTGTAGTACCGGTGGTACTTGTTAAAGAGTTTCCGATAAAATCGGCTGTTAAATTATCATGGCTAACTCCGTTGTATTGCGCCCCTCCCGTGAGGTTTCCCGAATTAGAATACTCAATTCCGTGATAGAGTCTCTCATTTTCATTCGGGGCAATGACGGTTTGCCTTGTAGTATAGTTTTCATCATAGTCGGTAGGAGTATATGAATATTTAAGATAGCTTGTTTCATTCGGAAGATTAACAATTACTTTGTTTTCGTCTGTTTCAATTCCTTTAGAATATGTAATATTGGCGCTTTTACCAATATTTTGAGAAAGTAAATTAATATCTCTGTTGTTTTCCTTAAAATCATAGGCACTCTTTGGGATATCAGGGTTTTGTTCATGGAGTTTAGAGAGCGTAGGGACTAAATTGCTCAATTTTGTTTTTAAATACTGCTTCGCACCGTTTTTGTAGGTGACTGTAAGTTTATCAGGGTCGCCTTCCGTTGTCGATTCGACAGTTAAATCACCGAATTTAGCGAGGTTTTCAGGAATTATATTGATATTCGTTCCGTTTTCATCTAAATTTGTATATTCAAATGCACTTTGGGGCATGGTCGAATCCTGACCATGAAGTTTTGAAAGAGTCGGAACTTTTGATGAAAGTATTGAAGTTATTTTAGAAACAGCGCTTTTACTTGTATTGTATTTGTAATACTTTGTTTCAAGCTTTCCGTCATCTTTTACAACACTTGCTTTAAAATTATAATCTCCTGCATCAACGATATTACCCTCATCATCATACGTTGGCGCAACGCCTGTGCTGAAATGTAAAGAAGAAGTCGGAAGTTTACTTGTATCATACCTATAATACTTATTATTTTCGGAATTCTCGTTGTCAATTATTGAAAACATAGCGCTTTCCGCCGTTGTTTCAACGAGTGCCGAAGAACCTACGCTGATTAAATTCTTAAAATTTAACTTATCATTACTTGATAATGTATCATTCGGGGTAAAATAATACGTGCTGCCGTTAATATTTATCGATAAATCCCCGTCGTGCTCAACATTGGTTAGTTCATAATTGTCGCTGTGATGATTTAAAAAACTAATCCCATTACTTTTAATCTTATCAAGAGTGCCCTTTTCATTTTGTATATCAGGACTGTCAGAGTTAAATGCAAAACAAGGACTCACAGTTAAACTGAATCCTCCTAAGATAATGAGCATTTTAGCATACGATCTTATGAACTCTCTTATCTTCTTATGCGCTTTTCTTAATGTGTGCTTCTTAAATTCCATATCATGAACAATTAATTATTAATCCCGTAAACTTCCAAGTAAAGAACATACCTTCTCCGCACGATATCACAATACTACTTTTCTTTCTATTTGTTAAATTATTTACATTTTTTTGCAAACCGCAAATATTCATTAAAAAGCATGTTTTAATGCATTTTTATTGATTACCGCAAAAAATTATCGAAATTTGAATGCCGTTTAATAAACTGTAATTAAACACTGCATGGGTTTTTGCTCGGGTAAATATCTTTCTAAGAGTCTTTTGACTGAATGTCAAACGCGCATTCTTTTATATCAAAACCTATAACTCGCAACAGCTTTACCTAAAAACACAAAAGAAACTCGAAAAAAATCAAAAAACGGAGAAAGAGGGATTCGAACCCTCGAGGCAGATTACTCCACCTAACACCTTAGCAGGGTGCCGCCTTCAGCCACTCGGCCATTTCT
>CADBOJ010000108.1 GCA_902796305.1 uncultured bacterium | reverse complement strand
TTTTCGTTATTTACATTTTAGGTAACGTACCACAAAACTTCTTTCTTTAACTTTATTTTCTAAATCTCATACATTTGATGTATAATAATTTCATGAAACTTGTTATTCAAATACCCTGTAATAACGAAGAGGAGAATATTTCGGCGGTTTTATCATCCGTTCCTAAAAAAATTAAAGGAACTGATAAAGTTGAAATAATCGTTCTTGATGACGGTTCAAAGGATAATACTGCAAATATTGCAAAAACATTTAAAAATATAACCGTTATTAAATCAAAAAAAATAGGGCTTGCAAAAATTTTTAGTCTGGGAATAAAAGAAGCAGTTAGAAGAAAGGCCGACATACTTGTTAATCTTGATGGTGATAATCAGTATAATGCTTTAGATATTGAAAAATTAATTGCTCCGATAATCGAAGATGATTTTGATATTGTAATAGGTAGCCGTCCCATAGATAAGATAAAGACGTTTTCTTTTATAAAAAAATTTTTTCAAAAATTAGGAACATATATAGTTAGAATAATTTCCGGATATAATATTAAAGACGCCTCAAGCGGTTTTAGGGCTTATTCAAGGAATGCGCTATTAAATTTAAACATTTTTAATAACTATACTTATACGCTTGAAGATTTTATTCAAGCAAGCAGTAAGAATTTAAAAGTTACAGACGTAAATATAGATGTTAATAAACAATTGAACAGAAAATCAAAGCTTTTTTCAAGTATGTATGTTTATATGCTAAAGCAAGCCGTTACTCTCATAAGATTTTTTATTATCTATCGGCCGTTTAGATTTTTCGGGTTTATTTCACTCTTGCTTTTTATATCGGGATTTATTATCGGATTAAGGTTTTTGATATATTATTTAACATCAACCGGAAGCGGTCATATTCAATCGTTGATTCTCTGTTCTATTTTATTAATTGCATCTTTTATTGTTTTTATGATGGCAATTATCGGAGATTTGTTTACAATAAACAGAAAACTTCTTGAAGATGTACAGTTTAAATTAAGAGAAAATGAGTACAAAAATTGAATTTTTATGATAATATAGGACAGTCGAGGAAGTTATTTTTAATGAATAAAGATGAAATATTAAACTCAATAGACAAATTATCGGAGCCTAAAATTTTGGTAATCGGTGATTTTGCGCTAGATGAAATGGTATACGGAAAAACGGAAAGAATTTCAAGAGAAGCACCCGTTTTGATTTTAGAACATTACGATACAAAAAAAATTCTCGGCGCTGCTTCAAATGCCGCCCATAATGTTTCAAAATTAAACAAAGGAAAGGTGTCGGCACTCGGTGTTATCGGAGATGATTACTACGGAAAAAAACTTATTCAAATTTTGGAAGAAAAAGGCATAAATACTCCGTTTATGGTTGTTGATGATGACAGAAAAACAACAACAAAAACAAGGATTTCGGGTTCATGTAATCAAAGTATTACCCAACAGATAGTTAGAATTGACCGTCAGACAAAAACCCCGCTATCCGAGAATACCGAAAAAAAAGTTATGGAAAATATTAAAAAAGCAATAAAGGATTATGACGGAATTATTTTGTCCGATTATCACCTCGGATGTTTAACGGAAAATGTTGTAAAATGCGCAATAGAGGAAGCTAAAAAGAATAATAAAATAATAGTTGCCGATATTCAAAAAAATATGGAAAAATATAAAGGTGTTACCGCAATCACTCCCAACCAGCCCGATAGCGAGGGTCAAGTCGGATATTTTATAAAAGACGACGAAACATTAAAAAAAGCAGGATTTGAACTTATTCAAAGCTTAAATACCGAATACGTTCTTTTAACCCGTGGTGAAAACGGTATGGCTTTATTTGAAAGAACTAAAAATGATATAAACTTTGAAAAAATTCCGGCATTTAATAAAAAAGAAGTATATGATGTAACGGGTGCCGGTGATACTGTTGTTGCAACTTTCACGCTCGGACTCTGTGCCGGACTCGGTGTAAAGATGGCAATGTATCTCGGCAATCTTGCAGCAAGTATTGTTATAAGATATTTTGGCTGTCATACGGTAACAGCGGATGATTTAAAAGAAGAATTAAAGCATTAAAATAAAGGATTAAGATATGCAATTTTTAAAAAAATTAAGACCTTTTGATTATTTGGTTATAGCGATAATTTTTGTTATTATCATAGTAGGTCTGCTTACCTATACGGGAAAAAGAGCAACATCCTCAAATCAAATAGAGACTACAACAAATGTTGAACTGGAGGTCTATTTGAGGGGGGTTAATGTAACATCGGATGAGCCCGTATTTAAAAAAGGCGAAGAAACATTTATAACGATAAGAAACGTACCTTATACAAAATTAACAATAAAAGATGTTAAATTCGACAAGAGAAAAGCAATTATTCCGACAATAAATCCTAAGAAACCTTATATAGTAATTGATGATGATACAGCGCCATACCAGTACGATTATCTCGTAAAATTAAATGACAGCGCAAAAATCACAAAAGACGGCGATGCGGTTTTAGGAGGAAATAAGGTAAAAATAGGGCTTCCGATAACGCTTGAAGGACCAAAATATAAATTAAACGGAGTAATAAGCAATATTATAGTAAGCCCCGAACCTGTTAATAATAACCATGAAGATTTAGACAAGCATACAAAATTAAACCAAGATGTTCAGTAGTATTAAAAAATTCATTAACAACAGTTTGTTTATGGAAAATATTGACAACATTGCATTTGACGTTCTTGTTGCAATGCTCGTTGTTTCCGTATTTTCTCAATCGGAAACAATAGGGCTTTTTGCTTTATTATTTTCGTTTATTATTATCTTTAAAAAAATATTTTCCGATAATACAGGTTTTAAACTCTTAACATACGAAAAAGTACTTATTATATTTTTTCTTCTGGTTACATTGAGCCTTTTTGGGTCAACATTGTTTAAATTAAGCCTGCATGGATATTTAAAAACATTAATTTATATATTGTTTTTCTTTTGTGCGGGAGAATTTTTTAAAACAAACCAAAATAAAATTCCGCTTATTTTTCTTTTGGTTACGGCTTTAATGAGTTTTGAATCATTTATTGCAATAATACAAAATCATTCCGGAATTTTAGAAATATCAGGCTGGCAGGATATGTCAAACATAAATCCTGAAGAAGTTATATCAAGAGCATACGGAACTTTAAAACCGTATAACCCTAATCTTCTTGCGGGTTATTTGCTTCTGGGTTTAAGTTCTTTTATATTTTTAATGTTAAAAAATCTAAAAGCAGGTCAAAAAAGATATTCTCTTCTTTTTACGGTATTGTTTTTAATTAATTTAATTGCAATAGTGGATACCGGATGCAGAGGTGCGTATTTAGGATTTTTATTCTTTTTCCCGCCTTTAATAACAGCACTTTTATACTATGTTAACAAATCAATGGGCGGTTTGAATAATATTAAAAAAAGGTATAAAAATATACTTCTGTTCGGAACAATAGGTTTTGTTTCGTTTATCATTTTAAATCCTGCACTGATTAAAAGAGTTGAATCTATTTTTGCATTCAGAACTGATAGTTCAATTTCTTTCAGGTTTAATGTATACGAATCAGCTTTTAGAATGTTTTTGGATAATGTTTTTCTGGGGATAGGTGTCGGAAATCAAAACTTTAGAGAAATATACGGGCTTTATATGAAAACAGGATATGATGCATTGGGTTCGTATTGCGTACCTCTTGAAATAGCGGTTGAAAGCGGGATTTTTGCACTTATTTCATTTGTTATATTTATCGTACTTGTTTTAAAAACCTGCCTTGATTTATGTCTTGATAAGAATAATAAATCGGAAATAAAAATACTTGCTCTTTGCGTTGCATTGATGATTATGGCAGCAGGCGGACACGGACTGTTTGATACAATCTGGTTTCGTCCTCAGGTACAATTGTTATTCTGGACTAATATAGCTATGCTTAAAGGTTTTATAAAAAATTAAACTTATATAAGTTCGTTTGCAAGCAGTACCGCTCCTATCATACCTGAATAATTTCCGGCTTTTGCATGCAGTACTTTTATAGGAGTTGTTACAATTAAAGAATTAACTTTCTTTTCAATTTCTTCAACATCAACAAATTTTTCCATAGAACCCGATAAAACAAAACAATCAGGATCAAAAATGTTTGCAAGTCCGATTATTCCGAGTGTAATATCATCTTGCCAGATTTTTAAGGCTTTTTTAGAGTTTTCATCATTGTTTTCTGCCTGCTTAATAACGTCATATGTTGTAATATCAGGGTCGTTTGTTATAATTTCCGCTGTTTTTTTAAGACCATTACCGCTTGCATATGCTTCAAAACAGTCATAGCTTCCGCAGGTACAGCACCTTGTTTTATTTCTTGACATTATAAAATGCATTTCCCCTGCCGCACCCGATTTACCCTTTAGAAGTTTGCCGTTAACGATAATTCCTCCGCCGACACCTGTTCCGAGAGTCAGCATAACGGAATTCTTCATATCTTTAGATGCACCGATTTTATATTCCGCCCAAGCGGCAGCATTGGCATCATTTTCAATAAATACTATTTTTTTTGATAATGTCGAAAAATCGATATCCTTGTAACCTTGGGGTAAGTTTGCGGTTGAGCCTATAACGCCCGTGTTTTCGTTATTAACAGCACCGGCTGTTGCTATTGCAACAAAATCAATATTATCTTCAAACTTACTTATGATGCTTTTTAATGTATTATAAATTTCATCCTTTGTTTTTGGAGTAGGTATTTTATTTACATCATTCTTTATTTGACCGTTATTATCTATGATTGCATAAGAAATTTTTGTTCCGCCGATATCTATTCCAAGAGCACTATTCATATTTTGCCTCCAAAAATCTTTTATATACAAGCTGGGGTCTTGTTATAGCTGAACCTATAACAACAGCATCAGCCCCTGCTCTAAAAGCCTGAACTACATCACACTTTTCCCAAATTTTTCCCTCTAATATGGTAAAGATGTTTAATTCTTTTTTAATTCTTTTAACAAGTTCAAAATCGGGAGCGTTCGGGTTGTTTTCCGTTTCTTTAGTGTAACCGCTCAGTGTGGTTGATACTATATCGCACCCTAAGCTATATGCATTTTTTGCTTCTTCAAACGTTGCAATATCAGCCATTGCAAGCTTATTGTTTTCTTTTATAAAATTAATTAAGTCTTTTAAGGTTTCATTATTGGGACGGGGACGCATTGTTCCGTCAAATGCTACAATATCGGCTCCCGCTTCAATAACTTTTTTGCAATCTTCAATACAAGGAGTTATATACACAAGTTCTTTATAGTTGTCGGGAATTTTAGCAGGTTTTGTTATACCTATAACCGTTACTTTTGGGTACATTCTTTTAATGTTTTTTATATCCCGCTCGCCTGCAAGCCTTAGAACATTTGCTCCTCCTAAATCTATAACGCTTTTTGCCATAGCGTTTATACAAATTTCATTATATAAAGGTTCATCGGGCATCGCTTGAATTGAAACTATAATTTCATTTTTTAGTTTTTGTAATATATCCATATATTGATTATAACGTATTGGTTTTTAAATGGCAAAAACGGAACATATTTATTCTATGTTCCGTTTTTTACTATAATTTAAATTAATGTTGAACCATCTGAATATATTTTCATTAAGCTTAATACTTCGTTTACATTTGTCCAACCGTATTCTCTTGCTAGACTGTTGATATTACTTGTACCGCTTGAAATTTCGTTGAATATCAATTTGCCTACATCACTTAATCTTGATAAGAAAGAACCGGAATTTGACAGTAATGTTGATGAAGCTTTACTTATATATGAACCATAATTTGTACTATTTATATATGTTTGGTTTTGCGCATATGTCCAGTTTGGGTTAACTTGAGTTGAGAGTGCATTTTCACCGATATATCTGCTCGGTGTGCTATTTACTGCTGCTCCTTGAGTACTTGCATTATTAACCATTATTTGATTTGCGCTTGTTGCAGAATTTGGTTTTAGTGTACGCTGAATATCTCCTAAGGTATTTTTTGCATAAGTTGTTAAATCGCCAAATCTTAAATATGTTGTATTATTTTCTAAACTTTTTGTTATGTTTCCTGCATGTTTACTTGCAAAGTTCGAAAATTTATTCCACCCAAATTTGCTTGTAATATTTGAAATTTTATTCCAGCCGTAGGCTACTGGTGCTTTCCAGAATGCTTGCATACCATCTTTTCCTTGCTTAAACACATCCTTTAGGAAGTTTCCTGTTTTTTGTAATGCATTTCCGGTATATACTTTACCGCCACTAATTGCTTTTGCCGATGTTTTTGCTCCCCAGATGGAAAGACCTAGCGTAAGACCTCCTTCGCCAACTGATTCTAATGCATCTTTCTTTTCGGCATCCGTAGTTGCATTATGTGCTTGAACTACACTGTTTATTATTTTATATCCGCTTGTTGCAATTCCATATGCTGAAAGACCAAAAGCAACCGCAGGGCAAGCAAAGCAGGTAGCAACTATAGCTGCTGTTTTTAGTGTTTTTAATGGGCTAAACTTACCGTTTTCATCCAAAAAAGCTCCGGTAACCATCTTACCAATGCCACTTCCTACCCCTTTTATCAGGCTTCCTATACCTTCAAACAATCCGATATGACCGTCATCTTTTCCGTCTGTACAGGTATTGCCTCCTGAGCTTACATATACATCCTGAACACTTTTCTGTCTGTTGGTATAAATGCTGTTACCGCTATACCTTGATCTGTAATCATTATTGTAACGCTCTAATCCGCGTCTTGTTCGATAAGATTGATCTACTGTATTAAAATCAATAGAAAACCCGCTACCCATAAATTCTCCTAAAATACGTAACACTAGATACATTAATAAAGTATTTTTGTATAAAAAAATTTACTTATTTTTAAATAATTTTTAACAAATGTAACAAAAAAATATTTTCTTATGTTTTGTATCTGTGGTATTCTTGTAATCTGGGTGCTATGCAAACAATAATTAATCCATATTATAAATTTAAGCCATATCAGGCATTTCAAAATAAACACGGGGTTGAAAACAAAAAGAACACTCTTAATATCAGACCCTTAATCGGTGCTGCAGCAGGTGTTGCGGCAGCAACTCTTATAACATCCAAAATGTTTCATAAACCGTTATTTAAAAAGCCCGAAAACCTAAAAACCACCACATTTCAAGATGTAACAGAAATGCTTACAATGGCGGGATTGGCTAATATCGGAGGGGTTATCGGAGGTTCAATAGGAAAAAATAAGAACTCAATAAAAAAGAAAATCCATGAGGCCGGTTTTCAAATAATGAATACATCAATTCCTATGCTTATGGTAACTGCTGTTATTAAAACCTGTGAATCCGTTAAAAAATTAAATAAAGCCCCGATAAAAATAATAGGCTCGTTTGCCGCTATGACATCGGGTGCTGTTATTGCAACATTAATTACAAACAAAGGAAAACCAAAACAGGAAAAAAGACGATATACAATAAAAGATTCGCTTGCTAATTTTGATGATATTATTGCAACAATCAAGATTGGTTTTAAGAGAATAACAGATATAGTACCCGTTGATAAAATCTTGCCGTTCATATACATATATAACGGATTTAGAGCGGGAAACAAAGAATAACAGCCGTGTACGGTTGAAAAATTATCAAATATACTGTATAATATAAATGAGGTGGTAAGGTGTCTATATTAACAAGTTTATACAAACAAAGTCTTATACAGCAGAGAAATAATGCACAACTGCAGATGCTTAGAAATAATGCATCCAGAATGCATTTTCTCGGTACACATCAGGGAAGGGGCGATTTTTCGGATGTGACTGATTTTGAAAACACTCTTGCTCTTGATGATAGTAACTTAAGTACAGAGCTTTCCGCAATTAACGCTGAGCTTGATTCAATAAATAGCGTTGGTTCATCTCTTAACTATTTAGCTTAATTAAAGTTCGTCTATATTAAAAACTTTAACTTGTTCGCCTGTTGTCAGGTTTTTAATACTGTAAAATTTTTGTTCTATCTCATCATCCCCTAAAATAAGGGCAAAATTAGCAACTTTTGAAGCCTTTTCAAGCTGTTTGGAAAATTTCTTACCTTGAAAATCATAGTCGACTTTTTTGTTTTTATTTCTTAAACTACGGGCAAGTTTAATCGTCTCGCTTGTGTTTGTAGAAACTATATAATAATCAAGTTTTTCAGGGTCTTTTTTGTTGATTATTGCATACAATCTTTCAACACCCATAGCAAAACCTATTGCAGGAGTAGGCTGTCCGCCTAACATCTCAACAAGCCCGTCATATCTTCCGCCTCCGCAAACGGCACTTTGCGAACCCAAGTTTTCGCTCTTTATTTCAAAAACCGTACGATTATAATAATCCAATCCTCTTACAAGCATTTTATTGATTTTATAGTTGATATTTAAAGAGTTTAAATATCCCGTTAATGTTTCAAAGTGTTCCCTGCAATCATCGCAAATATAATCTTTTAAAATAACTTTTTTAACCTCTTCTTTTTCAAAGATTTTTTGACAGGTATCATTTTTGCAATCAAGCATCCTTAAAGGATTTTTTTCATATCTCATCTTACAATCATCGCACATTTCATCAAGATACGGTTTAATAACTTCTTTAATTGCCTCTCTGTATGCATTTTTACAATTTTTACATCCGAGAGTATTTAATTCAACGGTTAAATCGTTAAGCCCGAGAGAATTTAAAAATTCAACGGCGGTTAATATTACTTCGGCATCCGCAATCGGCTCGGATGCTCCGAACATCTCCACTCCGACCTGATGAAATTGCCTTTGTCTTCCTGCTTGGGGACGCTCATATCTGAACATCGGCGCAAAATACCAGAATTTTTGCGGAGGGCTTATTCTGTTAAGATTATGTTCAATATATGCCCTTACAACCCCTGCCGTATTTTCGGGACGAAGTGTAATTGATGAAGAATTTTTATCAGCTCCGCCCACACAAAAAGTATACATTTCCTTATTAACTATATCGGTCGAATCCCCGACACCTCTGTTAAACAACTCTGTTGCTTCAAAAACAGGCGTTGAAATTTCGCCAAATCCTGCATTTTGAAAAACTTTTTGAGCATTTTCTCTAATCATCTGCCAAGTGGCACTTTCCTCGGGCAGAATGTCTTTTGTACCTCTTTGCGCTTTTATAGTCATAATCTTTTCCTTTAGATGCTATTTTTATTCTAATATAAAAATAAAAAATATCTAATTCATTCAAAAACAATTCGGGTTTGATTATATAACGGGGCTTTTATCTTGCATTTTTGATATTTTTAGAATATAATCCCGTTTGTAGAGTTTGCCGACATAGCTCAGTTGGTAGAGCGGCGCATTCGTAATGCGTAGGTCGGGGGTTCAAGTCCCCCTGTCGGCTTTTAGAGAATTGATAAGGGTTTTTACTTTTAACTTCAAAAAAAACTTTGTGAGTATTCATTAATTAAATATGAGTAGTATAATTGCTTAGTTAACAAACTTCTGACATCTAAAACCCTTATATATAGACAACTATCTTTAAATATGCAAACTATCTGTACGAACCGAACCACTCATTTTTATGCATAAATTTTAAGCCATTTATGGCGTAAAAATTAAAATCGTGTGCTAACCTGCAACCCCCTCTAACCAAGCTCGGGCGCTAACAAAATCTTTGGCTTCGCTAACGCTCGCCACATGCGCTACATCCCGAGGGATGTAGTTTGCTTTAATAACGCACACCAACTTGAAACAAGGTATTGCAAATTAAAATCTTGTATCAGTTTGCTTAAAAGCAAAATCGGGATGACAGGATTTTGCTTTAGCTGTATGTGAGTTTACGAGCGTTACAGATAAAGTATGCAAAGCGATTTGTAAATTTTAAGCCATTTATGGCGTAAAAATTAAAATCGTGTGCTAACCTTATGGTTCAACCTGGAAACCGATTTTTTCATGGAAAAAATCGGGATGACAGGATTTGAACCTGCGACCCCCTCGTCCCAAGCGAGGTGCGCTACCAAGCTGCGCTACATCCCGATTATAATATTTAATTTTCAATTTGTGGTACGGACTACGCACTTGCCGAAAGCTCTTCGCTTTCGTCTTCGTGCTTCGCACACCTTTGCCACTCGTCTGCATTCGCCAAGTGCGGTTGCACTAGGCTCATTTGACTCGGGTGCGCTACATCCCAATATTGATGTATTTAATGTGCTAAAAAATTATATCATTAACAAAAAATAAATTACAAGGATAAAATTACTTAGCGGTTTTTACCTAGCCGTTAGAATATCTGCTGAATTCGTTTTTAACGTTATTCTGATTAGTTTCTTTAAAGCTTTGCAGGTCGGCTTTGACTGTTTCAAGTCTTGTTTGGTCCTGATCGATTTCAAGTTGTATAGAGTTTTCAAAATCTGTCATTTCGGATTCTTTAGTTTTAATTTGCTGTTCTTCATTATCGGTTAATTCGTTTAATTCTGCCAAAAGCTTTTTGTATTCTTCCCTTGACTCTCTTGTGTCAAGACTTTGAATCATACTTCTAATTCTCGTTTTTTCCGCAGAAAATACTGCTCTTATATTGGCAATTATATTTGAAAAGAACTTATGTTTTAAATTTTTTGTATTTGTCTTTTTTAAAATAGCAGATTCTAAATCACATTTTTCAAGAATTAATAAATCGATTGTAGCCTGCATTGTTGCGCCCATTTTTATATTCCCTTATTTGATTTAGTACACATATATATAAAAACGAATATATACACATTATTGCAATAATATATATAAAATTTACAATTCTTTACAAACTATTTAATATTTTAGTAAGACAATTTTTATTACGATAAAGGTAAAAAGCTTTAAATGTGAAGTAGCTCAAAACCTTGTATAAAGTGTATTTTGTACCATATTTAGTTTTGTAATACTTTAAATAAATTATGGATTTTTTTATAAAAATTTGATATTATGTATATATAAAAAGTGTGTTGTTAAAAGAAAAGAGAATATTATGAGAGTTCCACCAATCGGTACCTTCGGTAAGTTTGGTGTACCGAAGTTAAGCAA
>CADBOJ010000107.1 GCA_902796305.1 uncultured bacterium | reverse complement strand
TTGAGGATTTCTGCCTGTACGAGCAGCTCTTTGTCTGCGTTCAAAAGTACCGAAGCCTACTAAAGTAACTTTTTCACCTTTTTTAACTGTTTTTTCAATAGCTTCTAATGTAGCTGTTAAAATTTCGCCTGCGTCTTTTTTTGTGCATTTAGCTTTTTTAGCTACTTCTGACAATAATTCTTCTCTGTTCATTTTCTACTCCTTCTTTCTGTTAAACTAACGTATAACACCTATTCTTATTATATAGATAATTGGAATTATTGCAAATACTATTTATTTTTTTATAGTTCAGTATTGATGCGTATTTTGCCTGATAATATTCCATGTAATACAAATTTAAAATGATTTTCAAGCATGCTTGATGTGTAAAAGTATGGCTATTTTGTAATTTAAAAAAGGAAACCGATTTGGTTTCCTTTTTTAAATATATAATACAAATTAATTACTTAATATCTGCAAGCAATCTGCCTGAAAGTGTAAATGCTTTATTACCTTTAGCTACACCGTCACGACCAATATATATGTAATATCTGTCGCCTCTTAAAGTGTTTGTTCTTGTTGTAGCTGCACCAAAACCGTTAGCGGCCTGGGTTTCAATTGTATTTGGTAATTTGTTTAAGCCGTTTGTATCTACAATTACAACAAGACAAGTTGCATTTCTTGCATTTGTATTACTTCCCTGATTGTTAATATTTCCTTTTGTACCGCAAGTTGCTCCGCTTATTGCGGTAAGCGAGTATGCAATATTATCATCCGTAACTATCCAAGGAGAAAACGTTCCTAAAGCCGGATCAAAACTACCCGCAGAACTTCCCGTTGCATCTCCGGATGTAACTTTACCATATGTAACATTGGTATAGTTGGTTGTTCCCGTGTATTTGACTCCGCTATTTATACTGTTTTGAGCCTGTGTTACAATTTCCTGAACGGAAAGATTATCCATCATTTTAGAAAAAAAGTTTGTCATTCCGTCTGTGCTTGATGCTGTCGGGAGATTATCTTCCGTTTTTAAAATTCCCGCAATGTTTGTTACAACACTGAATGCTTTTTTATAACCCGCTTTATATGTTGCTTCATCAATACCTTTTGTCATACTGGGTACTGTCATTGTTGCAATAACACCGATTACCGTCAAAACGATAAGGATTTCGGCTAACGTAAAACCTTTTTTAATTCTCATTTTAAAACTCCAAATAATACAATCTATATACATAAAAATTCTATCAAATTACACTGTTTGTTGTCAATTTGATTGTTTATCTCTTTTCATTAAGCTGTCATGTTTAGAATATTTTTTTGTTTTTGTTGCTTGTTCCTTTGTTTTGCTTGAATTATCGATAAGAGTCGTATCCCCCTCTAATATCGGAGCAAAATTTTGATTTTCATACATTTCGAGAAGTCGTTTTTTTGTTTCTTTAAAAAGATATTCTTTTTGTTCTTTTGAAAAATTAAATTTATCTATGGTTTGCATAATTTCTTCATCTGTCGGCATTGACGTTGTTTTAAAAGTGTTTTCCAAACCTTCTTCACAATATCCTGCACCTAATAAAAACAATAGGCTTAAAGCGAGATATATAAATTTCTTTTTCATAAATTCTCCAATCCTGCATTATATAAATTCATTTTTATAATAGAATATTTTTATGGATTTTGTAAATAATTTTAATAATATTATATCAGAGCTTAAAAAAATATCTTCCGATAATATCCTCTATAAAAAGGAAGATTTGTATGTTTATGCTTATGATACATCCCAAAACCCCGACGAGATTATTCTTCCGCTTGCGGTTGTTTTTCCTAAAAATACAAATGAAGTAAGCAGTATTGTAAAAATTGCGGATAAATACGGGTTGAATATCATCCCGAGAGCACAGGGAACAAACCATTGCGGAGCAACAAGACCCGAAAAAAACTCTATTGTAATTCATTTTTCAAAAATGGATAAAATTCTTGAAATAAATAAAGAAAATTTGACTGCAATTGTTCAGCCTAATGTTGTTATAGGTGAGTTAAATAAAGAGCTTGATAAATTAAATTTATTTTTTCCTCCCGACCCTTCCAATCTTGCAGTATCCACTATTGCAGGTGCAATAGCGCTTTGTGCGGGAGGACCGAGAACTTTTAAATACGGAAATACAAAAGATTATATAATTAACCTTGAAGTGGTTTTGGCGGACGGAACCGTAATAGAAACAGCAAAAAATGTTGCAAAAAATGTTACGGGATATAATCTTACGGCATTATTTACAGGAAGCGAGGGAACGCTGGGCATTATTACAAAGGCAACGATAAAATTAATACCAAAACCCGAAGCAAGGCTCCTTACCTTGGCTTATTTTGATACGCTGAAAGATGCGACACTTTGTGTTAACAGTATTATAAATTCAGGGTTTATGCCGTCGTGCCTTGATTTATTGGATAAAAATACACTTATGACAATAGAAAATTATAATCCCTGCGGAATATTATGCGATAAAGAAGCGGCGCTTTTGATTGAGCTTGACGGCTTTAGGGAGAGCGTAAAATATGAGCTTAAAATCCTGAAGAATATTTTGGAAAACAATAAAGCAATTAAAATCATTCAATCCCAATCGGAAGAAGAAAATGAAAATATCTGGAGAGCAAGAAGAAGTGCTTATTCTGCGGTAACGCAATTAAAACCGAATGTTGTAACCGAGGATATTGTTGTTCCCGTTTCAAAAATTGCAGAATGCGTTCAAAAAATTCAGGAACTGTCAAAAAAATATAATATTATCGTTTGCACAATGGGACACATCGGTGACGGCAATATTCATCCTAATTTTGCACTTGATTTATCGGATAAAAACGAAAAAGAAAATTTTGAAAAATTAAAAGACGAACTTTTTTATTATGCGATAAATACGGGCGGAACATTATCGGGAGAACACGGGATAGGAACTCATAAAAAGAAATATTTAAAATCCGCTCTTGATAAAAACGGATATGAATTAATGAAAAAAATTAAAATATTTTTAGACCCTAAAAATATTTTAAACAGGAATAAAATGTTTGATGAATAATATAAAGGATTTTAAAGAAACCGTATTTGATTTGATAAAACTTTCGCTTCCTATTTTGGGCGGAAATTTATCGCATATACTGATTAATATAACTGACACTATTGTTGCGGGAAGATATTCAACTCTTGCCCTCGGTGCAACGAGTGTTGCAACGGCTATTATAATGACGATTATAATAGGCTCGATAGGTATCGTTTTGAGTGTAAGCCCTGTTGTTGCAAATAACAGAGGTGCAAATATTCCAAGTAAAAAATATTTTAAACTAACCGTTTTATTTTCCTTTTTAATTTCATTGCCGTTTTTCTTTATAATTCAATTTTTTATATCCAAAATCGGCTTGCTCGGATTAAGCAGTGAGCTTGTAGAACCCTGCAGCGTATATCTTCAGATTTGTGCGTGGAGTGTATTTCCGTCTGCTGTTTTTGTTGCAATAAAAGAATTTTTACAGGCATATGAAAATGTTCTGTTTACAAATTTACTTATGCTCTTTATGGTTATCTTGAATTTGATTTTAAATGTTGTTTTTGCATTCGGTTTTGATTTTTCTTTTGTTCATATTCCCGAAATGGGAGTAAAAGGACTTGCTGTTGCAACATTAATATCAAAAACTTTTCCGATGATTGTTATTATGTTGTATTGCCTGCCAATGTTTATCAACTCTTCCAAAAAAACAATTGAAGAAACAAAAAAATACATAAAAGACTTATTAAAAACGGGGCTTCCGATTAGCGCCGCTATGTTTTTTGAATTTCTCGGATTTAATTTGACTGCTGTTTTAATTGGAAAATTTTCGGCGTTGTATGCAGGAGTGCATAACATAATACTTTGTATTGCAAATTTTACTTTTATGATAGCTCTTTCGATTTCAAATGCGGCAAGTATTAAAATAGGTTTTTATAACGGTAAAAATGATATTAAAAATATTACAAAATATTCTATATCCTGTTATTTTTCAATCATTTCTCTTTGTTTAATGATGCTTGTTATAATTATTTTATGTAATAATCAAATTATATCCCTGTTTACAAAAGACCCCGAGGTTATTTTTTGGACTAAAAAAATTATAAAAATTGCCCTTTGTTTTCTGCTCTTTGACGGAATACAGTGTGCTTCAAACGGTATTTTAAAAGGCTTAAAAGAAACAAAAATCATAGCTTTTACAATGCTTGCATCATATATTTTAATTGCCATACCTTTCGGTTCGGTTATGGCTTTTAAATTCGGGATTGTTCTTGAGGGATTTTGGACAGGGCTTGCTCTTGCACTTTTAACTGCTGCTGTTATTACAACTTCAAGAGTGCTGTATATTTTGAAGAAAGAAAAATAACTCATTTTTTTGATTGTTAAAATATGAGAAAATGTGGTATATATTTATAAGTTGATTGTTTTAAGGAATAAAAATGGAAGGCATCTCTTCAACATCAGGTTACTCATCCATTTTAGAAGATTTATTGCTAGATGATGTTAAAATGATTAGAAAATCAGCAATATTACAGCATCAGGGTGAAAAATTGGGTATTGCAACTTCTGTTGCAAGCGAATTATCAAAGTCAATGACTGCAGACGGATACGAATTTGATGCCGAAGTTCCCGAGGGCTCAACTTTCTCGCTTCATGTATAGATGTTATACATAATTTGACAAATAAAAAAAATAAAATTAAAATTTTAGTGCATAAATTAGGGAAATAGCGGAAAATAAATTGAAAAGAAGAGATTTAATAAAAAAAACAGCGCTGGCTTTAGGCAGTACTCTTTTTTTATCGGGTTGTGCCAAAAAAGACAGACCGGAAGAAGCAATAAATCAGAATAATATACAAACACAAAATGATTCTTCCGATAAGCTTGAAATAATACCAAAACAAACCGGTACTTACAAAATATCCGCTCCAATGCTGTTTGATTATTCTGCAATTGATGAATTGGCAGAGTGCAATAAAAAATATAAAAAAACAAAGGTTAAAACTTTGTATAATAGCATTCCTTGGCCGTTGTCATCCAATTATAACGAATGGATGATGCTTTGCCGTGGAGGAAAAAACCCTGATATTAAAAGTTTTCAGGATTTTGCAAATTATGTAAAATATTCCTTTGATAAAGGTTTTGATTTTTGCTATCTTATGAATTCCCCTAAAGCATTTAACGATATAGATTTAAAAAATTTTAAAACGGATTTTTATAAATTGCTTGATGACTTATATAAAATCGGGGTCAGAAAAATAAAGTTTTCGAATACTCAGGTTGCCCAGTTAATCAGAAATCACAATCCTGATTTTAAATTGTTAACCTCAACCATTATAGAATATAACAGTATAATTCAATATCAGGGCTTGTTTAAGCAATTTAAAAATATTGTACAGATTGGTTTGCCTAAAGATCAAAATCAGAATTTTAAATTTATAAAGGCTTTAAAAAAAGCATTTCCAAACACAGAAATTGAAGTTATGCTGAATGAGGGATGCTTAAAGGGGTGTTTTTCCAGATATTCCTGTATGGCATCGTCATATACTTCATTTTATAAGTTAGGTTGTAAATTATGTGCAAAAAATCCAAAGCTTACTTTTTACAAAGATGGTAAAATATACCCATGGGATTTAGGATACTATTCGGCACTCGGAATTAATCATTTTAAATTTGTTTCTGCCATACAAAGAGCTTCTGATAAAGCTCAACCGCATCTGATAGAGTATTTGGATGTTGCGGAGCATGGATTTGAAAGTGAATATATTAAAAAACATATATTAAGATATTTTAAAGTGAAAAATTTTGCAAGATACATAGATAATTATAGTATTGAAGAAATTATATCAAAATACTATCCCGATATGAGATACTTTATAAAAAACGGGCATGAATGTTCATCCAGATGTGAAATCGAATGCAACTATTGCGAAGATAGAGCAAAAGAATTACAAAAGTTTGAAGACTCTCTGCCGGTTTAATTTTTTTGTCGGAGCAAAAAATATTATTTTTATATTTTAATTATAATGTAGAGTTTAATTAATATTACTTACATGGCGGAAATAATTAAAATATCATATCCTGCAAACGGAAATTTTTCTAAATTTAAGATTCCTGATATTGTTTGCAAAAGAAGAACGAAAAATATAAAACCCGAAAATAAAACCAATATTGCACTTAGTGCATTTGCGGGTGCGGTTTTGCCGGTTGTAATTTTAAATGCTTTT
This sequence comes from uncultured bacterium, assembly GCA_902796305.1. Taxonomy (GTDB): domain Bacteria; phylum Cyanobacteriota; class Vampirovibrionia; order Gastranaerophilales; family Gastranaerophilaceae; genus RUG14156. Next base: position 3,420 of record CADBOJ010000107.1, on the reverse strand, counting down.
AAAAAAGGAAGACTTAATACAATTGCGGATTCTTTTAAAAACAAGATGCCTATAAAAGATAAATTTAAAGCAATTTGGAACATGTTTGAAATTGAAAACTATACCCAAATACTTGCAACAACAACAGGCGGTGTTTTTGGCGGACTTATCGGCGGATTAAAGTATGCAAATAATAAAAACGAAAAAGAAGCAAAATATAAAGAAGGAATTTTTGAATTTTTAAACAACATGACTCCGACAACTCTTGTTGCTCTTCTGACCATGTATTCAAATAGAACAGGTAAGCTTAAATCCCCTCTTGCAAAAGCGGGAATTATTCTCGGGTCGGTTGTCAGCGGTATGTTTCTTGCAAATAAGGCATCAAATAAAATCTATGAAACATTTTTTGATAAAAATAAGAAAAAAGAAGATAAAACCATAAGAGTGTTTAAACCAACAGATTGCCTTGTACATATTGATGATTTATTAAATTTGGCAGTATTGGCAAGAATACCGTTTGCAAGCAGATTTCAAATGGACAAACTTCTTCCGTTTATATATGCAAGAAGCGGACTTGAAGTAGGGCTGGCAAAGAATAACAACCGTGATTAACAGTGTTGCAATATTTTTTAAAAAATTTGTAAAGAATTTTAAATTATCTTTTTGTAGGGTTGCATTATTTTAAAAATGTAGTAATATAGTTTTACGGACAAATGGTAGTATTGTCCATCTGAGGTAAATGTGCAAGTAAATCATATTTCCAAAAGCTCACAGCCTTCAAAATATTTAAGTTGTACAGGTGCGAGCAACGATTCTGGGTCCAAGAAAGTGCGCTATAAGCACTATTATGAGATGGAAGATAAGGACTTAAGAGCGTACAGTATAGCAAAAGCGTACAATACTGTGCAGAATAGCGGAAAAATGCGTTTAAAGAAAGCACTGCCTTTAATAACATCATCAGTTATAGCAACAAGTTTAGCAATAACCCAACCCGGGAATATTTCTACAAAAATGAAATCAGGGTTGGGTTTTTTAGCCGTAATATCGCTTATAAACAGTGTTTTTAGAGGTATTCCGAAATTGGTAGATAAATACTACAGCAATAAAATGCTAAAAACCGGAGCCGAAATACCAAAAGAAAAAAGAGACGCGACAGAATCAGGCGTAACGATGCTAGCGGGTCTGGCAATGTTAGGTGCTACGAGTTTATTGAGCAGAAAAAAGATTGCTATAAAATCAAATAAATTAACAGATTTTATATCTAAAGAGGGTGCAACTTTAACAAAAGAACTTCAGCAGACTAAGTTTGGACAATTTATTGAAAATAAATTAAATCCTTTTATAAACAAACATGAAAAGGCTTTTGATATTGGTACTGTCTTTTTTGTAGCCGGCACTTCGATTGCATCTGCATTAGCAAACGTAAAATTATCTAAATCAATATCGAAAGATTTTAATAAGCATACAACCGATAATTACATTAAAGGAAAAGCTGCTCAAGCTGATGCCAGAGCACATTTTGACAGCATTGATGCCATTGAAATATAGAAACTGACAAGGTTATTTACTAATACTCCTTGAAAAATCTTTCATGGAAACGAAGTTTTTCAGTGATTTAAAGTTTAGAGCGGGATTTTTTTGCACCCTGCTGTTAAGATTTTTATTTCCCTTTTTTCTTGTCATCCAAATATTTAATTTAGGCAACAACACTCCGAGCATTATAGCAGAATAAGCAATTCCGGATATCTGTGCAATATTCAGTTTTTTTAAATTTGCTTTAACATTACCGCCTGCAGCTATGATTTCTTTTTGGGATTTAAGGGACACATCTTTTAGCCAATGACCTATACCTTTTCCTTGTTTTGAAATATTAAATAAGCTTTTTTGTTTTGGGTCTAATGCTTGACCTACGCCTTTAGCAACAAAACCTCCAAGTACGAGCCAATTCAAAAATCCTAAATAATCTCTTACATTTGTTTCTCTTAGTTCGGTTGAATCTTTTGAAGCAAAAATTCTTCCTAAAATAAGTGTTCCGTATATTGTTTTAATTGCATTACCACTTGTTGCGGGTCCTGTAAATTCAAGTTTTTTAATTAAATCCGCAGGCTTTTTAATACCCATAACACGACTGAGCATCATAATGAAAATTCCTGCAGAGAGCAGTTTTTTTGCTAACAAACCTTTTTCTTTCTTCTTTTCGTTTTTATCTTTAACATTATTTTCATAGCCGTTTTCGCCTACAAAATTATCTATTCCCGTTCTTTTTTTGGTTAAATAACGGTTTAACTTCTGGTTAGTTATTGCAAGAGCCATTGATAAAGGTATTGCAATTCCGATTCTTAATTTATTCATCGTTTTCAGTTTGGATAAAATCTCGCTATTATTTCGTGTTGATTCTGTAAAAAATATATTTTTACCCGAATCAACAATATCTCTTAAGGCATGCGTCAGATTTGATGTAACTTCGTTTTTGCCTGATTTAATTGTTATAGAACTGTCTGCACCTAAAAGACTTATTATTTCATCTTGAATACCCGTCAACGCTTTTTTATCCGTTGTTTTGTCCGTTATCAGGCTTGCTAATTTTTTAATAACGGGTTCGGTTTTTTCTTTATCTATATCAATAAATTTTTTTGTTTTTGAACCGACAACTCCCGATAGAGAATTAAGCACATTTTCTACATAGCCATGAGGAGTTTTGTCTGATTTATTAAAAATATCGGAAAGTACAGTCAGCCCGTTATTTGTAACCCACGAACCCGAATTAACTTTAACATCGGGTTTAATTTTTTTGGAAATAAATTTTGAAGCAAGAATTGCAAAGACCGCTGCGGAAAATTCAGCAATAAAAGTTCCCGTGTATTCTCTAAAGCCCATTTCAATCCCTGCCTGCTTGCCTCTGTTGCGGGTTTCAACTATTGTTCTTGGTGTATCCATGGCAAATACATCTACAAACGAAGCATTCAGCATATCATTATTGCCTAAAGTATAAAGCGCTTTTGATAAAGTGTTCATCGTGCCTTTGAAAGGCATGTTTTTAATGTTATTAATTTTCATCTTATTTTCCTTATTAACTGTTAGAAAAAGGTTCTTAAAAACAATTTAAGAACCTTTTATATGTTTATCCGAATTTTGTTGCATAAAACTATAAGTAAGTTCTTTTATGTAAGGAGCTTACAACAGCAACAAATTAAATTGTTCAAATTAAAATATTTCATACCTTTTATAAAACACGAAAAAAATAATTTTGTCAATAAGAAATTAGGATAAAATTAAATATTTACAATATGTTAAGGTATAGCATAAGATTTGTTGTTTATGTTGTTGCCAATTTTAACTTAACTTTGACCATATTACGGTTACATGCTCTGCGGTTGCTCATCGCAACCGCCATCGCACTTCACACACCTTGTGCCCTCAACTTCGCTTGCTAAGCTGTCG
>CADBOJ010000106.1 GCA_902796305.1 uncultured bacterium | reverse complement strand
TTCGAACCTCCGAAATGCCTGGACCAAAACCAGGTGCCTTACCACTTGGCGACGTCCCAATGACTTATATAATAATATTATATAATTTGATTTTGTCAAGAATTTTATAGCGAAGTCGGTCTTTTTGAAATAACCGAAGTAATTGCCTGAATAAGTTCTTTAATAAAATCTTCAATGTATTCATGCGTTGTCATACCGTTTATAACAACATCTGCTATATCCATAGAGGGGCGAATATGTCTGAATGCTGTTTGGTTAACATCATGGAATTGCATTTGAGCGGCAAGTCCGGTCTTGCCTCTGCTTGCTGCACGGGCAAACCATCTGTCCTTAATAACCTCAAACGGTGTATAAACATATATTTTAATATCGGAAATATCTCTTATGTTCTCGTTTAAAACATATAATCCCTCATTTAAGATTAATTTTGCAGGTTTTTTTAGAACAGTATCTTTCTTACTTTCACAGGTTACAAAATTATATAGAGGAGAATATATTTCTTCACCGGCTTTTAATTTTATAAGGTGTTTTTTCATTAAATCCAAATCGATTGCATCGGGTGTATCAAAACTAAAACCCGTTTCGAAAAGTTTTTCATAGTTTCCTGCTGCAATTAGTTCACGGGAGGCATCTTTATAATAATCATCACAGCAAACTATCGTATATATGCTATGATTGTCCGATTTAATGCAGGCTTTTGCAGTATTTTTTACAAGAGTTGTTTTACCCGAAGCGCTTTCACCTGCAATAGATATAATAAAGGTAGAATCTTTTTCGGTAATTGCTTTTCTTGCAATATTAAATATAAAGCCCTCATTAATTCTTAAAATTAGAGGCTGTTTTTGCTTCCTGTCATTATTAATTACTCCTCTTATATTTTCGAGGATTTGACTCATCATAGACATATTAACAAGCTTTTTTGCCTGTTGTATTTCACTGTCGCTTAATTGACCCATACCAAAATAATATAATGCTGAAATATTTTTTTCAAATTATTTATTCTTCATCAAGAACAAATTCTGTATCGTCCGCATCTTGGGTTAATTCGTTTTCTAATAATTTATATGCCATATAAGCACCTGCCGCAACAGCTTTTGCATCAAGTTCCGATTTTTGCGCAAGTTCAATAATCGCCGTATTGAGTTCGGGATTATTATCTTTTATATAATGTATCATTTCTTTACGCCAGGAATGAATGTCTTTTAAAATTTCCTCCGTAAATTCTTCAACATTGTCAATTGTAATTAAAGGTAACTGCATAAAGAAATTATATATATTTTACAAATCTTAGTCAACTTTAAAATACTTATCATATATTGAACTGAAACAATCGGGATTTCTGTTGCTTCTGTTATTTAATTTTTCAAGTATTTCAGAGTTTGAAGAATAACCGTCAACAAGGCTTTCCCTGTATAATATGGCGTCATGGTTTTTCAGAGCATTTGTAACGTTTTCATTTCTCAATATTTGAGATTTGACATTTCCGACCAAATCAGCACAATGAGAAGCAATTTTTGCCGACATTATACCCTCTTTTAAAACAGCGGAATCATATTTACCTATAAAGTTCTGCGAAGCAAATAAAAGATTGCTTCCCGCAAGAGCCGCATTTGTATAGCCTATGGAAGAAGCCATTGTTTCATATCCGAGTGCAATATCAGTCGGGATAACATCTTTTGAATACATCGGAATATTTCCCGATAATTCTTTTACATTTTTTATCATTGAAGAAATTTTGTCAAATTTCATATATCCGCCAACTTCAATTATTGTCTGTATTCCGGCTTTAATTGCCCTGAATGCCAGTTCGGATGAAATATTTATTTCCATAGCGCCTGCCCTTGAATAAGCATCAGCAATCGAAGAAGTTCTTAATCCTTGAGATAAGAATAAAACGGCATCATATTTTTTAACCAAATCCAAAAGTTCGTCAAAATACTCATAAAAAGGATTTTCTTTCCCTGTTTCTTTTACGGCGCAAGCCGTTAATATTCCGCTTTTTGAAGCCGGAATGCTTGCAAATTTTTCATCTTCATAGGATTTTATAACGCTTTTTGTGAGCCCGCAATTTAAGCATAAAAAATCAACACCATCGTTCAAATGTCTTTCTATTGTTGAAAAAAGATTATCCTTTGTAATTTTTGAAACATCCCATTCGGAATAATTTTTATATGCGGTTTGAAAAACGGGAATAGTACCGTAAGGAAGCATTGTTGAATTTATTAATACATTTCTTATTTCATCAAAATAACCACCCGTTGTAACATCCAAAATTAAATCAACACCCGCTTCATTAGCAACAACAAGCTTGTCGGATTCAATATCAATTGAACCTTTTTTATCAACAAGTCCGATTTCGACACCGACTTTTGTTCTTAAACCATTGCCGATTGCAATCGGTCTTGATAAATTTCTTGAATTATTTTTTAAAACAACAATCTTACCCTCGGAAATATTTTTCCGCAAAAATTCAATGTCAACTTTTTCGGTTCTTGAAACGGAATAAAGTTCGTCTGAAATTTTACCATCTTTTGCAATAGATATTTGTGTTGACATTTTTAACTCCTAAAAAATTCTACTTAATAAATAATCTTTTTATTTCCTCAACCGATTTTTTTGAAATACTTTTTGCTCCGCCCAGCACTTCCGCACCAAAATATGCTTCTGCATAACATCTTAAAATTTCAAGTTTATAAAAAGCGGTTTTTAAATCTGTTGCACCGACTACAACACCATGATTTTTCAATAATACGGCAGAACGTCTTTTAAATGCCTTCCCTGTTTCCTGTGCAAGCTCAATGCTCGAAGGACAATAATAAGGAACTACCGGAACATCATTAAATAAAACCACAAAATCCGGCAGTATTGGTTTTTTTATAGGCACACCCGCAACCGCAAATGCGCTTATTAAAGGACAATGACAATGTATAATTGCATCTATATCATCTCTTAGCGTATATATTTCGGTGTGCATTATTTTTTCGCCGGACGGCTTTTTTGTGCCTTTAATTAAATTACCGTTATAATCTATTAAAACAAGGTCATCTTTGGTAATATCTCCGAGCGAACATCCGCTTGCTGAAATTAATATTCCGTCTTTCGTTCGAATGGAAATATTACCGCTTGTTCCTGGCGACATTCCTTTGTCGTACAAGCGTTTTGACCACTGTATTATTTCATTTACCGGACTGTTGTTCGCAAACATTCTAAACTCCAAAAAATAATTTTATATTTAATATTGTACTAAAAAAATATTTATGTTTAAATTATTTTAGCAATATTTAACAATATTGACTTTATTGAAAAGGAT
>CADBOJ010000105.1 GCA_902796305.1 uncultured bacterium | reverse complement strand
TGCCGAAATGAAAAGGCTTTATCACGAAAACGTTATTGAACGTGAGGAACTTGTTGTAAAATCCGATTTCAATGCTGAAGAAGGCAAGGCATATGGAGATATGGTAGACGGAATAATAATTGCGTGGAACATAACGGAATGTGAACTGCAATAAAAAAGAGATAGCCCTACGAGAGAAAGCACCGAGTAATTCGGTGCTTTTTTTTTATTCCCGTAGCCACTTGCCTCGACGTCGTTGACAGGAACAGCAATATTATTGCATAATATAATAAAATTTGTGAAAAATCCAAATTTTATTTGCATAATTCGATTTTTTTGTTATATTAGACAATGTTATCCTGACAGAAGGCTGGCTGCGCACAGTTTCGGGCTTCTTGCCCCGATCCTTTTTAAAAAATTTTATTTGCAATTATATGCTAATTTATTTTGTATATTTCAAAAAAATTATTACCTTTGCAATAACAAACCAATAAAACAATATTATGGAAAAGTATAACTATACTATCATTGAAGAATGGTGGCGACATTTGGGCTGCTTCGATAGAAAGCAAGTCAGTCCTGTGTATTGGGCTTCTACGGTTGAGGACGCTTGTGACTATCTTGAAAGAACGGATTGTTGGTGGGATTCGCTGACTGAAGAGCAGAAACTTGAGGCTTACAATGAATTTTTTGACGAAAGTTAAAAAATAAATTTGGAAATTCCGAAATTTTTATTACCTTTGCAGTACCAACTAATAAAGAAAAAAGATTATGATGACTGAAAACATTAGCAATTTAGTTAAGAACCTGCGTGAAACCATTTATGCAGAATTCAAGGCAAAATTAGAGAACTCACCCTCACAAACCATTGAGAACATCAATGTGAGAATTCCCTGCGACATTGATGAGGATAATTATCACGTTACTATCATTAAATCGGCTTTCCTTGATGGAAACGGAAACATCTTACTCAGCATTTATGATGAGATTGACGATGTAACCGATACCGATGATTTTTCGGCTTACTCCATAGATGAAATGCTTAAAATAGTAAGCGCAATATAAGCAGAACAAAAGAACTTGAAAAGAATCGTACCGAAAGGTGCGATTTTTTTTTGTTTTTCTCGAAAATTTTTTTATATTAGGCAATATACGGGCTCCCCTTCGCCGCGGGCTGCACAGTTTCGCCCACGATCCTTTTTAAAAAAATTTATTTTCACTTTTTTCTCAAAAACCTTTGGAAATTCCAAAAAAAATATTAACTTTGCACTTGGAAACCTAAAACAAATGCTTATGCTTACTATTAACACCGACACTCAGCACCGAATCGTCAATGCTATTATCTTTAATAATTCTAAGGTGTTGCCTGTTACTTTTAAGGCAAAAGGTAAATTGTATCATCTTTATTGGGATGAGAATGAGAAAAAGTATATTGTTAATTTAGATGGAATCAATTTTTTCACACCAAAATTCCATAGGCTTGAAAATGCCTTATCAAGCATTTATAATTGCTGTTGGGTTGATGATGAAGAGGATTTTGAATAATCAAAATAAATTCGTATATTTGCACTATATAAAATAAGTTATTATGCGTATTCAATTTTCGGATTTGAAGAAAGAACAACTTTGGGAACTGCGTCAGCAAATTGTTCTCAATTCACTATTCACAGATGATTATAAGAATAGTTTTGGCTTTGCCCCGAAATCCGTGCAAGGCTTTTTTGATGGATATGTAGAATATCTTGAAGAACTCGCAAAGGAAGATGGAAACAAGACGGATGACGTTTTTGCGTTATTTGCACAATACGATAATGCCGACAATTTGGATGATTATTACACTTGTGGCGATGATTATTCTTGGGTAGAGTATTATCCCGAATGGACAAAAAAAGAAATAGAAGAATATGAAAAATATTGGAACGGATGAAACCGAATACGAACGGATAAATCGTAAATTAGATAGGATAATAATAATAACTATTTTATTAATTATAATAGCCTTAATAATATTATGGTAAAGAAAAGCGGTGAATACGAAAAGAAAATGAATGCAATCCGTACTGAGATTCTCAATGACATTTTTGCACTCCTTGAAGAAAGGAATATTGAGTCAATCAATATGTATGAGTATTGGGCGACTGCGGATTTGGATAGGTGTTTGTTTTTCGATTGCGATGACGATGGCTATGGCG
>CADBOJ010000104.1 GCA_902796305.1 uncultured bacterium | reverse complement strand
TGCTAGCAGTTCAAACTTTAGTAGCTCCGCTCTTAAATTGCTATTTGCAATTTAGCCGCTTCGCAAAGTTTTCACATTGGCGGGTTTAAGCTTTCGCTCATCACCCTACGCAAAATTCGCTCCTAAATTTTGATTGTGCTAATCTATCTAAAATGTCCATATTATTCAAACTCTATTACAACAATTTCAGGAATACAATTAAACCTGACATTCAAAATACTATTTCCTATACCTTTTGTAACAATCATTTTTTTGCCTTTTTCTTCAATTAGTCCATAAGAATATTTGTCGCCATAATCAGAAGGAACAATTAATGCGCCTAATAACGGTAATCTAACTTGACCACCGTGAACGTGACCTGATAATGTTAAATTTACATTCTTAGGAATTTTAGGAAATAAGTCAGGGGAGTGCGTCAATAATATTACAGGATTTTTTACATCCACAAGAGCATTATATATGTCCGGTGTTCTTGTTGTTAAATCTTCAACACCGGCAATATAAACATTTTTGCCGTTTATATTGATTTTATTGTTTGAATTGGCTAGAACTTTTATCCCATTTGCTGTTAAAGCATTCGTAATTCCAACGCCGTCAATCCACCAGTCGTGATTTCCTAAAACAGTATAAAAACCATACTTTGTCTTAATATTTTTTAATTGCTCTGCTATATCTGAAATGGGCATAGTCATATTTTCTTCGTGTCCATTAACAAAGTCACCAACTGATAAAACAATATCGGGTTGTTGTTCGTTAATTAAATTTATAACTTTATTTAGGCGTTTACTTTGATTAGGTTTAACATGAAAATCACCAACAAAAACAATTTTAACCCCTCTTAAAGCACTGTCATTTATTTTATAGTATTTAACAGTCAACATATTAGGCTCTATAAAAAGCAATGTACAGCCAAAAGTATTATAATAAGTACCAATAAGATTTTTTTCATAATTGCTTAAATTTAAGTACAATATAATAAATAAATAATATTATTATCTTTAGTTGCAAAACCACTTATACAACTGCCGCCTTCAAATATATTTGCTTTATAGCCGATTTCAGCATTATACCCTTCTTTATTTGATTTTCTATAGCAATCGCTAATTGCATTAGCGGCTCTATATTTATCATAATCAAATTCTTCTTTTTTCTTTTTGTTGTTTTTATTTTCAAATACATACTCTTTTGTTTTATTTTTATATTTTTCTCTTTCTTTTTTGATATATTCATTATCTATATCAAACTGAAGATAGAAACTGGAATCACCCGTAAATCCACCAGGGGTATAGAATAATTTAACATTTTTTGCATTTTCAGGTATCGCTTTTGGAAAATGTGCAACCATTTTAGGAGTATAATTATTTAGTGCTCTTTGATAGTCTTTAGCATCCGTAAATTCCTTATTGCTATCAGCTTCTCTGATAGCAATAGCAACCAGTACAATAAGTACAAGAATACATTGAAAAATTATATTAATAATATTTACAAAATGGGCGATTATTTTAAATACTTTTGGATGTTTAAAATTAACTTTTCTTTCAGCTAACCATATAATTGCAGGACAAAAAAGCGGTAATGTAAGACAGAATAATATAATTAACACAAATAAAAAAGATTCTTCTAAAGCACATAAAATACAAATTAATGCTGATAATATAAACAGTACTAAAGTAATTATAAAATATATCTTAGGATATTTTGCATTGCTATTCATGATTTATATTATATTAAATTTTTAATAAAATCATAAGTAAATTTCTCAAAAGTTGATAAAAATACATCACAATAAAACCTTGATTTTGTTAATATCCTGTTTGCATCAATGCTTTACCCTGATTAATGAATCGTATCCCGAAAAGCGAGCTTTTAAACATTATCAATTACATATTGGTTATTGCGAAAGGGAAATTGCATAAGGTCTAAACGCAACAGTAAAAACGGCTGATAAATTTCACTTTTTGCTAATTTTTCCTGTAGCACCTTAACTATTTATTAAAAACTGTAAACTATACAAAATTTGATATAACTTTTATAATTTTTAATTCGATTTTTATTAAAATTACAAAATTTTTCTTATATTTTTACAAAAAATAAAAAATTTTGAGTCATATATACAAAAAAACAATCAAAAATAAAAAACTTTAGAAAACTTAACAGAATCTTAAAATTGACTGCATTAAAAGGCGGTATGATAATTATTTTATGTGTAGAATAGGTTCGATTAAATCAAAGCATTACATACACCCGTCTTTAGCATTGAAACTGATGCGTTCTCAACAAAAAGGACACGACAATTCCGGTTTTGCCTTCATTATGCAGGATTTGGGTGGAATTTTTGAAAATTATAAGGAACTTCCGATTTTATCAATGGCAGTAACGGATGAAGGAATGAAATACGCAGAAGATTTACTTCATCAAATCGGGTTTGTCAGGGTTTTTCAATATACCCCCGAAGTATATCCGGATAAATCTTTAAAAATAGAAACTATGCCAAACTATGTTTTTGAGGTATTCCAATATCCTAAGAACTATAAAACGGCTTCAAGAGATGAAAAAGAAGAATTACTTTTGGACACAAGGTTAAAACTCCGCTCATATTTAGAAAAAAATGAGGAAGGTTTTGTGTATTCTTTTTGGGAAGATGTAATTTCCTTAAAAGAAATCGGCGACCCTAATGATATTGGGACTTATTTTAATTTATGGAGCGAAGAAGTTAATTTAAGAGCTAAAATTATAACTGCTCAATGCAGACAAAATACAAATTATGATATTGTTCGTTATGCGGCACACCCCTTTTTCCTGCAAGGTTACACAACCCTAACAAACGGTGAAAATACATTCTACGAAAAGAATAAATTAATGCAAATGAAATTGCACAGGGGCTACATTGGGTTTGAATCAGATTCGCAATGTTTCTTATACACACTTCATTATGTTCATAAAATCTTAAAGTGGCCCTTGAAATATTATAAGCATGTTTTAACCCCTCTGCCGTTTGATGAAATGGAAAAGCGGGATAATAAGAATGTTTTAGAAAGAATTAAATCATCTTTACAGAATCTTGAAATTAACGGACCTAACACAACTATAGGTGTTTTGCCTGATGGAACTATGTTTAATGTTATAGATTCAAAGAAATTAAGACCCACGGTTGTATGCAAAGACAATGATATTGTTATTATGACTTCTGAAGTAACGGGTGCAAATGAAATATTGCCGGATAGAGATATTTCAAAAGATATCTACACAAACGAGCGGGAACTTGTTGTTGTGGATAACGATTTAAATATTCAAAGGATTAATCAATGACGGAAGCAAATGAAATTAATATAAACAGTATCTCACAAGACGACCTGCCATGGATAATTGAATATGACAGTTCAAAATGTATGCTTTGCGGACATTGCGTTGCTTCTTGCTCGTTTGGCGCAATAAAAGTTGATGTTCAAAAAAGAAAGAAAGTTCAAGCAATTTCGAATGAGAAAGGCTTCCAAATAGACGAAGACCAAAAAGCTATCCCCGTTATAAAACAGATAATTGATGCCAATAACTTTTGCAGGGGCTGCGGAATATGTACAAAAGTTTGTCCGAATGGTGCAATTAAAGTTGTCAGAAACAGAACAGAAATCTTCGGGACAAGATACAGGGCAAAAACTTCTCAATCCGTTAAACGAGGCGGAAGAAACAATATGCACACCGAAGGCAGAACACTGGATAAAATTAAAGTCGGAAGAATTTCACAAATGACAGACCCCTCGCTTGATGCTCTCCGTCATACATTTGACCTTAGAACAAATTTAGGCAGGGTTGTAAGTGCCGATAACCTTGATTTTGATATTGTAAATGGTGAATTGCAGGAAAAGAAAAACGAAAATTTACCCGTAAATACTTCAATTTATCCTATTATATTTTCCGATATGTCAATCGGAGCGCTGTCTCCCCGAATGTGGGAAGCAATAGCTATAGCTGCCGCTTATTTAAACGAAGTTAAACATATCCCGATAAGAATGTGTTCAGGTGAAGGCGGAGTTCCCGATAAGCTTTTAAGGTCAAAATATTTAAAATATATGATTTTGCAAATTGCTTCAGGGCATTTTGGATGGAACAGGATAATTAATTCTATGCCTTATATGCAAGAAGACCCTGCGGGAATTTTAATTAAAATCGGGCAAGGCGCAAAACCTGGTGACGGCGGACTATTGATGGCGCAAAAATGCGTAAAGCTAATCCAGGAAATAAGAGGTGTTCCTAAAGCGGATTTATTATCACCTCCCAATCATCAAGGGCTTTATTCTATTGAAGAAAGCGTCCAAAAGATGTTTTTATCAATGAACTGTGCTTTTAAATTCAAAGTTCCCGTTGCAATTAAAGTTGCGGCATCTTCAACCAGCGTAAGCGTTTATAATAATCTTCTTCGAGACCCGTATAATATCGTTGGGGGCTTCTTTATAGACGGTATTGCAGGAGGAACGGGAGCCGCTCACGAGATTTCACTCAATCACACAGGACACCCTATTGTATCAAAACTCAGAGATTGTTATTTAGCTGCGGTTCATCAAGGTAAACAAGGTCAAATTCCTATTTTTGCAGGAGGCGGTATAGGTATGAACGGAAATCTTGCAGCAGACACCTTTAAAATGATATGTCTTGGTGCAAGCGGTGTATTTATAGGAAAACTGTTACTTCAAATTGCAGGATGCGTCGGAAATGATTTCGGCAAATGTAACGGTTGCAACACCGGAAAATGTCCGATAGGAATAACGACTCAAAATCCAAAATTAATGCAAAGGCTGGATGTTGATAGGGTTGCAGAAAATATTGTTAATTATATTTTAGCTACCGATATTGAACTTAAAAAACTGTTAGCTCCCGTCGGAAACTCAACTTTGCCGATAGGAAGAAGTGATGCCCTTATTTGTGTAGATAAAAATGTAGCAGAAAGGTTAAACATTCAATATGCCTGCTAAAAAGACAATAAACACTATTGAAAATGACAAAAGAACATCGACCCAAAATTTAATGCAGGAAATTTGGTCTGCCATTGAAAACGGAGTTACGGATTTTGAAATAAATGCCTGCGGTCAGCATAATATCGGCGGTTCTGTTTGGTCTAAAACAGGCGAAGATTTGAATTTTTACCTTAAAAACCCGGGTCAAAGAGTAGGGGCTATGGGAGCCAAAGGAACAAATATTTATGTTGAAGGTTCTGCTCCTGCAGATACCGGCTGGCTAAATTCCGGTGCTAAAATCGTTGTTTTGGGTGATAGCGGAGATACAACAGGGCATTGTGCAGCATCGGGAAAAATATATATAGCTGGTTCTGTCGGAACTCGCTCCGGTGCTTTAATGAAAAAAGACCCCAAGTTTGATGCTCCCGAACTTTGGGTATTGGGTTCAACGGGTTCGTTTTCTTTTGAATTTATGGGCGGTGGTATCGCTGTTGTCTGCGGTGTTGATTGCGAAAATATGCCGTCTGTTTTGGGTGATAGAGCATGTGTCGGAATGGTGGGCGGTATAGTTTACGTCAGAGGTAAAATTAATAATTTATCAGACGATGTATTTTTATTGGATTTAGATGAAAATGATGTAAATTTCCTTAAAAACGGACTTAGAAGCTACTTATCCGAAATTAAAAAAGAAGAATATTATGACAAATTAACAGATTTCAGCCTATGGCATAAAATAGTTGCTAAAACCTATGAAGAAAGACAACAAGAAAACAATATATCCTTAAAAACTTTCAGGATAAATAAGTGGTTTGAAGAAATCGGCGGTTCGATATTTTCTGATTTGATTAAAGATGACTTTAAGTCTTATGATCTTGTTCAAACAGGTGAATCAAGATTAAGAAAACCGAATTGGAAAAATTATGCTTATAGCGCCCCTTGTGAATACAATTGTCCTATTAAAATCCCGACACAAAAAAGGTTTTCACTTCTTAGAGCAGGAAAAATTAAAGAAGCACTTGAACTTGTGCTGGATTATAGTCCGTTTCCCGCCAGTGTTTGCGGTCAGGTCTGCCCTAATTTATGCCTTAGCCATTGTTCAAGAGGCAGTTTTGATGAACCGTTAGACGTTAAAACGCTTGGCTCTTTATCAAAAGATATAAAAGCAAAAGAAGTTGATGTTGCACACAGTGAAAAGATTGCCGTAATCGGTGCTGGAGCTTCAGGGATTTCTGCCGCATGGCAATTATCAAGAAACGGTTATGAAGTTGAAATATTTGAGGCAGATGACAAAATCGGCGGTAAATTATCACAGGTAATACCCGAAGAAAGACTGCATAAAGAAATTTTAGAAGCGGAATTAGAAAGATTTAAAAGTACGGGCGTAAAAATCCATACATCAACGAAAGTTACAGCCGATTTGTTTAATAAGCTGGAAGAAGAATTTAATGCCGTAATTATTGCAATTGGCGCACATAACTCCGTTGTAATACCGTTTGAAGGGTATGAAAGACTTATTAAAGGTTTAAATTTCTTGAAAGATTGTAAAAACGGTAAAAAGTATAATTTGGGTAAAAAAGTTGTCGTAATCGGTGCAGGAAACGCTGCAATGGATGTTATAACGGAAGTCTATAAACAAGGTAATATTGAAAGCGTTACTGCAATCGATATTCAAGAACCATCAGCTTTTGAAAAAGAAATTAAAACAGCCGAAAAACTAGGCGCAAAAATAATGTATCCTTGTTTTACCCAAAAAATAACCGACAAGGGGGTTGAACTTAAAGACGGAAGATTAATTGAGGCTGACAGCGTCATAATTTCCGTTGGCGACAGACCCATCTTTGACTTTTTGGATAAAGATTATCTGGATGAAAAATCAAGAATACAGGTTAATGAATTTATGCAGACAAAAAACCCTAAAATCTTTGTGGCAGGGGATGCTATTAATGCGGGGTTATTTACAAATGCAATAGCTATGGGCAAAAAAACCGCTGAAAATATTATAAAATTTCTGAATAACGAGCCTCTAACTTCTGTAAAAGAAAAAGATTTAATCCCTTCCAAAAGAATTAAATCGGAATATTATGAATGTTATTCTTCAAATTGCGATAACGAGCAAAACAGGTGTATGTCTTGCGGATATTGCAGAGATTGTGGTTTATGCGCTCAAAGCTGTCCGCAAAATGCTATATCGAGAATTGAGTGCAACGACGGCAAATTTGAATACGTTTCAGACCCGTCTAAATGCATAGGATGCGGAATTTGTGCAGGACTATGCCCATGCGGAATTTGGGAAATGGAAGAAAATAAATAATATTACGCCTTAGTTAATGCCGTTGATATAACATCTTTTGCAAGTTTCGGCATATCCATTTTGTCGGTGCAGATTTCTATATAGCATAGTTTATCTTTTTGCTCCGTTTCCGCTTCTTTAAGTGCATTATGTAAATCCTGTTCGGTTTCAACTTTTTTAGTCCAAGATTTTCCGTTAAAGACGGAGGTTAATTTTGAATAATTCCAAGATGCGATATTGTTAAATATATCCATAGGGTCTTTACATAAAGCTCTTTCAATTGTGTAGCCCGAATTATTGATAACAATTATAATAGGCTTTACACCGTATCTCATCATGGAGCTTACTTCCTGTGCAGTCAGCTGATGCGAACCGTCGCCCGTTATTAAAATTACTCTTTTATCTTTTTCGGCTATTGATGCACCAAACGAAGCAGGGGTTGCCCAGCCGATAGAACCCCATAAAACCTGATTATATAAATGAGCGCCTTTAGGAAGCTCCAGTGTTGCAAAGCCAAACTCTACAAGCCCTGTTTCGGAAAATACCAAATCACCCTCTTTTATAAAGTCTTGAATTTCGGAATATATAAATTTTGATTTCAACGGCTTATTTTCTTCGATTTCTTTAATTAAAGATAATGGTTTTACGTCAGGAAGTTCGTTTTTATATTTTGGCGCAATTTCGGAGAGCGCATATAAAACATCTTTCATTAAAACATTATCATACCTTATATATTCAACTGTCGTGTAAGTACCCTCTATATCAATCATTGAAGTAGGTTCAAAATTATAATCAAAACCGAAAGTATTTAAATCACTATAAATTGCACCTATTGTAATAACGCAATCCGAATTATTTACCATATCATAAGCAACACTATTTCCGTACTTGCCTAAATATGTACCGATATATCCTTTATAATCCTGATTTATTAAACCTTTTCCCATTAATAAGTTTGCAACAGGATATTGTGCGCTTCTTAAAAAATGAGACAAAGCATTTCCCGCTTCAAACCTCTGTGCCAGAATATCTGCTATTACAACAGGGTTTTTTGCCTTTTTCAGTATTTTCATGATATGTTCGGTAACCGCATATAACATATTAGGATTGCTTGTTATTTTTTGAATACACGGTATATCGTTTATTTTCATTGAACAAATATCTTCAGGAATTGCTATATAAACAGGCTTCTTTTCGTTAATAAAAACCGATAAAACCCTGTCTATTTCCATTTTTGCATTCTTTTCATTAAGATATGCCGTGGTTTCAACAACATTAGAATATGCACGCTCAAAAGCATAGTAATCAGGATTTGCAAAATTATGATGAAGCAGGGTTTTTTGAGTTATGTTTTTAGTTGAGGGAGTTCCGACTATTTTAATAACCGGAACATATTCTGCATAACTTCCCGCAATAGCATTAATTGCAGATAATTCACCCACGCCAAAAGTCGTAACTAAAGCACCATAACCTTTTACTCTTGCGTAACCGTCGGAAGCATACCCTGCATTTAGTTCATTGGTACAACCTATCCAATTTGTATTCTTATTTCTTTCAATTGCTTCAATGATATTAAAATTAAAATCGCCGGGCAAGCCGAATATATCCGTTATTCCTAAAGTTTCAAGCCTGCTGATTAAATAATCTATAACTGTGGTTTCTGACATTTTATTTCCTTTTTAAATTTTGCACTACAACTAAAGGTGTTAATAAGCACCTGAATTTTGCATTATTTTCTTTATTTTGCTATTGCATATTCAAATACATATCAATTTCAAGCGGTGTTACATAAGTTCTGAATTTATCAACTTCTTTTTCTTTCGCCGAAACAAATTCATCATATATATGAGAACCTAATGAATCTTTTATAATTTCATTATTGTCAAGCAAATCCAGTGCTTCATCCAACGAAGCGGGAAGTGAATCAATTTTTGCTCTTTTTCTTTCTTTTTTAGTCATATGATAAATATTTTCTTCAACCTGTAAAGGCGGTTCAATTTTATTTTCAACACCGTCTAAAATCGCACCCAGTATAACAGCCAGAGCTAAATACGGATTACAGCTGGGATCGGGTGAACGAAGTTCAATTCTTGTAGAATTACCACGCTTAGCCGGAACTCTGATTAATGCCGAACGGTTTGCAAGGCTCCATGCCAGATATACAGGAGCTTCGTAGCCCGGAACAAGTCTTTTATAGCTGTTAATTATGGGGTTTGTTATTGCGGTAAACGATTTAACATGTTTTAAAAGTCCGCCGATACTATATAATGCTTCTTTTGATAATTGATAAGTTTTATCCGGATCATAGAATAAGTTTTTACCGTCTTTAAACAATGAAATATTGCAGTGCATACCCGAACCGTTAATTCCAAATATCGGTTTTGGCATAAAGGATGCAATAGCTCCGTTTTGTTCGGCTATTGCCGTTACTGCATGTTTAAAAGTCATAATGTTATCGGCAGTGGTTAGAGCATCTGCATATTTAAAATCAATTTCATGCTGACCTCTTGCCACTTCGTGGTGGCTTGCTTCAACTTCAAAACCCATTTCTTTTAAGGCTTTAACTATTACTCTTCTTATATTTTCACCTTTATCAACGGGAGATGCCGAATAATAGCCTGCTTTATCGTATGTATTTGTTGTAGCGTTACCGTTTTCATCCTGTTTGAAAATAAAAAATTCCGCTTCAGGTCCGACATTCATTGTATAACCTAATTTTTCAGCCCGAGCTATCATTTTTTTAAGGTTGCATCTCGGACAACCCTCAAAGGGAGTTCCGTCAGCATTATGAATATCGCAGATAAATCTTGCTACCTTGACATCATCATCACTGCGCCATGGTATAATTGCAAAAGTTTTAAGGTCAGGATAAAAATACATATCTGAAGTTTCTATACTGCGAAATCCTTTAATGGAAGAACCATCAAGCATAATTTCGTTATTCATTACTCTGTCTAATTGCTCGCAAGGAACGGAAAGGTTTTTCATAATCCCGTTGATATCGCAAAATTCGAGTTTGATAAATTCAATATTATTTTCTTCAACAATATGTTTAATTTCTTCTTTTGTTAAAGTCTTTTTGTAATCAATAATGCTTCGTGTTGCCATTTTCATTTCTCCTATATGCGTTATTATAAAGAAAATTATATATTGAGTGCTTTTTGCGTGTCAAAAAACACAAAACGGGTCAAAATTGTAAAGTTATATAAAATTATGAAAAAATTAAACTTTATAGACAAATTTAATTTATTTTTATATGAAATTTGTAATTTTTTGAAAAAATATAAAGCTTAGAATAAATTTTTTAACTAAAAATAAAAATTTTCACACACATTTTACATTTTTTAATATTAATATTCGTCCCTTGCTAAATTATCCGCTTTCAATGCGCCATTTGCTATGATAAAGTGTATTACTTGCCCGAAGCGAATACCATCTGCTTTACTTTCGGATGCAAAATCAGAGCCGGCGGAAAAACTTTTCGTGGCAAAAAGGAAGAAATATTGGGCAATATAAGAGTAGAACAAATGATAATTGCCGTTTATGATTTCTGCCCCGAATGCAATTTTCACTGACCGCAATTATATCAAATTACTTAACAAGTGTTTTTGCAAAATCAATGGTCTGTTGTGTAACTTCTCCGCTTGCGAGTTGTGCCAATGCTTCAAGACGTCTGTTTTCATCGGGTGTTTCGATTTTAATTGAAGTATTTTCCCCGTGAGTCTTGGTTATCCAGATAAAATTATCCGCTCTTGCACAAATTATCGGCTGATGTGTAATACAGATTATTTGAGTTGATTTTGATAAATCAAGCATACATTCGGCTACACAGCCCGACGTTACACCCGAAATCCCCGTATCAATTTCATCAAATACAACAGTTGAAACCTTATCAACAGAAGCAAAAATTGTTTTCAGTGCAAGCATAACCCTTGAAATTTCACCACCCGAAGCAACTTTAGACATCGGCATAAGATTTTGATTTTTATTTGTCGTAATCATAAATTCAACATTATCAAACCCGTTTTCGCTCATTGAAGTATCTTTTAATGATATTTCAAACCTTGCTTCGGTCAGCATTAAATTCTTTAATTTTTCTTCGATTAATTTTGAAAGGGTAGAAGCATTATCCTGTCTGTATTCTCTTATTTTTTTACATAGAATATTTAAACTTTCAAGTGCGGAATTATATTCTTCTTCAAGTGCTTCAAGGTTATTTTCGGGACTTAAAAGTTCATTTAATTTTTTTTCAATATTATCTCTTTCTTCATCAAGATTATTGCCGTACTTTCTTTTTAATTTTTGAATAAGAGATAATCTTTCATTTAATTCATCAATTCTTGAGGGGTTTAATTCAAGATTTTCGGAGTAATTTCTTAAAAAATTGGCGCAGTCTTTTAAGTTTTCAAAAGCATCGAACAGTGTAGCTTCTGCTTCTTTTAAATTTTTATCAAGAGTTGCACAATTTGAAATTTCATATTTTATTTTCGATAAAGCTTCAACAATACTCTGGTTATCGCCGTATAGAGCATAGTATGCACCGTACGAACCTTCTTTCAACTCCTGAACATTTGATAAAATATCCAGCTCTTCCTTAATTCCATCTTCCTCATTTTCTTTTACGGAAGCTTCGTCCAGTTCTTTTAATTGAAATCTTAAATATTCGATTTCTTTTTCGTTTGTTTCTTTATTTTCTTTTACTGTTTTTAATTTTGCTTCAAGACTTTTAAATTCTTTATAAGACTCTTTGCAGGCTTTCAATATATCTTTGAATTCGGGGCTTTTTTTAGTTATATAATCATCAAGTAAAATTATATGGTTTTTTGGCTGAATATAAGCATATGTTTGGTGCTGTGAATGAATATCAACAAGTTTTTCCCTGACTTCTTTGATTTCATCGGAATTTGACATTATACCGTTAAGTCTGAATTTTGAAGTTGAAGAAATTTCCCTTGAAACGGTTGTTTCCTCGCCGTTATTTTCAAATACGGCTTCAATAACGGCAGGTTTAGCGTTATCCAAAATCATTTCTTTTTGTACTTTTGCACCGAGAACTATATCAAGAGCCTTAATTATAATGCTCTTTCCTGCACCTGTTTCACCGCAGAGAACATTAAAACCTTTTTTAAATTCAAGAAAGGCTTCATCTATCAATATAAAGTTTTTAATTAACAGTGATTTTAACATTTTATTATTTTTTCGGTGCAATTGACCAGTGCAGTTTTTCTTTTAAGATATCATAAAACTTATCTTTTTTCCCGTTTAAGGTCAATAGTTTAGCATAATTTTGATTTTTTTCTATTTTAATTTCATCGCTTACGGTTATATCATCCTGTCCGTCAAACGAAATATTTAATTTTTGATTTTTTTCAAAAGTCTTAACAAGTATCTTTTCACTGCTCGGAATAATAATAGGACGTGTATTCAATGTGTGCGGACAAATCGGAATAACAAGAAAACAGTCTATATCAGGTGATACAATGGGGCCTCCCGCCGATAAAGAATAAGCGGTAGAACCTGTAGGAGTAGCAATTATAAGCCCGTCGGCAACATATGAGCATAATTTTTTATTATTTATATATAAATCAAGAGTTGCCGTTCTTGCGCAGTTCAATCCTTTTATTACAATATCGTTCAGAGCTGTTTTGTTTTCGGATTTTAACATAAGTCTGTTTTCAATCGTAAAATGTTTATTCTTTAAAGCATCAACAACATAATCAATTTCATCAGGTCTGCATGAAGTTAAGTATCCGAGTCTTCCCGCATTAAAGCCCAGTACGGGAATATTGCAGGCTCCGTAAAATCTTGAAGCCTTTAAAAAAGTTCCGTCACCGCCGATTACAATAATTAAATCAACATCTTTTTTAAAGTTATCAATGGAAAAAATTTCGGAATTTTTAATCTTTCTGTTGATTTCTCTTGCTATATTTTTAGCTTCTTTTATATCGGGATTAAATATTATCCCTGTTTTTTCAAAATCTTTTTTCATTGCTTTTATTTTATCAAAAAATCGTTTGATTTTTTATTTTTATTTCCATTTTTTAATCTTATCTGCTTCGTTGTATAATAATTTTGAAAGAAAGGTTATATTATGATACATAAAAAATCCAGAGAAGAAATAAAAATAATGCGCCATGCAGGTAATATCGTAGCACTTGTTCATCAGGAGATGAAAAAAGTTGTTGAACCGGGGATTTCAACTCTTGAGCTTGATAAAATAGCTTATGATGTTATAAAGAAAAATAAAGCATATCCGACATTTTTGGGATATAACGGATTTCCAAATTCAATTTGTACTTCGGTTAACGAGCAGGTTGTACACGGAATACCCTCTAAAGATGTGATTTTAAAAGAGGGGGATATAATTTCGATTGATGTAGGTGCAACATTTAGAGGAATGGTCGGGGATAGCGCATGGACATATGCTGTCGGCAAAATTTCTCCCGAAGTTCAAAATCTTATGAATATAACCGAAAAAGCATTATATGCGGGTATTGAACAGATGATACCCGATGCTCCTCTTGAAAATATATCTGCGGCGATTGAAGATGTAGCGTTAGCTAACAAAGTCGGTATTGTTCGCCAATACGGCGGTCACGGCGTGGGATATGAAATGCATGAAGAGCCTTTCCTGTTTAATTACAGAACAAATTCAAATATTATAATCAAAAAGAATTGTGCTATAGCTATTGAACCTATGTTAAATCTCGGATGCGATGAAGTTCATACACTTGCAGACGATTGGACGGTTGTTACCGACGATGGTAAACCGTCTGCGCATTTTGAACATACGGTCATTGCAACCGAGGACGGCCCTGTTATTACAACAAAGCTGATGTAAAAAATGAGCGAAATTTTTTTATATTCAAAACCCGAACAAAAAAATCCGAAAATTAATGTATGGTTTTCATTTCCTGCCATAGAAAGCTTTGCTATGGCATCTTTGGGGTTTTTGAGTATCTTTAAAGATCTTGATTGCGATTCGGAGCTGTATGTTGAAAGAATTTATGCGGATACAAAAACCACCCGAATAAATCCAAAACATGTTGATGCTATGGGTTTTTCAATGTGTTTTGAGCTTGATATACTTGCAATAATTAAAATCTTGAAAAAATATTCTTTTACACTTAAAACAAAGGATAGAGGCGAGGATGAACCGATTATTTTTGCCGGAGGTTCCGTTTTTATGTCAAATCCGCTTCCTTTTGAAGATTTTTTTGATTTTATATGTATCGGTGAAAAAACGGCTTTAAAAGAAGCTTTTAGGATTTTAAAAGAAAAAAATAACATTCCGAGAGATGAGCTTTTAAAAAAATTATCCGAAACAGACGGTATTTATGTTCCGAAATACAAAAAAGATAAAGTTAATATTGTAAGAGATGAAATTGCAAATGACGTTATTTATACCCCGATTTTATCCGATAAAAGCTTTTTTAAAGATACTTTTATAATCGAGCTTGAGAGAGGATGCCCTAAAATGTGCAAATTTTGTCTTGCAAGCTGGCTGAACATTCCCGTTCGATTTGTAAATTACGAAAAAATAATCGAAGCTGTTGAACTCGGATTAAAACACACGAATAAACTTGCTCTTCTGGGTGCGTATGTTTCCGGTCATCCGGATTTTAATAAAATTATTGAATATATTTCCAAAAAAAATAAAATAACTCCGATTGAACTTTCAATTTCATCCCTGAGAGCGGACTTAACCGACATAAATCTTGTTAAAACACTTGTTGAATGCGGACAAAAGTCTGCAACTATCGCCATTGAAGCAGGAAGTCAAAAATTACGGGATAAAATAGGAAAGAAGCTAAACGAGGAACAAATATTAAATACCGTTTTAACCGCCAAACTCGGCGGGCTTCACGGTCTGAAGATGTATTTTATGCTCGGGCTTCCCGATGAAGAAGACTCCGATATAGACGAGATTATTGAACTTGCAAAAAAAATGAAAAATAAATTAAAAGAAACAGGCGATAAAAAGAATTTTGAACTTACTTTTTCTTTTTCAACATATATTCCAAAACCGCATACACCCTTTGAAAATGCTTTACGATGCGATAAAAAAACACTCGAAAAAAGAATACAATATCTTAAGAAAAACCTTTCAAAACTCGGTATTCAATTCCGCTCGCCGAGTGTTGAATGGGATATTATTCAAACCATTCTTTCAAGATATCAAGACAGCCTTTCGGATTACCTGATTGAAGTTGAAGAAGCAGGAGGCAATATCGGGGCATTTAAACAAATATGGAGAAAATACTCCAAAAAAGGGTGTTTAAGAACTTTTGAAGATTCTGTAAACACCCCTTTTGGCAACATCAAAGCTCCAAAGTGGAAATTTATTGAAACGGGTGCCTCTTTGTAAACCGAGGCCGGTGGTTGTGTTGTTATATCATTCTAACCTTGTTAAGATTAGACATGGTATTCATTTGTACGGTTAGCAGTGATTTTGAAGATACGTTATTCTTTGTATAAGTTATATACAATTTTTCAACATAATCTTCTAAATCCGTTATTTCCTGTTCAAGTTCGTCATCTTTAATATCCGACAGGAGTTTTGCAAGCTCATCTTTGATATCCTCAATGTCATCCAGAGGATTATCGTTAAAGCTTAAATTCAGCTGATACATTATATCAGCCCAGGGTCTGTCTGTTTTAGATTCTTTATTTTCTTTTGCTTCGCTATTTTGAGCTTCTTTAGCTTGTTTTGCCCTTTGAAGCATTGCAGCATTAAGCACCTCGTCATCGGTAGGAGTCAAACCATACCTTTTCATTTCATCGGCAAGGGGAGATTTTTTATCTTTTTCTTTATTATTGTTTATCGTGTAGTAATATTCATACAAAGAAACACTACTTATTGCGTTAATTGACATAGAAAGTAAACTCTTCTTTGATATCTTCCTTTAATCTCAAAATTCCACAAAATATAGTATTAATAACAAAACTCTTTACGATTTATTAATTTTTAATGTATAATAATTTCTGCAAAAAATTATCAGGCTCTTAAAATGTGAGGATTTTATGGAACAGGATAAGGATTTACTTAATAAAGCAAAAATTGTATCAGAAAATGCTTATGCGCCGTATTCAAAATTTAAAGTCGGTGCGGCAATAGAATATGAAAACGGAAATATATACACAGGATGTAATGTCGAAAATGCAAGCTACGGACTTTCGATATGTGCCGAAAGAAATGCCGTTTCAAATGCCGTATCGTCCGGAGAAAAATCAAAAATCAAAACAGTTGCCATTTATTCGCCAAATCAGAAAAAATGTATGCCATGCGGGGCATGCAGACAATGGATTGCCGAATTTTCAAGTGATAATACAAGAATTATTCTTGAAGATGACGATAATAAAATAATCAGTATGACTTTAGAAGAAATATTTCCGAATGCTTTTTCAATCGAGGGATAATTTTTTAAGAAATTTCCATGAGATTTAAGGCATTAAATATTGCTTTTACGTTTGCTATTGCCGTTGAATCATCAATTGCTCTTCCGATGATTTCTTCACCGTTTTTATTTTGCATGATTATAACGGACATTGCTTTTGCACTTGAGCCCTTTTCGCTTCCGTCAAGCGAATACTGGGTATAGTCAATCAGTTTATTGTCAAATCCTGCCTTTTTAAGAGCATTTAAGCATGCGTCAACCGGCCCGTTTCCTTGTCCCTCGATTTCTTTTTGTTCGCCTTTATATTTAAAGCAAAGATTAAATACTCCCTTTGCAAGCTCTTTAAAGGATATAAGTTCAAAGGCACCTTTAATATCGCAAATTTTATTAAAATACAGTTCAAGAACTTCATCTGTTGTAAGTTCTCCTTTTGTTTCGGCAGCTTTTTTTGCAATGGGCGTAAGGTATACGGATTCTTGAATTGTAATCGGATATTTAAGAGCTTTAATAATATCGTAAATTGCTGTCTTGCCTGATTGAGAAGTAAATCCGATTTTTTCATTGTCATATCTTCCGATAAGCAAGGGATTAATCGGTCTGTATGCACCAAAATCCATATTTTTGGTTTTTATTGCACCATCCTGATGAATTCCGCTTCTGTGTGCCAGAGCTTCAGGTCCAATAAGCGGTGCCTTATCATATATTTTTACCTTGGACATCTGCGAAACAATAAGTGCCGTTTCATAAATTTTAGATAAATCTATACCGGTTTCAATTCCGCAATTATGCAAAGCAACGACAACCTGAGTAAAATCAGTATTGCCCGAGCGTTCTCCAAGTCCGTTTAAACAACATTCAAGCTGTCTTGCACCGGCAAAAAAACTTTCAACGGTTGTGGCGGTAGCCATTCCAAGGTCATTATGATTATGAACGGAAATGGTTACAAAATCAGGCAAATTCTCCTTAACCTTTTTAACCATATCAATAAAAAGTTTCGGACGATATCTTTCAACGGTATTGGGAAGATTTATCGTTGTAGCTCCGTTTTTTACTATTTCTTTTAAGACATTAATTACAAAATCAAGGTTAGAAGAACAATCACCAAAATGTTCAACCGAAAATTCTATATCTTTACCTTTAAAATTTGAAGAAGCAAATTTTACCGCTTCAATTGCCATTTTTGCAACTACATCCGGTTCTTTATTTAAAACATTTTCCATATGAAACGGAGATAGCGTAATAAATGTATGTAATCTTGAATTAGGTGTGTTTTCAACAGCTTCAATTGCTCTTGTTATATCTTTTTCATTAGCTCTTGCAAGTACCGATACAAGTGTAGTATTAGCCGAATGCTCGGCTATTGTCTTACATGACTCAAAATCCATGTCGGAAGAAGCAGGAAAACCTATTTCAACTGCAGGTATACCCAAAGAAGTTATCTTATCAAATATAATAAGTTTTTCTTTTATGTTCCATGGTTTTTTAAGAGATTGATTTCCATCCCTTAAAGTAATGTCGTAAAAAAACGGGCGAAGTGCCATATTTTCCGTATCATCATATCTTTGCATAATCTTAATATCCTGCTTAGTTTATTTTTTAAAATTTTTCTGTTATAATAAATTCTAGTCTAAAAACTTGATAGGGGTCAACAAGGTTTTTGTAAATAAATGTAAAAGCTGAGCGATAAAATTAGCAAATTGTAGGATTGAGCAGTTTTATTAGATTTGGTTCAGAATAGAAGATTATGAAAATAAGCAGCATTCAACAACAAAATTTTAGAGGTAGTCTTGGCGATAAAATTGTCAAGAAAATTGCGGAACATCCAACGTTTCCGGCAAAAATAGCAGGACTTGCCGGCTGCTCGGTTGTAGCACAAAAACTTGTCATGTCGGCAGGTGAGGCAACAATAGGACCTGCTGTTGATATTGGTGTAGGTAAAGCTATAACAAAAATAACCGATGAAAAAGACGGCAGAACAAATCAGAGTTCTAAAGTTCAGGCAGTAAGAACATTTTCTCAAACTCTCGGCGGAACAATAACCGGTATTGCTATTCGTCTTGCATGTATTGGTGCTGCAACGGCATTTTGCAGATGGGCAGGCGGAAAAGCAGGCAGCAACCTTGCTGATATACTTACAAAAACCAACTCGGAAAAATTGAGACCGGCTGATAAATTTAAATATAGCGAGCATATGGAAAAATGGGGCAAAAATTTAGGCGGTGCTCTTGCGACCTGTGTTATGATGGTTACCAATTTTGTTATTGATGCTCCATTAATAAATGCTATTAATAAAAAAGTTGCATCCGCTGTCAAACTTAGCGATAAGCCAAAAGTCGCAAAGGAGGTTAAATAATTATGACACCTCTTATTGAAAGTACTTTAAATTTATTAAAACCCGGAAATACGGGTAAAATGCTTATGGCATTAAATGCTCTTGGTATAGCTTTTGCTGCTGCAAGTAACACTTTTGCCGCTGCAACGGATAAAAACACATCCGCTGAAGATAAAAAATTTCTTGTTCCCGCAGGCGGAGCAACGGGCGTTGCAAACGTTGCTATATATCTTGGCATGACAAGCAAACTTGTTGATAAATTATCGGGCGATGGTAAATATAAAGGCAAAGGTCTTGCCGACAAAGTTGTAACATATATGAAAGACAAAGGCATATTTGATAAAAATGCGCTTGTTTCAATCGATAAAAAATTAGCTAAAGCTTCAAAAAAAATTAAAGATGTTGAATTTCTTGACAATATGAAAGCAACATTAAAAAATGCCGACGGATCATTAACGGATTATGCGCGTAATTTATACAAAGGTAATATTAAAGACGGCTTAGGTGTACTGGGTGCTTTCATCGGTGCTGTTGTAGGCTGTGCTATCATTACCCCCGTTTTAAGAGATGTCAGCGCTTACATTGTTCAGAAGGCAAGAGAAAGGAAAGACCCGTCTTTAAAGGATAAACCTTACAGACCTTATTTTGATATTTCACACATCAGAGCGGGAAAATATCCGTACGGAAAACCGGCTAGCATAAAACGTCCGCTTTCTATGACAAGTTACATTGCTTTCTCACGCGGTCGCACAAGAGTTTAGTTCACATAATAAATTTGTTGCGTTACTTTTTGACGTATTAATTATTAATCAAATACGTTATAGATAACCTCTCGGATATAATGTTTACCAATAAGCAATAATAGCAGGCATACTATTTTTATGCGGGAACAAATAAATCTTATTATTTAAAATATACAGCAATAAAAAACTTGAAAAAAATTATAATTCTCCGCCGAGAGCCTTATAAAGAGTTATGTAATCAATAAGTCTTGAAGTTTTTGCGTTTGCAAAAACCTGTTCTTTTTGATTTAAGCTTATTTCATGATCAAGATATTCGGAATTAGAGATAATTCCTTTATCAAGCTTTGATTTAGCTAAAGCGTTATTTCTTTTTTCAAGGATAAGTTTTTCTCTTGAACTTTTTTCAAGATTCTTATCCTGTTTTATTAAGTTAAGTGCGTTGCTTATTTCCTCTATTGCAACAAGGTCGGTTTGCTTGTATTTTTCAAAAAGCTCTTTATATCTTGCTTTCTTTATTTTCAAATTTGCAATTTTTCTTCCGCCGTTAAATAAATCCTGTGTAGCACCTGCAAGCAAAAATGCAAAGCTTGAATTCCAGCTGAAAAAATTACCTCCGCCTGCGGTATCAAAAAACATTAACCCTATAATATTAAATTTCGGAAAAAATTCTTTTTTTACTCTTGTTATATCAATTTTTGCGCTTTTTAATCTGTTTTCCGCCTCAATTACATCAGGACGGGAGTATATTAAATCACTGCAAATTATCTCGGGGATAGATTCGGTGTAATCAAAATCTTCAATTTTTCCTCTCTTTATTTCTTCGAAATTAACGGCACTTTCCCCGATTAAAGTTGAAAAATTATAGAGCATCGTTTTTTGATTTTTGACCAGATTATCAAAATAATCAATTTCATCTTTAAGTTTTTCTTTTTCTTTGTTTAAGGTAAAAACATCCGAAATTCCGAATTTAACTTTTTTATTTTCCAAATCTATATTTTGGTTTTTGTTTTTGAGAATATTTTTTTGCTTTTCTATTAAATAATCATGCAGAAGAATGTTTATATATGCGCTTGCAACATCGCTTAAAAGAGATATATAAGTTGCTTTTTGATTTGCAAGCTCCGCTTTATATAATGCTTCTTTGCTTTTTATTTTGTCCTTATTTTTTAAAAGTAAATCAATCTCCCAATTTGCAAGAAAAGGAAGAATAAAGGAATTTCTTTTTATAAAAATATTTTCGTCATCCGGAGGAAAATGTGTACCTAAATAATTGGCATTAACGGATAGTTCGGGAAATTCATCCGCAACAGCTTTTTTAACTTCGTACCTGAATCTTTCAACTCTTGAATTTGCTTCTTTAATTTGATGATTATTTTGTATTGTTCGATAAATATATTCGATTAAATATTCATCATTAAATTTTTTAAAAAAATCCGTATTTATATAAACGGGTTTAGCAAAAACACAGGGCAAAAAATTTAAAATAATAAACACTATAAAAATAAAACTCTTCATATTTTGAATTTTTTACCTTTTTTTAAAAAAAATAAACCGTAAATGGCATTAGCCGACCTGATATATAAAAATATAAAAAATCAAAATTGCAACAAAACTATACAAAAAATTGAAAATAAAAATATATCCATGATACAATTTGATGAAAACAAGGAAAGTATTGCTTATATGTATG
>CADBOJ010000103.1 GCA_902796305.1 uncultured bacterium | reverse complement strand
GAGGAATGCCGGAGTGGTTGATCGGAGCGGTCTTGAAAACCGTCGAACATGCGAGTGTTCCGTGGGTTCGAATCCCACTTCCTCCTATTTTTGAGTCCCGAAAGGGACTTTTTTATTGGGATGTATTTTTTCAGGACAGATGATTTTTCACTTGAAATGTTTTTTTCGCCTCAATCGGCTGTGTGTAAAGGGTTTGGCGGTAGGAAGTAATCTACGAATAATCTTTTCAACAGTCCTGAAAGTCCATTTTTTGGCTGTAAAAATCTAAACTTATAAGTCAAACTGCAAGAAATTTTTCATTAAGATTTTAAAAAATACCTTAAACATGTCATAAACATGTTATAATTTAAAAAATTTGTTAAATAAAAGATAGATTGTTATTGGAGGTTGAAATGAAAAAGTTAGTATTGGCTTTAATGTTTTTTGGTTTTTTAATGTTTAATGTGCAAAGCGCACAAGCAACTTATGAACCTTGGGGTTTTGCAATTTATAATGGTACTAAAGAACCCGCTGATTATGCTATACCCGGTGCTACTTTAGGACAAAAAACAGGTCGTGCAAGCTGTAAAACTGTTATAGGAATTGTAAACTGGGGTGATTGTACAATTAAAGCAGCTATGAAAAACGGTAGAATTTCAAAAGTAACAGCAGCAGATTGGGAAAAGAAATTTATTGTTGTATACGGAGTAAAAACTTTAAGAGTTTACGGAAATTAGAATTCATTAAAATTTTGAAAAATTAAATTGTTCCGAAAATAATTTTTAAAAGCTTCAAGGATGTAAATATTTACATCCTTGCTTGTTATTTATGTAAGTATTTATAAGTTTTAAATTAACTTTATTTTTTTATTTCAATATTGAATTATAGTTATTTTCCTAAAATCAGTTTTCTCAAATAAGCTTCAAGTTTGTCGCAATTTTTTGCAAAATAAACTCCCAAAAATATAACGGACAGACCAAATAAAGCTAAAATTATCGGGAATATCGGCAAATCTTTAAATATTACATAGCCCAAATGACCTATATATCCGTATACCCCGATAACGCCCCATACCATAAATACTTTACGCTGTAATATTACACTTGCTATCATATATATAAAACCGCAAAGTGCCAATAAAAATTCACCAAATTCACCAAGACCTTTGTTATCGGAATTAAATCCTAAAATCAAAACCAATATAATCCATAATAATGATGAGCCGAGTATATAAAGCCAGTGCGAAAAATTCTTTTTGTTATTTCGGAACGATTTCGGTTTTGAAAAATTACATAAAATTCTTCTTTTCTATTATTTATTAGTGTTGTTTCGGGTTTTTGAGAAGAAATATATTGTTGAATAGTATTTGCGGAAAAATTTTCGCAAGCCGAAACATCCTGTGACCCGACAAATAATGACAATAAGAAATATATAAAAATCGTAAATGTTTTAATAAATCCTCTTATACTTTTATATTAACACGATGAAAAAAATTATTTAAAATAAACATGAAATAAACTCCCGAATTTTGTTAACTCGGGAGTTTATTATTTTTAAAGAATTTCGATTATTTTTTATCTTTGTCTTTGTCTTTATCTTTATCTTCTTCTGCCTTAGCTTCGTCTGCTTTTGCTTCTTCTGCCTTAGCTTCTTCTGCCTTAGCTTCGTCAGCCTTAGCTTCGTCTGCTTTTGCTTCTTCTGCTTTAGCATCATCTGCTTTCTTTTGGCTTTCAAAAATATTTTTTATTCTGTCGGCTTGAGTTTTTGCTTCAAGATTTGAAATTTCAAGGATTTCAGATTGTAATTCAGCTTTATCAAGTTCTAATGTATCATAAACGCTGTCTAAATCAGTTCTTAAGGTTTCTTGTCTTTCTTTAAATGCGTTTAATTTTTCGGTGTAATCTTCGCTTTGAAGGTTCATATCTTCACCTTGAGCAAATCTTCCTGTTCCTTCAACTTCATCGGTAAATTCATAATTTTCATCGAGCCAGTTGATATTATCAAGTGTTTGGTAGCCTTCAAGAGTTTTACCGTCAACATTCATATTAAATGTTCCCTGAAGAGTGTTGCCGTTACCTATATCTGCGCCGACTTTTTCATAAGAATTTAAGTCAATACTGTCGCCGTCTTTTAAAACATCTGCAACATTTTTAATTTCTTGAGTTCCGTCTGCATTTGTTTGAACAACTTTAACATTACCTTTTTCGAGTTCTTCTTTGGTAACTATACCATCATTATCGGTATCTAAAGCTTTTACTTCATCAAATCCGTTTTCAGCACCTAAAAATTCATTTTCATTAGTAATATCGCTGTTATCATCTTTATCTACGAAGAAGTCAAAGCGTTTATCACCATCGGTAAATCCGATCGGGTCAACCTGTTGACAATCTTCATCAACTTCATCCGCACAATCAACATCCGATGTATCAGCAGCTAATGCTTTATCAAGTTCTTCCTGAACGCCTTTCATTTCAGTATTTAATTCGTCGTTTTTCTTCATTAAATCGCCCATTTGAGTCATGTAACGTTCTAATGTAGCCATTTTACGTTCTGAATTAACGATTTTTAATACAACTGATGCCATTTTAGAATCAGCAGTTCCTGCTACTTCATCTAAATCTCTTGAAAGATTTTTTTGAAAATCTCCATAGCTCATTTCGCCTTTTGAGCTTGAATAAGCTGATAAATTTTTCTTAACTGCATCATTTGCGGCTTCTTTTTGGTCGTCTGCAATTTCTTTACTTTCTTCAATAGCAGCTTTAATATCAGCTTCAACTTCATCCTGAAGCATTGTAATATTAACTTCAAGAAGCTTCATTGCGCTATTATTATTTACTATTTCTTTGCTGATAGCATCAAGTTTTTGTCTTAGTTCTGTAACTTCTGCGCCTTCTCCTTTTGTTACTTGAGCTAATTCGCTTAAAAATGATTTATATAATTCTTTTGCTTCCGCATCCTGTCCTCTCGGGCAAGTATATTTACCGTCTTCACCTTGGTTTTTAATACCTGCATTAGGGAATACTTCGCTTATAACATCAATGATTTGATTTTTTGTTAAGCCTGCATCTGCTAAATCTTTTAACATTCCTTCGTCAACCGCTTTTTTAAATGCAGCAACTTCAGGATTTGACATCTTGTATGATTTTGCAACTCCGCCTTCAACAGCATATTTTTCTTTTAATTCTGCTATTTTCTGGTCTACAACTTCCTGAGTTGCCGTTCCTTGTTTTTCTGTTTTTTCTAATGCTTTAGAATTTTGTTTTATCAGTTCTACATCAATACCATCATTTTGAAGTTCTTGTAATTCGTCTTCAGTAAATCCGTCAACAGATAATTTTTTAATTTTTTCTATCTGTTCTTTTGAAGCAGTGCTGTATAAATTTTCAATACTAACCCCTGCATTTAATTGAATTGCATTCATTCTAAATATCCTCCGTTCGTGTTTATTAAATATATTTATATAAAGAGTTTTTTTAATTAAAAATTAACCGATTTTTTAATAAAATTAAAAAAAATTTACATTTGTTAATATTAGTTTAAAATGGTTTCCTGGCAAGGATTATAAATTCGTTATCCTTTATTAATTTATGTATGAATGCAAATTTCCGCTCATACTGTCAAGGTTTGCAATTTTATTTAATGCACGTTTTTCAATTTGTCTTATGCATTCTTTTGTAACACCATAGCTTATTCCGATTTCTTCAAGAGTTTTTTTGGTTTTATCCTGTAAGCCAAATCTTAAAACAATAACATTTTTTTCTTTTTCTTTTAAATTTTCTAAAGCATTATTAATATCTTTTTTAAGCTCTGTATCAATAACGTCTTTTTCAACATTTTGTTTTTCATCTTCAATGATGTCAGCCAGAGTTAATTCTCTGTTTCCGGATAATGTTGTTCCTGATTCTATTGAAAGAGCTTTTGTATAAACACCCAGAAATGTATCGATTTTTTCTTCCGTAAGTTTTAATTTTTTTGCCACATCTTTTTTGGTTACTTCAGATTGAGTTTTTTGTTCCATTTCCTGTTTTGTTTTTTTGTATCTTGATAAAATTTCCTGAATATAAACAGGGATATTAACGGCATAAGTTTGCTCGGATATAGCTTTAAACATAGCTTGTTTTATCCACCAGCTTGCATATGTTGAAAACTTATATCCCAGAGCCGGATTAAATTTTTCAATTGCGGTGACAATCCCGAAAACTCCCTCCTGAATTAAGTCTGAATTTGTAAGACTTGTTGAAACTATGGATTTTGAAGCAATTCTTTTAACAAGCGGAAGGTTCATTTCTATTACTCTGTTTCTTGCTTCGGTATCTCCGTTTTTTGCTCTTACAATAAGTTCGATTTCATTTTCAAAATTTACCTGATTTTGCATACTCTTCAACCCTTTATGACACAATTACTATTACACTTCTTGACAAAACTAAAAGACATAAGATATACTCTTGATATATTTAATATATCAAATTGTTATATACTCTTCAACCCTTTTATTAAGTTTTGTTAACGCAAGTTTTATTTTTGGTTTGTTTCTTAATTTTTCTTAATAAATAAAAATTCAGTCAGCTATTGTGTTTTGGTGATTTTTATTAAGAAATATAAAGTAAATTAATTTTATTTATCAATTATTTTCTTCTTATATACTTTATATATTCAAGAGAGTAAATATTAAAACACGAGATTTTTCCAACCCCTTTCGCTAAAACGAAAGGGTTTATTTTTTCTTTTAAATATCATTTCATATATAATTTACTTAATGTTTTTGGAATTAAGAAATAACTTAAACCGTTTTATTGAATTTCTTTTAAATCTGGTTTTTATTAAAAAATGTATTGTTTGTTCCTGTGCAAAAACCGATGATTTATTGTGTAAAAGTTGTGCAAAAGCTGTTCATTATTTATCAGGTTTTCCACATAAAATTTATAATGAAATTCCTATATATTCCGCCGCGTTATATCAGGATACGGTTAAATCTTTAATCGGAAATTTAAAATTCAAACATAAGAAAACTTCCGCAATTGTACTTGGGAAAATACTTTTTGATTATTTTCAAAAAACAGGAGATAAAAATAAAGATTATATTATTTGTTTTGTACCGAGTTATTTTACAAAATCCGCTACAAGAGGATATAATCATATGTTTTTGATTGCAAAAGAGTTTTCTAATCTTACGGGAATTGAAATAAATAAAAACTTAATCAATAAAATAAAATATACAAAACCGCAATATAAATCAAAAAACAGACAGAAAAATATTAAAGGAAGTTTCAGAATTAACAATCGAGAAATTAATTCAATTAAAGGTAAAACTGTTATTTTGCTTGATGATATTACAACATCAGGGGCTACTTTAGAAGAAATTTTAAATTGCTTTATTAAAAAGGGAATAAAAAATATTATTTGTCTTACTGTTGCAAAAGCTGGATAATAAAGCTTTTTAGCACTATTGATATTTAAAAAAATTTATTTTAATATTTAAAATAATAAATTATTTTTTAGATCAGGAAAGGAAAGAAGAATGAATATAGATGCCATCAATGCCGGCAATTTCAGACAACCGAATTTTAAAGGTTTATCAAGAACCGTTGAAAGAGTAGAAGACAATACTCGCTACGAAAGTGCATATGAAACGGAAATCGGTACTATTACCAGATACAGAACAATTTATTATTACCCTTTTGCACTTGAGAAAGAAAAAGAAATTCAAGAATTTGTTAAAAAAAATACATACACTTCGGAATCTCCGACAATTGACCCTGTTGACCGTATTTTTGTATCTTCCGTTGAGGTTCAAAAACCTTTATCAATGACCAAAAAAGATTATGATAATTATCTTGAATCAATGAGAGTAGCTAAAGGTATTTATGATGAAAAAATAAACACGGCAAGAAGAAATGCCATTAAATCTTTAGCTCCGGCTTTTGTTGAACCGTTTGAAAAAGAATTAAAAGAAAACGGACTTGTTGATTCTTTAGCAAAAATATAATTAATATAAAATTTTTATTTCTTGTGCAAATCATGTGTATAAATTAAACAGGTTTTGCACAAGAAATTTTTTAAACATATCGGGGTTTTTAATACTTTTTACACAAATATTTTGTCTTTATTATTTACTATTAATTTTTAAATTAAATATATTATTATATTTATATATAAAGTTTCACCTGTTCAAAACTTATCTTTTAAAAACAGAGGGGATGATTTTGCAGTTTATTTTTTTCTGTAATATAATTCAAAAAGATATAAAAGGAGGATTGCTCCCATGGAAATAATTTTAAATAAAGAAGACTTTTCAAACGGAATTAAGATTGTAGAAAAAGTTACTTCGCAAAAAGCCATTCAACCGATATTGTCAAATATTTTAATCGAAACAGTTTCAAATGACAGAATAAGATTTTGTGCGACAGACCTTAATCTTGCAATAAATTATAAAACAAATGCTGAAGTTGTATCCAACGGGGCAATTACTTTAAGTGCAAAGAAAATTTCCGAAATTGTTTCAAGATTATCTTCAAGCGACATAAGTTTAAAAATAGAAGATGAAACCTCAAACGTTAAAATTAAAAGCGGAAAAACAGAATTTGATTTAATCGGAATACCGGCAAATGAGTTCCCGAATGTTATTGAAAAAGTTGAAGAAACTGAATTTAAAACGGTTGTTTTGAATAAAAATGAATTTTCAAAAGCAATTAAACAAGTTATTTTCGCTGTTTCCCAACAGGAAACTCAGGCTGTATTAACGGGTGTTTGTTTTAATATTGAACAAAATATTCTTGAAATGGCTGCAACTGACGGCAACCGCTTAACAAGAGTAAGAAAAGAAATATCTTCAACAGTTGAAGAAAATTTGAATTTTATAGTTCCGGCTAAAACACTTCAGGAAGTACAAAGGATTTCTTCTCTTGTTGAAGATGAAAATATTACTTTAAAGATTTTAAAAAGTAAGATAATATTTGAATTTGCAAATTTGACTTTCCAATCAAGATTAATCGACGGATTATATCCTAAATATCAACAGCTTATTCCTCAATCTAACGATAAAATAATTGTTGTAGACAGGGCTGAGTTAATTAATTCTATTGAAAGGGTATCTGTTATGGTTAATGACAGAACGGGAGCATTAAGATTTAACTTTAAACAGGGACAGCTTGAAATTATGGCTGATACTCCGGAAGCGGGACGTTCAAAAGACTATATTGATATAGAATATAATTTTGATGACATGCTGACCGCGTTTAATTATAAATATGTCCTTGACGGATTAAAAAATATGGATTCTAAAAACATAGAAATTCAAATTTCTGATGTATTGGCTGCATCCATCTTTAAACCGGAGGATGAAAATAATGATTATATTTGTTTAATAATGCCAATTAAGGTTCAATAATTATGAAAGTAAGTGTAAAAACACCCGCAACAATTGCGAATTTAGGACCCGGATTTGATTCTTTTGGTCTGGCTCTTCCTTTGTATAATATTGTTTCTGTTGAAGAAACGGTTTTACCCGGAACGGGAATTGAAATAAATATAATAAACGAAAAAAATAACGAAGAAGGTTTGACTGATATTCCGACTGATAAAAATAATATTGTTTATAAAGCAATTGAACTTTTATATAATTTTATCGGTCAAATACCGAATGAATTAAAAATTACAATTAAAACTCAAATCCCGATTTCAAGAGGTTTAGGGTCGTCTGCCTCTGTTATAACAGGCGGACTTATTGCGGCAAACGAGCTTCTCGGTCGTCCTGCGGATGAAAAAGTATTAATGTCAATAGCTTCCGAAATTGAAGGACACCCTGATAATATAACACCTGCTTTTGTCGGCGGAATGACAATGGCATCATGGGAAGAAGACGGTTCTGTTATATATAGAAAACTTCCATGGAATGATGAATGGAAATTAATGGTATGTATTCCTGATTACGAATTAAATACCGAAATTTCCCGTTCTGTTCTTCCTAAAGAAATACCGCTTAAAGATGCTGTTTATAATCTTAAAAGAAGTGCTATGTTTGTTGAAGCGCTTAATACAAAGGATGAAGAATTACTTAAACTTGCCCTTAAAGATAAACTTCACCAACCATACAGGGAAAAACTTGTCCCGGGCATGAGTGATATAATGAATAATTTAAAACATACAAACGGTGTAATAGGAACAGTGCTTTGCGGTGCCGGACCGTCTATATTAATAATATATAACGGAATTGGTGTAAGTGAAATAAAAGAAATTGTTTCAAACAGTTGGAATTACTTTAATGTAAAAACAAACTTTTTAAATCTTCCGATAGAAAAAGAGGGTGCTGTTATTTTATAATGTAAAACAGTGCAGGGAATGGAATGGTTAAAGAAACTCAATTTAATTTTGATTGTATAGTAGTCGGTGCGGGTCATGCGGGAATTGAAGCCTGCATAGCTTCATCACGCCTTGGTCTTAAGACTTTAATTACAACACTGAATATTGATAACATAGGTTTAATGCCTTGCAATCCTGCCGTAGGAGGTCCTGCAAAATCAAATCTGGTAAGAGAAATTGATGCACTCGGCGGTGTTATGGGTGAACTTGCAGATAGTACATACTTGCAGTTAAAAACTCTTAATTCTTCCAAAGGTCCTGCAGTCAGAGCTTTAAGAGCGCAGTCAGACAAAAAAGAATACAAAGCACTGGCAAGAAAATACATAGAAAATGAACCGAATTTAACTCTTAAACAAATACAAATAGTTGACCTTATTGTTGAAGATAATGAAATTAAAGGCATTGTTGATGAACTTGGAATTAAATATTATTCCCCTGTCGTAATTTTAACAACAGGAACAAGTCTTGAGGGAAAAATCTATATAGGTTTAAAATCATTTCCGGCGGGCAGGCTCGGAGAAAGAAGTGCTGTCGGATTATCCGAAGCCTTAAGAAAATTAGGATTAAATGTAAGAAAATTAAAAACGGGAACTCCTGCCCGTGTTGACGGCAGAACTCTTGATTATGATAAACTTGAACTTCATCCCGGAGATGAAGTAGTTGATAATATGCCGAGATTTTTCAGTTTTAAACCGAACAGACCTATAAGAAAGCAGTATCCTTGCTATTTAACCAAAACAAATGCTAAAACCCACGAAATTATAAAAGCAAATTTATGCTATTCTCCACTTTATCAGGGTTTAATTAAAGGTGTAGGTCCGAGATACTGTCCCAGTATTGAAGATAAAGTTATAAGATTTGCTCATAATCCGTCGCATCATATTTTTATTGAACCCGAGGGAAAAGATACTTATGAGGTTTATATTCAGGGTTTTTCAACAAGTCTGCCCATTGAAGCCCAATTCGAGATGATACATTCTCTTCCCGGGTTAGAAAAAGCCTCCGTTATTAAACCTGCTTATGCTGTTGAATATGATAGCGTTTGCGCTCTTGAACTTGATTGCGGTCTTATGACCAAAAAAATTAAAGGCTTATTTTTAGCAGGACAGATAAACGGAACATCGGGTTATGAAGAAGCTGCAGCACAAGGGCTTATTGCCGGAATTAATGCTAAAAATTACCTTGATAACAAGGAATATATCAAAGTTACACGTTCAAATTCTTATATAGGAACACTTATTGATGATTTAATAACAAAAGATATTGATGAACCTTACAGAATGCTTACTTCAAGAAGCGAATACAGGCTTGTTTTAAGACAGGATAATGCCGATTTAAGACTTGCAGAACTGGGGTATGAAGCAGGACTTGTAAAAGAAGAAGATATTACAAGAAAAAGATTTAAAGAAGAACAAATTAAAAAAGAAATTAAAAGGCTTGAAGAATTTAAAATTCCGCTTAATGAAAGAAATAAAGAAATACTATCAAGATATAATGAAAATTTTGAAACAGGCTCAAGCGCTTATAATCTTTTAAAACGTCCTAATGTTGATTATTCCGTATTAAAAGAACTCGGGTATTTTAATTCTTTTGAAACCGAAGATAAATATTTAATCAGAGATATTGAGGAGCAATCCGAAGTTTTAATAAAATATGACGGATATATTAAACGCCAAAATGAACAAATTGAAAAACAAACAAAAACGGAAAATATAAAAATACCTGAAAATCTGGATTACGACTCTATTAAACAAATTTCAACAGAATCAAAAGATAAACTTAAAAAAATAAAACCTAAAACCATAGGGCAGGCTATGAGAATTGGCGGAGTTAAACCCGTTGATATATCGGTACTAATGGTTTTAATTGAACAGCATAGAATTAAATCATACGATAAAGAATAAAACAATATTACAATATAGACTACATAATTGATTTATCGTATAATAATTTCGGGTTGAATTATGGCATCAAATGTTTACACAAAATCTGAAATACTCCAAAATTTGGCATCCAAAGGCTATTTTATAGATGCATATACACTGGATACATTCTTTAAAAAATGGAAAGTGGAATCTATTTTTGAAGATGAACAGGGAAGTGAGTTTTACGATAAAAATGTGCTTGATATTGTTTTAAACAATCTTTTTAACGGAAAAGATAATCAGGATGCAATGAACACGGGTGCTGAAGTGGTTAGAGAATTAAACCCGAGACCTGCTCCTCCACCCAGACCTCATATTCCTCCGCAGGTTCCGCCCCAGATGCCTCCTCAAATGCCTCAAATGCCTCAATACGGATATCAACAACCTTATTCACTGCCTCCGCAGGTTCCGCCTCAAATGCCTCCTCAATACGGATATCAACAGGCTGTGCCCCAGATGAATATGCCTCCAAAGCAAGAGGTTAAGAAAAAACCCCAAATTGACAGTCAAACCGCCGATATATTAAATAATATATCTTTATCGGACGGAACACCTTTGATTGACAAAATTAAAGAAACACCATCCCTTGATGAGCTTGTAGATATTGAAGATATTAAACCGAAAGATGATTTATTTGATGAACCGCCCAAAACCCCTAAAATTAAAGATCAAAAAGTAGGCATATTGGAAGGCGCTATGCAGCTTGGCGGAGAAGAAGTTGCAAGAGGCGCCGACGGACAGCTGATAGTACCGCCGAGTAATCCCGAGAGTGATGAATTTGATGATATGAGTTTATTATCAGAATCACTCGAAGCGCAGGAAAAATTTAAAGAATATGTAATTTCCGAACTACAAAGAAAAAACGGAGATTTTAACCCTGCAAATCTTCCTCAGGGTAATGAATTTAAGCTTGATATTTCCGAACGAACCATCAGTATGATAGCCCGTACGATGGCAAAAAAAATTGCAAAAAACATCAATCAAATTTTTACAGCCGAAGCAAAAAATCTGCCCGAGCTTGGAACTTTGAAAGAAGAAAATAAAAAACTTGAACAAAGAGCAAAAGAATTAGAAGAACAAAATAAAAAATTAAGATTGCTTTTAAGCGAAAATAAAAAATATTTAAGTTCTTTTAAGCCGAGCATTTTCGGATTATACAAAAAAGTTGATCCGAGCAAAGAAAAATAGAGGAAATAATGAATCAATTAATAATGTTAATCTTGATAAGCTTGCTTATCTTAGTGCATGAAACAGGGCATTTTATTGCGGCAAGATTATTCGGAGTAAGAGTCGAAAGATTTGGAATAGGTATGCCAATCGGCCCGAGCTGGAAAATATTCAGACTCGGTAAAACCGATTTTTGGCTTCACAGCTTCTTGTTTGGCGGATACGTCGCTTTTATTGATGATGATATGATTAATAATGACGATAAAAAAGAGGACAAACAGGAAGAAAAGGAAATTATCCCCGAAGATTCACCCGAAAGATATGAAAACAAAACTATATGGCAAAAACTGATTATAGTTTCCGCCGGAGTTATTATGAATGTTGTGTTTGCGGTTGTTCTTGTAATATTCTGCGCAATGTGGTTTCATAAATTACCGACTTCCAATCAAAATATTTATGTAAATAATTTTGCCGAAAAAGCAACATCAAATATTCAGCAATTTAATATTCAAAAAGGCGATAAATTTTATAAAATCAACGGAAACGAGATTAATTCATTTTATCAGCTGACTTTTTATACCAAAAACTCTAAACTTTTTGATAATTTTGCGGAAAACTCTCTTGTTGAAGCTAATTTAAAAGATTTAAAAAGATTAAATCCGAATATCAAAGATGAACTTCAAACCGGCGACAAAATCATTCTCCCGTCTTTAAAAGAAGAACCCGCACTGGATGTTAATAAAGATGTTTTAAAGGGTTTGGAAAAATATAAAAAAACAGGAGTTGAGCTGACTAAAGAACAAATTGAATTAAGAAACGAAATTTACGGAAAAAAATTGTATGAAGTAAAACAGCCTATAAGCCTGAATGACCTTGCTTTTGCTTTGTCCGATACTTATAAACCTTTGAATATGGTGTTTTTAAGGGACGGAAAGGAAATTGAAGCAAATGGAGTTATAATCCAAAAAGACGGTTTGCTCGGCGTTATGCTTAACCTTGAAGATGTTTATGTTGAAACTAAAACACCGAAACAAATTATCGTAAAATCCGTTGATTATATTTATACAACTACAACAACAATGCTATATAGTTTGTGGCAGTTAATCTGCGGGAAAGTATCGGCATCCGATATGCATGGAGTTATTGCCGTTGTTAAAGTCGGCGGAGATATAATCGCTTCAAAAGGTATGTTAAATGGCATTTTGCTTACCGCAATGATTAGTATTAATCTTGCGATAATGAATTTCTTGCCTATTCCTGCGCTTGACGGCGGGCATGTTATGTTTTTGGTTATTGAAAAATTGACAGGTAAAAAACCCGATAAAGAAATGGCGGAAAAGATTAACAATTTCTTCTTTATATTGTTGATAATTCTAATGTTAGCAATTTGCTATAACGATATTTTTGCTCTGGTGACAAAGAAATTCTAGTATATCGGCAGTAATTTCAGTTTTAAACATCATTATCTTTAATTATCTTGTGCTATTTGCCCGTCTTTAATCTTCAAGATATCGACATTTTTTAAAAAATCATCATCAAAAGCAAGCGTATCAACACTTGTAATAATCATTTGAATATCATCTTCAATCGTATCAAGCAGGTAGTTTTGCCTTATATTATCAAGCTCCGCTAAAACATCATCCAATAATAAAAGCGGGGTTTGACCGATTTTATCTTTTATTATTTGAAGTTCGGCAAGCTTCAAGGCTAAAACTATTGTTCTTTGCTGTCCTTGAGATGCATATTTTTTTGAATCAATATCATTTATATAAAAATCAACGTCATCTCTGTGCGCACCTATTAAACACTGTCCTTTTTTGATTTCTTCCTCTTTAATTTCTTCAAGTTTTTGATATATTAAATCGTTTAATTCAACAACTGATAAGTTTTCATCCGTTATTGTTTTATATTTAATCGAAAGCTCTTCGTTGCCCGCCATTAATCTGTG
Organism: uncultured bacterium; assembly: GCA_902796305.1. Classification (GTDB taxonomy): domain Bacteria; phylum Cyanobacteriota; class Vampirovibrionia; order Gastranaerophilales; family Gastranaerophilaceae; genus RUG14156. The sequence goes on along the minus strand of CADBOJ010000103.1, from coordinate 15,813 downwards.
TTTAATTTTTGCAATTTTTTCAAGTTCTATCAGGTATTTTTTTCTTAAATAAATAACATTAGCGCTTGTAACCGCAAGCTGTTTATTGAATACGTCAAGCATATCGTAGTTTATCTGATAATTTGAAAGAAAATTTGCTTTTTGAAGCCTTATTTTATTAAATTTGGATAATTTTTCAAAATAAAGAGGATAAACCTGATAAATTGCTAAATCAAGCCATTTTCTTCTATCTTGCGGCTCTCCTCTAAGCAAAAGCAGGTCATTTGTTGAAAAACTTACCCCTGATAATATCTGCAAAAAGTCTTTTGATTTTGTCTTTTTTATTCCGTTTACCTTTAAAATTTTATTTTTCGGCGGATTAATCGTTATATCAAGCTCCAGCTCCATTCCGTTTTTTTCAGTTAAGCCCGTAATTTTGGTTAAATCCTCACCGAAATAAATCAATTCCGAATCTTTTCTTATTCTTGAAGAATCAAGGGCGCAAAGATAATAAATTGCTTCAAGGATATTTGTCTTGCCCTGAGCATTTTTACCGATTATAAGGGTTTTATTGTTTTTAAACTCGTATTCAAAGCTTTTATAATTTCTGAAATTTTTTAAAGTAAGTTTCTTTAATTTCATGCCCGCTCAACCGATTATATTGTATTATTATAATACTATATAAATTACTGCGAGGGGACAAAAATGTACGATTTTATAACAATAGGTTCAGCCACACAGGATGTATTTATTCAATCGGATGCGGCAAGTATTGTAACGGTTTTACAAACATCAAAAAAAAGTGAATTTATGTCATTCCCGTACGGAGCTAAAACCGAAATTGCGGATTTTTCAAAAAATCTTGGAGGCGGAGCGGTTAATACCGCAACAAATTTTGCAAATTTAGGATGCAAAACTTCAACAATAATTAAACTCGGAAACGACGAATTAAATAACATAATTAAACTGAAACTTGCAAAATCAGGGATTGATATTATGAATATAATTGATTCCGCTAAATATCTGACGGGGTTTTCGATTATACTTGTAAGTTTTCAGGGGGATAGAACCGTTTTGGCGCACAGAGGCGCAAATGCTCATGTAAGCGAAAAAGAAGTAAATTTTGAAGCATTAAAAAATTCCCGCTGGGTATATGTTTCGCCATTATCGGGAGAAAGCAATAAAATTCTTGATTTGGTGGCTAAATTCTGTCAGGATAATAAAATTAATCTTGCAATAAACGCAGGAACGACCGCTCTTAAAAAAGGTGCAAAATATTTTTCTAAAATTCTTCAAACGGCGCAAATCGTTGTTATGAATAAAGAAGAAGCAACTCTTGTAACCAAAATTCAAGTCCGGCCCGACACAAAAGAAATTAAATATTCAAAAGAAAAAATACATCCTGATATCCTGGAAATGCTAAAAGCTCTGAGAACAGGAACGGAAGCAATTGTAGTTATAACGGACGGTAAAAACGGTGTTTATTGTTATGACGGTAAAAATACATACATCTGCCCCGTATTTCCTGCCGAAGTCGTATCAACGCTTGGTGCGGGGGATGCTTTTTCTTCTACATTCTGCGCTACCATTGATAAATTTAAAGGAGATATTAAAAAAGCACTTCTTTATGCTTCCGTTAATTCGGCGTCCGTCTGCGGACACTTCGGAGCTCAGGAAGGATTTTTGAAGTTTGAAGAAATTGAAGAAAAATTAAAACAATCTCCCGATTTTAAAGTTACGGTAATATAGCTTATGAGATTAGATAAATTTTTAAAAGTTTCAAGATTAATTAAAAGAAGAACGGTTGCAAATGAAGTTTGCGACAGTTCAAGAATTTTTGTTAATGATAATCCCGCAAAACCGGCTAAACAATTAAAAGTCGGGGATATAATATCAATTGAATATAAAAATTTTACAAAAAACTATAAGGTGCTTGTAATTCCCGACGGGAACGTTCCTGTTAATATAGCAAATACGCTTTATGAAGAAATTGAAACATGATAATAGTTTTTAAGTAACTATCTTTCCTTTAACAATGCCTTGAAGCATATCTTTCGTTAAATGAGAGTTTGCTATATACGCATCTTTTTCAATAGATTGCAAGTTACCGAGGCTTTTTACGTTAGAGCATGTAAAATTGGCATTCCCTCCGATACTTTGCAGATTACCAAGGTTTGCGACTTTGGAAAATTCAAAATCAGCATTTCCTTTAATCTCAACAATATCTTTAAAAAGCTTATCTTCATTTATTCCGATATCATCAAATTTGAAATTAGCACTGGGTTGCCTGTATTCACCTAAAATCAGTTTACCGTTTTTATCTTCTTCAACCTCTATTCCTATTGTTTCAAGAAGTAATTGAGATTTTTTCATAGAAGAAAAAGATACGGTATTAAAAGGTAATCGGTTTAGTCTTAAACCAAACTTCCTATCAATTCCTGACTTATTATTAAATTTTGTACCGTTTAATAAATTTAAGCCCAATTTCAGAGTTTATTAAAAACAGAAAAGATAAAAAATTGCTCTTTTTTATACTTATAATGTTTGCAGATGATTAATAGAAAGGGGTTGCGTGGTATTATATAAGTATAAAGGATTACTTTGCTTGAAAAAGGAATAAATGAATGAAGATTTTAATTTCAAATGATGACGGTATTGCAGCTCAAGGTATTAAAGCACTTGTAACAAATCTTGCAGCAGAACATGATGTTTATGTTGTAGCACCCGATAGGGAACGCTCAGCGGCGGGACATTCTCTAACGCTTCATTCTCCTATTCGAGTTGAAGAAATCGAAGCACAATTCGGTGCAAAAAGAATGTGGATTACAAACGGAACACCCGGAGATTGTGTTAAAATAGCAATTTGTGCTCTTTTAAAACAGGAAGAACTTCCAAATATTGTTATTTCCGGTATTAACCATGGTCCGAATTTAGGCAGAGATATACTGTACTCGGGAACGGTAAGTTGTGCACTTGAAGCAGCAATGCTTGATTATCCATCTATTGCAGTATCTTTAGCTTCTATGACACCAGACCCTATATATTTTGATTCGACAGCAAAATTTGTATCCAGATTACTCCCGAAAATAAAAAATATGGAATTTCCTAAAAAAACTATATTAAACATAAATGCGCCTGCTCTTGAAGAAGAAGATGTTGCCGGAGTGGAAATTACAAAACTCGGTACAAAAATGTTTACGGACAGTTACGACAAAAGAATTGACCCGAGAGGTAAAGTTTACTACTGGATGGCAGGCGAGTTAACTTCTAAACATGAAGAAGACGGAACGGATATAGCTGCTGTTCGGGCAAACAGAATTTCAATTACCCCCGTTACTTTTGAAATGACTCATAAAGAAATAATGAGCGATTTGGAAGATGCTTTCTGTAAAGGCGGTATCTGCGATTGGTACGGGTATGACGCTAATAAGCTTTAAATAAAATCCTAAATATCCGCAAAGGGATTATTCGGTTAAAGTTTTTATTTATCCGAAAGCTGATGCTGACGCTTGCGCCTATGTATTTTGCGCTTTTTTACATAATATTTAAAAACTTATGAACCTGCGGAATCAAGCGGACATTTTTATATTCATTATAAAATTCATCAAAAATTTTAATTATGTCAATTCCTTTTTCCATAGGCATTTTTGGCTGAAGAATAATGAAATTATCGTTCTTTTTAGCTAAATTAATAACGGAAACTATTTCATCTTTTGTAATATTTTTGTCAAAAACCACTTTTATAAAGGTTTCTTTTTTATTTGCGATTTTTAAAAATTTTTCATTATCACAAAATTTATTTTCTTCACCTGTTGCACTTTTTAATTTGATATCCATTGAAACAATATCAACATATTCTATAATTTTTTCTAAATTCTTATATAGTGTTCCGTTTGTTTCAAGATAAATTTTTTTATTTAATTTATTTTTATATTTTTTTAAAAAATCTTTTAGAAAATCAACTTCGAGCAAAGGTTCTCCGCCCGTGAAACTTATAACGTTACAGGGGTTGTTTTTAAGTTTTTCATATAAATTTTCACTTGAATATTTTTTTTCTGAAGCAAAATCAGTGTCGCAATACTTACATTTAAGGTTACATCTTGAAAAACGGACAAAAATTTGTTTTTCTCCAGTATATAATCCTTCTCCCTGAATTGATGTAAATATTTCTTTTATACCTGCTTCAAATGAATTTTGCATTTTTCTTTTTTAAATTTATTTCCTGAAGTTTTTCGTAAAGTTCTTTTTCTTCGGGTGTTATGGAGGATGGTGTCTGGATTAGCACTTTTACTATCTGCTCTCCCTTTTTTCCTGTTCTTTCGTCCATTACGCCGACATCTACAAGTTTAAAACTTTGATTTGCTTTTGTCAAAGGAGGAATTTTAATTACTGCTTCTCCCCAGAGGGTTGAAACCTTTACATTTCCGCCAAGAACCGCAATATACGGGCTGACATATGCTATCGAGCGAACCGTTCCGTCTTTAACTTTTAATTCTTCAGCTTGCTTAATTTTTACGATTATATACAGGTTTCCGTTTTTACCTCCGTATTTACCCTGTTTTCCCTCTCCTTTAATTCTTAATTTTGCGTTATTTTTAACTGATGGCGGAATTTTAACCGTTATTTTTTTGTTTTCCGTTTTTTCTCCGACACCGTTACAATGAGGGCAGGTTTGACTGTTTGCAAATTTATGTCCGAGGCACTTAGGACAAATTACGCTGTGAGTGATGTTAACCGTTCTTGAAGTTCCGACAATTGCTTCATAGGGGTCAATCGAAACATTTAAAGTTATGTCTTCACCGTTTTTCGGTGAATTGTATTCCTTTTTGGCACTGTTTTTATCCTGAAAAAGGTCTGAAAAAGTATACTTATTTGAATAATTAAATTTATTGTTTTTCCCGCCGTTTTCACTTTGAAAGTTTATGCTTCTTAATTTATCATAATTTTTTCTCTTTTCGTTATCTAAAAGAACCTCCGCCGCTTTGTTTACGGCTTTAAAAATTTCTTCCGCTTCGACGCTTGAATTTATATCAGGATGGTACATTCTGACAAGTTTTCTAAACTGTCTTTTGATTTCCTGCGAGCTTGCATTTTCTTTAACGTTTAAGATTTCATAGTAACTTTTTAACATATCGATTTTATATTAATGATTATTTTTAAAAAATCCAATTAATAATATTGATTAGTCTTTTTGTGATGTTAATTAAGTTATTTTTGAACTTTTACGATTATAAAATCATGCCTGATTCTTATAAAATCCGTTTTATATTTTTTTGAAGCTTCTTTAAGAAATTTATAGGCAACCTCAGCAGGCACTCTAAAATAAGTATTTTTAGCTTTTGTATTGTCAATTCTTTTAATAATTTCATCGACTTGTCTTAAATCTGATACTAATTCGACCGATATATCATCACCGATACGACCCGAAATTTTAAGGTCTTTTTTATAACCCTTTACAAGAAGCATTTTCCCGCCTTCCGCTTTATCGTTTGAGGAATACTGAACGAGGCTTTCCCAGTCTGGAGAGGAATCTCTCAGGCGATGAATATAATTTTTACAAGTAAAGCAGGAAAATAAATAGGCAATTAAAATAAAATATTTTAATTTTTTAAAACTAAACATATAGGAAGATAAAATTATAAAATTAGGAAGAATCGTAACAAAATAATAACCCCTCATGATCGGTCTTATAAATTGCGCAATATAGCAAAATAAGAGCACAAAACAAATTAATAAAAAATTATAACCGAAAAATTTATTTTTTTTGATGAGAGAAAAAATACCTAAACTAAAAATGATTATACTTGATAATACACCTTGAGAAAGTCTAACAAAGGCTTTTCTATAATAAAAAAATTCTGATTTATATATGTCATTATTAAAAGTTTTATCAAGAAGTGCTTGATGCAGGCTTGTTTTAAAAAAGTACGGAAGAAAAGTTATAACGGAAAAAGCATTAGCAAGAACAAAATAAATTCGTTTTTTAATAAAAAACATTCCGAAAATAAAATTAAAAAGAAGAATAATAAATCCGTAATAATGAAGATTAACAAGAGCACACCCGAAAAGAGAATATAAAATAAAATTCTTTTTATCAGGATTTTCAATTATTTTAAAAAGATATATTGTTAAACACAAACTAAAAAAGTAAACGGCGCTGTAACATCTTAATTCCTGAGCTGAAACTATGGAGTAAGTGTTTATTGATAATAAAAATGAAAATAAAAGAGCCGTTACGGTATTAGAATATTTTTTAATAATAAAGTAAGTTAATAAAACGCTTCCGAAAGAAAAAGCAATAGGAACAATTCTAAGACAGGCATAATTATCACCGAATATTTCCTGAAAAAACCTTATAAAAATATAAAATAAAGGAGGGTTTCCGGGATCGAGAAACGTTTGCATAAAAGGCATATTATTGCTTCCTGCAATATAAACCGTATAAAATTCATCCGTCCACAATCCTTGAGATAAATCCCCGAGTCTTAATATTAAACATAAAGCAAGAATATAAAATAACAGATAATGTCTTGTTTTTTTGAGAGCAAAAAATAAAAACAAACCGAAAAATAAATACATAAAAACAATTGAATTATAAAACATTGAAAGAAATCTTATTTGAAAAGATTTTAGCATACCCCTGTCTGTTATGTATTTTCCGTTATTTCGATATTTTAAATTCAAATCCCCGTCAGGTTTTTGAATAAAATGATATTTATCTCCGATAGAAATTACTGCTTCGTCCCCGAATACTTCAAGTTTTTTTATCGGAAAATATTCAACCGCAAAAACTTTATATTTTGTAAAAGGAAAATTTTCTACAGGTTCAAGTTCTATATTGTCTGCTTTTACTTTTGTATTTTCTCCCGCAAGGTTAATTCTGATGTTTGTAAATTCATGTCCTAAATTAGGAATACTGTATGAAAAATTATAAGGAAAAAATATATATATCAAAAACAAACATAAAAATGCCGATAATATCGAGATATTGCTTTTAAAGAAATCTGTTGTGAATATTTTTTTCATAATACTAATTAATTTTAAAATTTTAGAAACCATCTTTATATTTTTTTATTTTACTACAATAAAATTCCTTGTGCTATATTAATACTATACAAGATTTCGGGGATTAAAATATGGGATGTCTTCAAAGCATAATAAGGAAAATAATATTTATTTTAATTATAGTTGCATTCTTTTCTCTGGGCGGATATACGTTTGTTAAAAAAATGATTAACAATTATCAAAATCCGACAAGAGAAGAATTTGTTACATCAGAAAAAAACTACGGCGATTTTTCGAATGTTTCAAGCGACTATCAGCTATCAAGAAGTTATAATCTTTTCGGTTATAAAAAAATCAATGCAAAATATCTTCCGACCGGTCAGAAGATAACAATTTTTGATATGAAAAATGAAAAAAGAATTGTTCCCGAAGACTTTAAAACAACCGAAATAGATAAGAAACTATCCGAAGTTCTTGATAAAACAAAAGATTCTTTTATAACTTTTGAAGATTTTAAAATCGTGCAAAGAGGAGAATATAAAATATCGGGAAAAACCATTCCCTACATAAAGTATTCCGCAAAAGTTAAAAATATTCCGTTCAAGAATGTTGTCGGGATAATCGGTGCTTATTCTACAAAAAATGCCAGAGCAAAAGAAAATTCAACAAAAGTAATTTTTACAATGGTTGATAAAAAAGCTTTTAATCCCGCTATTGTTCAAGGTTTTGTTCAGGGTGTCAAATTCTGATTTTATGGAAGTTAATATTAAAAATATATTTAAAGCTTTTTTTAAAATAGGTGCAATACTCCTTGGCGGAGGATATGTTATTGTTCCCATTATGAAAGAGGAGCTTGTTGAAAAAAGGAACTGGCTGAAAGAAGAGGAAATATATGATTATCTTTGCGTTAGCCAGTGTTTACCGGGGATTATTGCAGTAAACATGTCGGTATTAACGGGTTATAAATTATTGAAATTTAGAGGTGCTGTAATTGCTCTTTTTGCAATGAGTCTTTCTCCGTTTTTATCAATTGTTTTAATTGCAAATATTTTATCTAACATACTAAACATCCCATTTATGACGGGATTATTTTGGGGAGTAAATTTATCGGTAATTATTTTAATATATTTAACCTTAAAAGAAGTATGGAAAAAAAGTATAATTGATGTTTTTACATATTTCTGGTTTTTTCTTATTCTGGCTCTTTCTCTTTATAAAATCAGCCCCGTTATATTAATCTTATCTTCAATATTGCTCGGTGCTGTTATTCAATTTATAAAGGAGAAGAAAAATGTATAATACATATTTTCTTTTATTTTTTGAATTTTTCAAAACGGGTTTATTTACGTTCGGAGGAGGATATGCGTCTTTACCGTTTTTATATGCGATAAGCGACACATATAACTGGTTTTCAAACAGTGAATTGACTCAGCTAATAGCAATATCCGGAATTACCCCGGGTCCTATAGGTTTAAATATGGCAACATTTGCGGGTTTTAAAACATTAAATATACAAGGTTCAATCATAGCAAGTGTTGCACTTGTTTTACCCATGCTGATTATAACAAGCAGAGTTTTTAAATTGTATGATAAATTCAGCGAAAACAAGTATGTAAAATCAATTTTATATGTTCTCCGCCCGACCTCTTGTGCTCTTATTTCGGCTGTAGGATTAAAATTGTTTTATAATCTTGTATTAAATAAGCAATTATCCTGCGCTTCAATTGATATAAAAGCACTTTTCGTAGTTATTTTGCTTTTTATTTTAACTTTTAAACTCAGCCGTTCGCCTATAATTTACATGTCAATTGCGGGGATTTTCGGGATAACTTTTTATTTGCTTAAACTTTTGTAAAAAAGTGCAGAAATCGGGCAATTATTTATAAAATATATACTTTATATATATAAGAGGTGTTTATTTTATGAAGAAGAATGACGAAAGAACGGAAATTTTAAAGGCAGTCCCGAAGGAAATGCACGGAAACGGGCTTGATGTTAAAACAGAAAAAATTGATATTGAAAAATATTTAAAAGAATTTGAATTAATTAAATAATAAGGATTTTGGTTTTTGGCATGTCAAAGAGCAAATCTGTTTGACATTTTGTGCCTTGTCAATAAAAAAAACCAATGTTAATTTTGTAAATTCTAATTTTCACTCATCACGATTGTAAAAACAGTATTGTAAAACTTTTTTAACAATACTGTCTATTGCGTACTTTGCGTTAAGGAATAGAATAATAACATAGTCAAGGAGCTTACAAAACAACGCTTTTTGAAGGGAGTGATGGCGAAAAGAAAAAAGCTAAAAAGGAATGTAAAAGGCAATTAACAACAAAAAAGTTTTAAATAAGGTATACTACCGGACTTGGGGAAAACCGCTTTTCAAAAAGGAAAGCGGTTTTTATATTTAATGCTCTTTATTTAATAACGGACATAACGGCTTGGAGTTGTTTATAGTTTTGTATTTTATTGCACATAGTTTTATTATTGCTTTTTTGATATCCGTCTAAAGCCATATCAAAGTCTTTATTTGCGGAAGCTGTCAGCTCGTTAAGCATTTTTCCTGAAGATTTATTTGCTTTTGATAGTTTCGCTACCGCCCTGTTATAATATAAATCGGGATTTTTATTATCATATTTTATGGCTTCCGTATAATCCTCTATTGCTTGATTGAAATTATTTTTTTTGCCGAAGCATAATGCCCTTGAATAGTAAATATCACCCAGTGCTTTATTTTTTAAATTTTCATTTGAATATTCTTCTATATAATTAAGGGCATTTGTAAAATCTGATATTGCTTTAGAATAGTCTTTTTTAACATAGTAATATATTTGACCTCTGTTATAATATGCAGGTTCGGACGGTTTTATTTTTATTGATTGCGAAAGGTATTCAATACTTTTATCGTATTCTTTAATTTCCGAATATGCCATTCCGAGTGTTGTATAAATAGGTGCGGAATTCGGGAATTTTTCCAACCCTTCTTTTGCCGTGCTTATTACTCTGTGCATTTGTTTTTGTTGGCTATTAAGCTGTAGCATGAAAAGAAAATCAATTTCTTGAATTGTGCCGTTTTCTTTTAAATTCTTGTATTCATTTTGTGCAGATTGCATTCCGCCATTTTTATATTTTTGATAAATTGAAGAATTTTTAACGGCATCCGATAATGATTGATTTGATGCAAAAGAAAAACTGCTAAATAAAAATAGACCAAGTAACAAAAGAATAACTTTTTTCATAACTCCCCGCCTTAATTATTTCGGAATATAACATATATAAAATTAAAAGTAAATTAAGTTAGAAACTTTTAAAAATGCCCTATAACTAAGAAATAGCATCGAGAAATTTTTTAATTATACTCAGTTTATTTGTGTCATTTTTTAAAAACTTAATTTTTAACATTATGTATTTATATAAATCCTGCTTATTAACTTCTTTTTCAAAAGTAAAAAGCTCTCTTGGAGTCACATTTAAAATATCAACAATTTTTTCAAGAGTAACCGAAGTCATAAAAGCATTTCCACGCTCAATGTTAGACATTGTATTAATTGCAATATCAATTTTTTCGGCAAGTTTTTCCTGACTTAATCCTCTGATTTTTCTAAGTTCTTGAATTCTTTTGCCCAGTTGTTTTTGAATACTCATTACCAAATCCCGTTTTGCTCAATTATATTAAGTCCATATAAAAAATTGCATAATGTTAAACATGTTGACACTAATCGTTAAACATGTATACTTTTATTAAGAGTAGATTGGTGCAATTGTAATTATGAAAAAAATTAGAAAAGGCAGATATAAGATAGTCAATAAACATATTAGTTTACAGGTTTATGCAAGTAGAAAAGGAGAATAAAACTTATGGCAACAAAACCGACAACAGTGAAAATTCAGGACGTACTCGGATTTAAACCCGGCTATACTGACATTTTGTACACAAATAACAGTGAAACAAAAGTAGCAACCTTAAAAGCAAATACAGAATATGTGTATGTTGCAACTGTTGAAGTTGCAAAGAAAGGTGAAAAAGCAACTTTTGGTGCAACAGAATTAACTGAAGGTACTTATGCTTTTACTCTTGACACATATGACAATAAAACATCAAGAAATGTTGTTAAAACTCTTGATGGAGCTACAATGTGGAGAAGTTTATTCAAAGATGGCATGAGCGGCAGTGAAGGTTTTATACAAAACAGCGCTTGGCTTGATAATACAGATTTTCTTAATAACGCTCCTTGGGACTACACCGGCGAAGGCTGGGGTATGACTTTAAGTAATGCTAAGGTATATAGATTTAAAAAAACTGATTATGATTTAATAGTAGGAGATAAAACAGGCTTAGTAGCAAATACCGAAATAGTAGCAAGTTTGGCACAAGCAGTAGATGTAACGGCTGACTATAAAAAAGCAGCAACTGCTGATATTTCTGATTTTAAAACAATTAACGAAGGTTTAAAAGCAAATACAGGCTTAAGCTATACAGGTAAAGCAAATGAAAAACTTGCTTTAGAATATGAAGGAAGTGTTTATACACCAATCACATCCGAAAGTTTAAGTGAAAAAGTTCAGCTTGTAAAACAAGCTGATGGTAAACTTGGTTTAACAAGTGATCAGCTTACTGCAATTAAAGCTGATACCTTTACTTTAGATGGCTCCGTAGTAAAAGTCGGCGAAACTGTTATTCAAGCCATTGCTTCAACTGGCAAAGGAAATGATGAAATCGTAGGCTCTGATGGCGTTGATTGGATTAATGGCGGCGCAGGAAATGATACAATCACTGCAGGTGCAGGAAATGACTTTATATACGGTGGAACAGAAGCATCAGATGCTCCTGCGGGAAGCGGTGCAGATACATATGTATTTACTCTTAAAGACGGTTTTAGAAACGATACTTTATTAGATGCTGATAAATTAGATACTATTAAATTTACTGATGTTAAGGCAAAAGACCTTCACTTTGTAAAAAATGGTACCGATTTAGTTATTGAAGCAAAAAGAAATTTTGAAACGAACAAAGTTCTTACTGATTCCGTAACAATAAAAGGCTACTATAAAAGCTCCGATAAAACAGAAGCGGTAGACAATGCGGTAGATAAAATTATAGCTTCAGGCAGCACAATTTCAATTGCAAAACAAAAATTAGACCTTACACCTGACAGCTACTCTGCAAGGGAAACAAAAGATCCTGTTTATTTCCAAGAAGCAATTATCGGAACTGCTGAAAATAAAACTTTAACAGCTACCAAAAATGTTAATTCTTATGTTATCGGTTCTGATGCTGATGATGCTATTTCCGGCACATCAGGATACAATGTATTAATTGGTGGTGCAGGAAAAGATACAATCACAGCAGGAACAGGAACTGATGAAATACATGCAGGAGCAGGAAACGATGAAATAATTGCTACTGCAGGTACAAATTACATTTACGGTGAAGCAGGAGATGATAAAATTACTTTAGGAAAAGGTAAAGATATTATCGGCTTTAACCTAAAAGGAAACGCTACAGGCTTTGATAAAGATACAGTAGCTAATGCCGGAGTTGAAGACGTTCTTAAATTTAGAAAAAATAACAGTTCCAGCTTAGTTGATGCCAATAAGGACGAACTAACATTTACAAGAAATGATAATAATCTTGTAATAGGCGATGTAAATGATAATTCAAGTACAGTTACTTTAACAGACTTCTTTAAAAATAAATCTTCAAAAAATGTTGATACAATTAACCTTGGCGACTCAAATAACGTTTCAATTTTAAAAGATGTTGTAATTACAGGTACTCTGACGACAGACAAAAAATACACAGGTACCGACTACAATGAAACAGTTGCTGCCGTTGCAGGTAGTGAGCTTACCATGGGCAAAGGTAAAAATACTATTAATTTAGCAAATGATGCAATTGATGGTACTAAAATTACATTAACTCAGGGCGAAACTCTAACACTTAATTTTACAGAAATCGACTTTGTAACAGCATATAACGACGCAACAGATACATATACCAAAAACGGTAAAATCAGGTTTGAACAAAAAGGAACAGATGCAATATTAAAAATAAATACCGATGGAGATAACTGGAAAACACTTACCATTAAAGATTATGCAGGTAAAAGCACAGGTGCAACAGTTTTAATAAATGGTTCGGGACATAATGGAATGCAATTCTATCATTTGTTTGATAATTTAAACCAAGGCACTGAAGCAGTTGATACTAAAGGCAAGTTAACAGGTTCAGATATGTCCGATAGAATCAATGTAGCTGATTATGTTTCAGCTAACGGTGTTAAAGGTGTAACTATTAACTCCGGTTCGGGCAATGATGATGTTAAAGGTTCATTATTTAATGATACGATTAACGTTAAATCTTTAGCAGGTCAAAGCGCAACAGTTACACAAGAAGGCGGAATAAATAAAGTAACTTTCGGCAAAGGTAACGATGTATTTAATGCAACGCTAACAGGCGGAGCTGACGGCGGATATTCATCAAATAATGTAAATATGGGTCTTGGTGATAACACCGCAAATTTAACTTCCGTAGGTGAAAATAAATTAATCGCAGGAAACGGTTCAAACACTGTTACTGCGAAAAACGGAGTTAATACAATTAAGCTTGGAAACGCTTTAACAAACGTAACGGGCGGTGCTGTAGCAAATACAATCAATCTTAACGGCGGTTTAAATAAAGTAACAACTGGTAAAGGTGTTGATAACTTTACAATTACAAACGGTAACAACACCGTTAACTCCGGTGCGGGAAAAGACACATTTAATATCTTAAACGGTTACAACACAATTAAAACAGGCGCCGATGATAAGTTATTTACATTAATTTCAGGCGGTACAAATAATATTACAACCGCAAAAGGTGAAGATAAATTTACTATTACGGGCGGTAACAATATTATTAATGCAGGTGCGGGAAAAGACACATTCACTTTAACTGCTACAGATAATGTTAAAGATTATTTAACAGGCGGAGCAGGTGATGATAAATTTATCGTAACTTCCGCTGATGCAGCTCTTGCAAACTTAAATGTTACTCTTGACGGCGGTGCCGGAAACGATGTTTATGATTTATCGGGCTTTGCCTATGATAAAAATTTAATCGGCATAATCGATAAAAAAGCAGACAGAAAAGGCGCTAATACCGTTATATTAAAGGGTAAAGAAAATGTAATCTTTGATGTAGCCCTAAAAACAGATAGAAACGGCAATGCTGTTATTAAGAAAAAAGGCGATAAGGTTACATCGTTTACAACAAGCAATACATTAATCTTTACGGCTGATGGTAATTTAGCTGACGGTGTGGATTTAACCAAAGGTGTTAAATTTGAAACAGCTAAGAATGCAGGATTGGATGTAAAATATGGAACTACAACAAATTCCATTGACTACTCTAAGATTGCAACGGTAGCTCAAAATGTAGCAAACTGGCTTGCCGACGAATCAGCAACGGGCGGTAAAGGTTATGCTTCCGCATTTGATGCATTTAATAATTGCGCTGATGTAGGAAAATTAGGCGCACTTGCCGCATGTTATACAAGTGTTTACAATGCATAAATAAAATAATTTCTTCCGCAGGATTAAATTCTTGCGGAAGAAATTTTATAAATTTTACTAATAGTACTTTTTAGCCATTTTTTGAATTTTTCATTAATGGCTTTTCTTTATTATATTTTATTTTTTTATAATGTAAAGTTATAAACGTAATATAAATTAAAGTCTTATTCAAGTTTTTATGATAAAATCATTTTATAAATAAGACTTAGGAGAGGAAAATGAAAAAATACAGAATTGGTGTTGATATAGGCGGAACAAATATAAAAATCGCTCTTGTTGATTTTGACGGAAAAATTGCATATTCAAATACCGTTCCGACTCGTGCGGAAATGGGTTTTGAAGCGGGTGTTGCCAATATCAAACAGGCAATTAAAGATTTAATGCAGGAAACAAATCAGAATAATAAAACAATTGAAGCCATTGGTTTTGGTTTACCTGGGCAGATTGATTATAAATCCGGTATGGTAAAAAATCTTCCCAATATTCCGGGCTGGATAAATATTCCTCTTGCAAAATTGATTGAAGACGAATTTCAAATAGTAACAAAACTTGATAATGATGTAAGATGTGCAGCATTAGGCGAATTAAATTTCGGTGCGGGCAAGGGTTGTGAAAATTTAATTTGTATTACAATCGGAACAGGCATTGGTTCCGGTATCGTTTTAAACGGAAAGTTGGTCAGAGGCGCATCTAATGCCGCAGGCGAAATCGGACATATTAAACTTACTCTTGGTCATGGACCTCTTTGCGGATGCGGCGACCACGGCTGTTTTGAAGCCTATGCATCAGGACCGAGCATTGTAACTATGGCAAAAGAATACATATCGGGCGGAAAGAGCGCAAAATATAAAGAAATGGCAACGGATGGAATAATAACTCCCTATATTGTTGCTCAAGCAGCGCTTCAGGGTGATGCCGTTTCTATTCAAATATTTAAACAAATGGGTGAAATAATAGGTATCGGACTTTCTTCCGTTATTAATCTTTTAAATCCCGAAAAAGTAATAATCGGAGGCGGTGTAGCGGATGCCGGAGATATTCTGCTTGAACCCATCAGAAAAACAATAGCAATGAGAGCCATGCCAATTCAAGCCGAAACCGTTAAAATTGTTCCTGCGCAATTAGCAAATACCGCAGGAGTAATCGGCGCAAGCCTGCTTATAAACAGTTAAAACGAAAACGATATGCCTGTATATTTTTTGTGGGGCGATGAAGATTATTTAATTGAAAAGCGCTCAAAGGAAATTAAGAATAAAGTTTTAGGGAATGAT
>CADBOJ010000102.1 GCA_902796305.1 uncultured bacterium | reverse complement strand
TAAAAATGTCGACGTAGTTCAGATGGATAGAACGTCACCCTCCTAAGGTGAATGTCGTGGGTTCGAATCCCACCGTTGACATTTTTTTATATTTTTTACTACTACACCTTTTACCTGAAAAAGGGCTAAAAAATTGACAGGGAAACGTTAAAGACGTTATCATTATAAAACGGCTTCATTCCCTTTTGTTTCATCTGACTGCAGGCAGGATTTGATTTTGCACTTGATTGGGGCGAATTGTTCAAGAGAAAGAAGAAAGAAGATTTGTAGGGAGTCTTACACAAAATTATTTATGGATTTTAAAAACCTGTCTTTGTATTTTTAATTTTAAGACAGGTTTATTTGTTAAATATTCTTTTTTTAACATTGTTTGCAAAACTGCCGTTAAACTCGCTTGTTTAGAGCATACCGTTTTTGCTTTATTCCGCCTGTCAAATCAAAGATTTGAAACGGCGAGTATCGACAGTTGCGACTAATTCTCATCGAATTGGTCTTCACTCCGGCTTTCGCATTATTGCTCCTGTGGGTATCTCGGCTTTGTTTCGCTTTGTCGCTTAACAGCCTCGATTATCTCCCTCTCAGAAAACGTGACATTTAGTCACCTTTTCTTCGGCAGAGTGTCGCCATCGTAGTGCACGCAACAAATCTCGTCGATTTGTTGCTATCGCACCGGCTTTCGCATTATTTTCCGGAGGGTGCAAGAACCATTACAACATTTCTTCCCTCAAGTTGAGGCTTCTTTTCTATTGTAATGTTTTCGTTTTCAAAATCCGCTAAAAATTTATTTATTAAATCCATTGCAAGATGACTGTGCTGAATTTCACGTCCTCTTAACATAACAACAACTTTTACTTTATTTCCTGCGGATATAAATTTCTTCGCTGCTTTAAGACGTACATCGTAATCATGAACATCTATTTTGTAGCGCATTTTAACTTCTTTAATATCAACAGTGTGTTGTTTTTTCTTAGCTTCTTTAGCACGCTTATCAATTTCGTATTTATATTTGCCCCAGTTTAATATTTTTGCAACAGGGGGCGCCTGATTTGGAGAAACAACAACTAAATCTAAATCTCTTTCTCTTGCCATTTGTAAGGCTTTTGATGTTGGAACCGTTCCGTGATTGACACCTTCATCATCTATTAATCTAACTTCTCTGGCTCTAATCTTCTCATTGACAAGCTCGTTTTGAGCTCTTGAATCATTTCTGCTAATTGTTTTATCTCCTATTTTTATACATATCTATTTATACCATGGTTTTTTATTTTGTAAAACCCCATCAACTAAATAAATTAGAGTTTCGTTACAGCTGATTAAAAAGTTTATAAATTTCATCAGGCTTAAAAATCCCGTATTCTGTTATAATTCCTGTTATAAGCGAAGCGGGCGTAACGTCAAACCCCGGATTTATGACATTTACCTTATCCGTACATACAGGCTTACCGTTTATAATTGTTACTTCTTCTTTGTTTCTGAGTTCTATAAATATTTCTTCTCCCGATTTGATATTAGGGTCGATTGTTGATTTTGGGGCAGCTATATAAAAAGGAATATTGTGATATTTAGCTGCGATTGCTACCATATATGTGCCAATTTTATTTGCACTGTCACCGTTTAAGGCAATTCTATCCGCACCTGTTATAACAACATTAATCATACCTTTTTTCATGAAATATGCGCCCATACCGTCCGTTATAAGGGTTGTGTCAATGCCGTCACGGGTAAGTTCATAGGTTGTAAGCCTTGCTCCCTGCTGGCGGGGACGTGTTTCATCGGCAAAAACTTTAATGGTTTTATCCTTTTCCCAAGCACTTCTTACAACCCCTAATGCCGTTCCCCAGCCCACTGTTGCAAGCGCTCCTGCGTTACAATGGGTTAAAATTGTTGCACCTTTTGGAACAATTTTTGAACCGTATCCGCCGATTTTTTTATTTATTTCAATATCTTCATTTTCAAGCCTTATAGCATTTTGAATAAGCAATTTAATAATTTCTTCGTTTGTTTTATCCGAATTTTTTCTTATTATTTCAAGCTGATTATCTATCGCCCATTTTAAATTAACTGCCGTAGGGCGGGAAGAATTTATATATTCCGCTTGTTTTTCAATATTTGCTAAAAAAGTTTTATAATCGGGAGCATTTTTATTTTCTATGGCAGATAGGGTAACTCCATGCGCTCCTGCTATTCCAATAGCGGGTGCTCCTCTTACTATCATTGTTTTTATGGCATCATACATATCGTTTGAAGTTTTAACATCAACCGTTTTAAATTCTTCAGGTATAATTGTTTGGTCTATCATAACGGAATATCCCGAAGTTTCTGATGTGTTTTGCCAGTATATTGTCTTTTCCATATAATTTTCCTTTTCAGTCTTCAATTTTTATATCAAGCGGGGCATCATACCCTTCGGGTTTTTTTTCAAAATAGCCCAAAAAATATGCAGTTCCCATGCCTGTTGCAGAGTTAATAAAACCGAGTATTACAGCTACAATAAATATTATTATGAAAAATAACCATGGAGCTGTTGTGAAAAAAAACGAAATTCCTAAATCCGTGCTTTTCGTAAATATTAATGACAGTATAAACTTCATAGGTAAAAATACCGTACAAAATCCAATAGTTGTAACAAAACCGATTATTCCTCCCAGTATAGCACCTTGCTGTGTATCTATTATCCCCAAATATTTTTCATTTTTTTTCATGTATAAAATGACAGTAACAGAAGATAAAAGAATTAAAATTAAATATGCCAGCCCCGAAATAAACGGTATAATTGCCATTATTCCAAGAATTGCCCCGAGAAGAAATGAAAAAGCAGCTGCACGTTTAACTATGAGTCTATTCATTTTATTTTCTCCTTAAATTTAATATTCTGAAAGTGGCATATTGCAAGAGCAATTGAGTCTATTGTATCATCTAATTTTATATTTTTGTCTATTTCTATATATTTTTTTACCATAATCTTTACTTCATTTTTTTCAGCTCTCCCGTGTCCCGTTATTGTTTGTTTTACAACAAGCGGAGTATATTCGTACATCGGAATTGAGTTTTCTTCCAATGTTAAAAGTATTACTCCTCTTGCCTGTGCTACGGGAATAATTGTCTTTTGGTTTTTGAAAAAAAACAATTGCTCAATTGAAGCACAATCGGGTTTATATTTTTTAATCAGGAAATCTATATCGTTCCTTAGTTCAAGAAGTCTTTTGGGATGCGGAGCGGTTTTATCCGTTTGAATTGAACCGCTTGTAATTAAGCGGAAAGTATCATCTTTCGCCTCAATAAAACTGTAACCTGTTATCCCTATTCCGGGGTCTATTCCAAAAATAAGCATATTTTTAAGATATATTTAAGAAGACATTTTGTCAATTTTGTACTTCTTTATTTAACTTTTCAAATTCATGTTTTACGGAATTAAAATCAAAAGTCAAACTTTTTTTGTTATTTAATGCAAGTTCAAGACTTGATTTTCTTGATGCAGTGTCATTGAATTTTTCAAAAATCTTTGAAATCAAATAATACAAATCTCCGTTTTGATTTTTTTCAATTGCACCTGTTAAAATTTCAAGAGCTTCTTCATATTTTTCTTTTTTGATTAAAATTTGAGCAAGGAGTTTATATGCCTCAACATCATCCGTATTTTTTTCTATTGTTTTTTTAAGCATAATAATACTGTCATCAACTCTTCCAAGCTCCCAGTATATCTGGGCAATATTAAAATAAGCCCATGAATAATCGGGAGAAAGCTCAAGAACTTTTCTGTATTCAACAAGTGCAAAGTCGTATTCTTTATTTTTTTTGTATTCTTCGGCAAGGTAAAAATGTGCAAAATAATCGCTGTAATTATATTCTATTGCTTTTTTAAAGCATTTTACGGCAATATCGCTCCTGCCTTTTTTTGAATATAAAATACCGATTAAAAAAAATGAATTTGAGTCTTCTTTTTTAAGACAAATTACTTTTTTAAAATTATTTAAGGCTTCATCACAATTGCCCTCGGCTTCGCATACAAGAGCAAGATTGTATAAATAATCGGGATCGTCGCACCTTAATTTGACGGCTTTTTCATATGCTTCAAGCGCAAGCTTGTTATTTTTAAGTTTTTCCTGACAAATTCCGAGATTAAAATATAAATCGCTGTCATCGGGAAAAATTTTAAGCAAATATCTTATGTGAAAAAGTGCGGCTTCTTCAAACCCTAAATCAAGACAGAGCATTATTAATTCTCTTCTTGCCTGAAAATTTTTAGGGTTTAATTTAACTTTTGTTTGAAGCTCTTCAAACCTTTCCGCATCATTCATTGCTGCTATCCGAGTAATCATCAGTATTAAGTTCTAAGATATTTTCTTCATCAAGCTCGTTTTGTTCCCGTTCTTCTTTTTCAAGCTCTTCTTTATCTTCATCCTGAATTATTTTTTCAATAACAATTTGTGCCATATCCAGTGCAACTTTTTTCTTTGTTTCGGGAGGGCACTTTTCAAGCATTTGTATTGCGGTTCTCACGGTTGAATCAATATCGTACCATCTTGAATGCCCTCTTTGTATTCTGCCGTCTTCAACCGCAGACATAATATCTTCAACATTTTCATATTTATTATCCTGAATATTATGTTCAATGATAACTTTAATTAAATTTAACGCAACCGCAATTTGCCTTTCATCCGAAGAGCTTGCAAGTGTTTTCATCGACATTGAAAGTACCGGATCTTTATCATACCACCTAGAAAAATACTGATTTTCCATTATTTGCTCCTTAAAAATTAGTTATTTTTAAAAATTACACCACAACCGGCATGCGGATAATTCCAATCTATTGCATGCTTTGGACATGCTATTCTGCATGCTCCGCATTCTAAACAGTTCTCATATTGTACCACAATTTCGCCGGTATTTTCATCAACACTGTATACTCCCGCAGGACAAATGTATGTGCAGGTTTTGTCTTTGCATTTGGCGCACTTTTCCTGACTGACAATTAAATGCGTACTGTCATCACAATTGTATTTGACAGTTGAGAGTTTATTTTGTATTGATTTAGAATTTTCTTTGTCGTTTTGCATATTTACGGGTAACTATTTGCCAAAAAATACATCTGCACCGCATTTAGAGAATGCAAACATATCTTTAACAACCTCCCTGAGTCCCCTTTCTTTCAAAAAGTCGAACATGTATTTTCTGATTTGTGATGCTTTTGAAATGCAATTTGCATCAGTTATTATTTCAAAAAGCTCTGCAATTTTATTCGGATAATAAACCGAAAGAGAATTTGACCTTGAATGAAGTCTTTCTATTATATTTCTGTATGAATATAAATCTTTTAAAATAAACGAATTTTCAAGCTTTTTAACATAAGCTGAAAGCACCTGCTCGGTGTATGTTCCGCTATCCAGTGCCGATACAGCGGTTTCTCCCGCATATTTTCCAGACATAAGAGCAAAATTTGTTCCTTCGAAATGGACGCTGTTTATAAAACCTGCCGCATCTCCGACTATTATCGCTCCGTTTGTAACAAGTTTCGGCATCTTTTTAAATCCGCCCTCGGGAATTAAATGGGCGCTATATTCTATTGTTTCCCCGCCTTTAATTAAAGGTGCTATATCCGGATGCTTTTTAACTTCATCAATAACAAAGTTTATATTAATTTTATTTTTTGTTAAATCTCCGAGATTTGCACCGACTCCAAGCATTAAAGTATCTTTAAACGTATAAAGGAAAGTCATCATAAAAAGATTTTTAATGCATTTCAGATAACCGAAGTTTGTTCCGAAATATTGCTTATTTACTCCGTTTGAGCAGTCTTCTTTAAGATTAAATCTTTCTTCAATTGTTTTTTTATCAAGTTTGATTGCTTCTTTAACCGATAAAATCATATCCTGCGGTTTAAAATCGCTTCTTAGATTGATTTTTCTTGCAAGAAGAGAATTTACGCCGTCGGCAAGAATTGTAACAGGTGCATAATATTCTTCAAGTTCGGTTTTAACTCCGTATACCGTTCCGTTTTGAACAAGAAGCTCTTTTACTAATGTATTGGGGATATAATAAACCCCTCTTTTTTTTGCTATTTCAATTAATTGTTTTTCGAGATTAAATCTTTTAACGGCATAAGATGCTGTTGAGTCATTGTTATTGTATGTCATTTCAAACGAACCTTTTTCGTTTAAAAATGACCATGTATGAGAAGTTATTATTCTTTCGTATTTAATTAAATCAAAATCTTCTTTTAAAATTTCTTTGAGCGCATGAGTATATACACTTCCGCCGTACATATTTTTAGCACCGGGATGAGGACTCCTTTCAATCAAAACAACACGTTTTCCGGCACGTGCTATCTCAAGCGCCGCACTAATTCCGGCGGGTCCCGCTCCCACAATAATACTGTCAGCATTATAATTTATATCCATAATATTAATTTTACATTTTTATTTAATAAAAGACAATAGAACAAAATACAATACGGGAAAATATTATTTCATTTTGCCGAAAATGTTATCAAACTTAATAAAACTCTTTTCATGAGTTTGTTTTTCTTCTTGTTTATAACCTAAAATTCTGATTAAGTCGGATTTTAATTTACCGAGGTCTTCATATTTCTTTAATATGCCGTCAATTGCAACTGATACATCCCCTGTTTCTTCGGATACTACAATACATGCACAGTCCGAATATACTTCAGATACGCCGATAGCGGCTCTGTGACGTGTGCCGTAACGCCATGAAAGTTTTGGGTCTTCCGTTAGAGGGAGTAAAACGCCTGCCGATATAATTTTATCATCTCTTATTACAACAGCTCCGTCATGAAGCGGAGTTTTTGGGAAAAATATCGTAAGAAGAAGCTCTTGGGAAATATCTGCATTTAATTTAACGCCGACATCGGAATGAGTAAGCGGGTTTACATCTTTTTGAAGAACAATAAGCCCTCCCGTTTTTGATTTTGAAAGATATTTAATTGTTTCAATAAGTTCTTTTGCAACGTCAATTTTTTTCTCATTCGTAAATGAGCCTTCGGAATTTAAAAATATTTTTTCAAAAAGATTTCCCTGTCCTATGTAACCTAAAAATTTTCTTAATTCCGGCTGGAATATAACTATAAGGGCAAAGGATACTATGGAAACAAGTGTTTTTAAAAATACACCGAGGATATTCAAATTTAATCTTATCAGCAGTTCCGATATGCCCCACATAACAATAAGGAGCATCGAACCTCTTACAAGATTTTCACTTTGAGTTCCTTTAATAAATCTCCTGTAAAGATAATAAAGGATAAAAACAAGCAGGCATATTTCAATTATATTAACGGAAATAGCTACTCTATCCATTCCGTTAAAGAAATTTTTAAACTGTTCCGCTAAAAATATGTCAAAATTTGTAAAATGCACTTTTTAAAATCCTCTGATTATAATAATACATCATTTTGAACAAGTTGTTCAAGAGTTTGACGTTTAACAATTATTTTTGCTTCTCCTTTGTCGAGTAAAACCATGGCAGGTCTTAGAGATGAATTATAGTTTGATGACATTGAATAGCAATAACTTCCCGTATTGTATACACAAAGGATATCACCTGATTTTGGAGAATTCAGTTCTATATCTTTAATTAAAACATCGCCTGATTCGCAGAATTTACCTGCAACGGTTACTTTTTCCATATTAACCGTTTCTTTTTTGTTTACTATTTCCGCCGAATATTTTGCCTGATACATTGAGGGTCTGGGGTTATCTGCCATTCCGCCGTCAACGGATATGTATTTTCTTATATTTTCAATATCCTTTATTGAACCTATTGTATATAAAGTTACTCCTGCGGTAGAAATCAGCGAGCGTCCGGGTTCTATAATTAATGTCGGCTTTTCGACGTTATACAATTTACAATTTTTATCCAGAGCCTTTATAATAATATCCGCTATATCATAAACACTCGGAGGAACATCCTCTTTTGTATATTTTACGCCCAATCCGCCTCCGATATTTATTTCGGTCAGCTGAATGTTAAATTCGTCTTTGATATTCCTTATTTCTTTGATTAAAACTTCTATTTCATCATTAAATATTGATGTTTCAAAAATTTGAGAACCGACATGGGAATGCAGTCCTGTTAGTTCAAGGTTTTTGTAATTTTCTAAAATTAATTTTACGGTTTCCGATACTTTTGAAAAATCAAAACCGAACTTAGAATCCAGTTGCCCTGTTTGAATATATTCATGGGTATGGCATTCAATTCTCGGGTTAATTCTTAAAAATATTTTTTGTATTTTTCCTTGTTTTTTAGCTTCTCTATCTAATAATTCAAGTTCATAAAAATTATCCACACTTACTCTTGCAATGTTATTTTTTAGCGCAAATTCAAGTTCTTCAGGGCTTTTATTATTGCCGTTAAAAGTTGCATGCGACAGGTCAATTCCCGCATTTTTAAGGGTATACATTTCACCCAGCGACACAACATCAAATCCGAATCCGCAATCATGGAAAATTTTTGCTACGGCAGAAGTCATAAGTGCTTTTGAAGCATAAACCATCTTAACATTTTCAAGAGCTGAAAATGCTTTCTTATAGTCATGAGCCATTGTTTCAACAGTAGCTTTATCTATAACATAAAGAGGAGTTTTATATTTTTTTGCAATTTCCGATAAATCGCATCCTCCGATTTCTAAATTACCGCTATTGTTTATTTTTGTGTCTAAAGGTTTAATATCCTGATTGATAAAGCCCATTTACACTACTTTCCTCTTGATAAATCTCAAAAAAAATTATAACATGAACCTTATGATTTTTTAAAGCACGGGAAACATAAATGGAAACAAAAAATTTAAGTTTAAAAAACGTAATTGCTTTTGTAATAATAGCCGGAATTATTGCTCTTGCAGTATTTTCAATTGATATACTCATGATGCTTTTTGCATCTTTTGTTATAACCTGTGCAATAGTTCCCGCTATAAACAAAATGGAAAAATATATACCCAGAGTATGGGCGGTTACAATCGTACTGCTTTTAATGATTTTGATAAGTGTAATAGTTCTTCTGCCTTTGATTTCAATAATTTACAGGGAAGCTGCGGGTTTAATCGGAACTTTGCCCGAGCTTGTCGATAACGTAGATAAACTGTTCAGCATAAAAGTTTTCAATCACTCGATTTCCGAATATATAACATTTGAATCTTTAAAAGATACAATAGCTCAGAGTGCAAGCGGAGTGGTTGAGAACTCTATTGTTGCGGGAAAACTTGTTGCAAACTTTCTAACAACAATTTTTGCAATATCAATTATGGTATTTTATTTTACTTATGATGAAAAAAGGCTTACGGAAAAGTTTATTGAATTTTTCCCGAAAAAAAATAAAGAAACAGCAAGAAGAATATTTGACAGTATATCGTCAAAAGTCGGAAATTATATCTTTGCACAGGGAATTGCAATGGTTTTTGTCGGAGTTGTAACAACCATCGGGCTATTAATTTTGCACAATTCTCATGCATTTATTTTGGGTTTTATAACCTGTATATTTGATATAATTCCTGTCATAGGCCCGTCAGTTGCCGTTGCAATTGGTCTTGTAACAAGTGCATCCGGCGGAGTAGGATATGTGCTTTTAACTTTCGTAATTTATATGATTGCTCAATGGGCACAAAATCAACTTTTAAGACCGATAATTTTCGGAAAATTTTTAAACATGCATCCGCTTGTAATTATAATTTCCCTGCTTATATCCGCAAGATTTTTAGGCTTCTGGGGTATTATCCTTGCTCCTGCCATTGCAAGTGTAATTTGTGTACTTGTCGATGAATTGTATTTGAAAAAAATTAACGAAGAATAAATAATGTAAATTTTTGTAACAAAAACTAAAGTGTGCCGTTTTTTCTGCCGTAAACAATAGGGTGTAAGAAAGGATGAACAATATGGCGGTAAATGATACGGGAGCAACGGGAATTACTTTAAAACAACTTGCAGATACTCTCCTTGAAAAAGATGCCGATAAAAAAATTACTCAGGAAGAGCTCAGATTATTTGTGAGCGAACATCAGATTGAATTTCTTTCTATCAACAACGGAAATCAAAAAACCATCGAACAAATGATGGCAGATTTACAGGCGGAATTAAAAGATTCTTATGTTGGTAAAGATAAGGAAGACAAATCCAAAGAAGCCGAAAGTAAAGATACCGATACAACAAGTTCTGATACTTCCGCAAATACCGAAGAATATAACAAATTACAAAAACAAGTTGAACAATATAAAAAAGATATTGAAACCTTCACAAGTAAAAAAACCGGACTTGAAGCATCAAAAACCAAAAAAGCAGCCGAAATAATCGCTAAAAAGGCTGAATTTGATAAGCTTGAAAAAGAAGTATCGGAAGAAAACGAAGAATATAAAAGAATAATAGAAAAAATAAATCAGGCAACAAAAGATGCCGAAGAAGATATTAAATATCAACAAAAAAGAGCCGTATATTCTGCACTAGCAGCATATAATCCGAATGAAGACGGCGAATGGGATTCTTACATAGAAAAAAGATTTAACAACGAAGATTTTACAAGTGCTTTTACAAGTGCTGTTAAAGGTTTAACTTCAAAAGCAGATTTTGTTTCGTCAAAACTACAGGTTCTTGGAAGCAAATTTTCCGCAATCGGCAATGAGCTTGAAACCTTAAATAACGAATATAAAACAATTACAAATGATATCACTACAACAAACAGTACACTTGAAACAACAAAAGCATCTCTTAGTGAAGCGGAAAAGGCTTTAAGTAAAGCCGTACCCAATCTTGTAACGGAAGCTGAAATGCAGCTTGTTAAAGATAACAATATTGATTTAAAAGAAAAATTATCCGACGGAAAACCAAGATACATTTTTGCCAAAGGAAAACAAGACGGCGCATATCATATATACGATATGAAAAACAACGGTGCTTCACTGGCAAGACAATACGGAAGCAGTGGAACCGTATCAAATACAAACAATAATGCAAACACGAATGTAAACACAAATGTAAAAGGTGCAAACACGAATATAAATTCAATTGTAAACGGCGTAAACACGAACGCAGACGGTACAAATGCAAATGTAATTACAAACAGCAGTGCAGATACCGCTTCCAATGTTAATCTAAGCGCATTTACAAATGCCAATGTCAACACAAAAATCGGCGGTCTGAAATGTAAAGGTTCGGATATTGTTCCTATGGGCAACGGCTATTTAAACAATTTTAAAGAGTCAGACTGCGGTGAAAAATATTACTATATGGACGAATGCGGAAATATGCAATCCGGTAATGCGGATTACTGTACATCCTCTCCCCTATCATTCGACCTTAACGGCGACGGAGTTAAAACATCATCTAAAGTAATAGATTATGATATAGACGGTGACGGTATAGTT
>CADBOJ010000101.1 GCA_902796305.1 uncultured bacterium | reverse complement strand
GTCGTATATGAAAAAAGTTGAAAATAATATCACTCGGGAGGATTTTAAAAAACTTTGCAAGTTCGCTGAAAATATCTACAATATCACAATGGTTATTAATTATTTTGTTAAAAAGCAGCCTCATATTGAGGAATTATACAATCTAGCACCAATTATTCGGCTTTTGAAAAATGAATCGGATTTATTAAATGCATTTTTTGTAAACAAGAAAAAACAACTTAAATTTTAAATGCCTTTTAAAACACTTTTAAAAGCTTTTTAAACAGCATTTAAAAATTTATGTCGAAATGATTCAAATTAATCTTTTTCCGTTGAAATTCTCTATAAAAAGAGTGATGAATAGTATGGTTTGAAAGGAGCTTTATATGCTTGAAAAAGATTATCTGCTATATGGAACAAAAATTTTGAATTTAAAAACGCAAGAAATCGGTTTACTGATTTGTTTATGGGAAAACAAATTTGCAGACAAGACCGTTGATTTTGCAACCTGTGTTGATAAAACCGGCAAACGCTACAATATTGAACTTGATAACATTAGAGAGTTTGAAGAAGATATTGAATACTAAATTACTCACCCTCAATAAAGAAATCTTCATCAATTTTCTTTATTTGGATAGTATCTTTTACTTGAACCCCAACATTATACTCAATCATTAATTTGGCAAGTTTTTTACCATCAACCAAGATAATATTTGAATTAATATTATTGGCATATTCTATTGCTTCGTTTGTAAATGATGAAGTTGTTATATATACTCCACGATTTGCATTTTGCCCATGCACCGCCCCTACAAATTTTTGCACCTCGGGACGAGAAACAACATTGTCAGACCACCTTTTTGCTTGAATATAAATTTTATCTAACCCCAATACATCTTGTTTTATAATTCCGTCAATTCCTCCATCTCCAGATTTGCCACGGTTTTGAAGTATATCATTTTCAGAACCACCATATCCCATTGACAATAATAATTTAGCAACCAATTCTTCAAAAAAAGCAGGAGAATTATCCGCAATTTTAGATAATAAATCTGCTTCTAAGTGGGATGCTAATATTGCTCTTGCTTCTGCAATTAGTTCATCAGGGGTTTCTGTTCTTGTAATAATTTCTTCATTTTTATCGTTATTATCTTTTTTATTACCCCCAATGAATTCCAAATATTCGGGGTATTGTTTTAAATATTGCAGGACTTTAACAGGTTTATCGATTAAAGCTTTTTTACCTCTTTCAGTTATTTTGAAAACAGCTCTTTCAGGCGATTCTACTAATTTTGAAGCTTTCAAATATGTTCTTGCCCATCCAACTCTTCCTGAAAATTTTTTGCCTCCGCTAGGGATTAACTCGTTCATTTCTTCAGGTGTTAGCTTGAATTTTTTGCTTAAAATCTCAACCATTTCTCTTTTAGAATGCAGCTTATCATCTGATAAGACTTCTAAAAACGGTATCATTAATTCAACGTGTGTTGGAATTGCCATACTTCACTCCTTTTTCTTTAGAATATCACAAACATGCAATAAGATATATTGAAAGAGATAGTTCAGAAAAGATTTTACTTAACTGCGACTAATCCTGCTCCCGATGTTAATTTTTGCAAATCTAACACAGAAATACCAAGTTCTTTGGCTAATTTATTTTTATAAAAACCTTCATCTTTTAGTGCCTCAAAAACTTTTTCAAATATTTGGGACTTTTCTTTAGAGATTGTGTAAGGTTCATTTATATTGTATCCCTTTTTACCCATATCAATCACTAAAGTTCTATGTTGCCACTCTGTTATCAAATTCAATGTTTTTAACCTATAGACAACTGCAGCCAAAGAAACTAGCCAATAATGTTTTAAATCAATTAAATTTTTATATGTTGGTAATTTGGGGGCTTTGGCAAGCATACTTGCTTTAGGCATTAAAAATTCTGATGCGAATCTGTTAGCTTCGGCTTCAGCTTCTCGGCTTCTTGGGACACCATGCTTGTGTAAAACCAAATGACCTAACTCATGTGCCGCATCAAAGCGACTCCTTTCTGCGGATTTAAATGTATTTAGAAGTATAAATGGGGTTCCTTCATTCCAAATCGAAAAAGCATCTACACTTTTATAATCTTCAGCAATAAAATATACTCTTATGCCTCTTGATTCAAGTAAATGTATTATATTTGAAATTGGTTTTTCTCCTAGAAACCATATTTGTCTTAAATACATGGCTGCCGATTCAGGAGTTTCGTTTCTTAAATCAGGAAGTTCATGCATTGGCAATTCAAAATTTTTTTCAATCCAATTATTTACTTCAAATGCCAAAACACCAGATGCTAGCGCAGAATCTCTTTGTGATGCAGTCATTTTAGAAAGAGCACGAAAACTGGCACTTTCCAATGAAACAAATGAAACTTTTTCTCTATTAAAGAAGTTGACAGGAAAATTTAATACTTGTGATAGTTTTAACAAAGTTTTTTCGCTTGGTATTTCTTGAACAGTTTCACTTTCAAAATTGCTGATAGATTGTGCAGTAACACCTATTAATTCTGCCAATTTTTTTTTGCTATAACCACGTTTTTGTCTGGCTAATGCCAATCTTGATGGTGTAAACATGATAAAACCTTCTTTAATTTTGTTTTCTTATGACTGGGATATCAATGAAATCTTCTTCTACCGGTTCTTCTGAATTCAATGAAACATTTTCAAATTCATACGGTTTTATAATTATTCTTTCTTCCCATGCAACAATTTTTCCTTTTATTATAGACGCCGGCTTCGATAATTCCATTCTTAAATTTTTATCGTCATGATAGAATAATAGTACATACGTTTCAAATTTGTCATCATTTATTTGGACGGGAAATCCTTCAAAAAGGGAACCTTGTTGACTATTTTCAATTAACTGAATCATATTTATACCTTTTGGATTTCTATTGCTAGCGGGTTGATTCATATTACCTGTAGCTGCATTGCCTGAAGATGGAATTATTCTAAGAGTTTTATCTGAGGATATAATACCCTCTAAACCTCCGTATTCATATTTTTCCCAGTTACTCCCACAAAAGCATTCTCTTAAAGCTTTGACGGTTCCGTCCCACTGAATAAATCCAGGACCGCCTTTTGTATTGTAACTAGTGCAATTTGCTCGAGATAAAAAACCTTGAAGACACGATTGAGTAAGTCCTTCAGAACTTAAATTCATGCATTGCAACTTGTATTCAGCATCATATCCTGTTAATATTGATTCTGTATTTATATTTTCCATCGCAAATTTCCTTTCTGCTTACTTATAATTTTTATACCTCATTTGAGGGAAAAAAACAATAAGCTGGTTTGGAATTTTTACATTTCTTAATACTTAATTTGTCGTTTTATCCATTCCATAATGATAGAAACGAGGTATTGTTGTTCGGTTTGGGTTAGTTCTCTGTGTTGGGAGAAGTGATGCCACTTTTCAATACAGCCGCGGCAGCAGGTGGCGGTTGCATGTTGAGCGATAAAAACTGGATGTCCTCGCATTGGAGTTTGTTTGCCATCGTTTGCAGGCTCTGCCAGAGCAACTCTATCTCGAATAAAATCGCAGGCATGAGAACGAATCTTATCAAGTCCTTTGTCATTGATATATTCAAGTTCCTTTGCTCGGAGTTTAAATCTGCTCCTGAATTTTGATTTTGCTAATCTGTCTAAAATATCCATAAACTTATTTTACCACTTTTAAAGGATATGTTATAATTTACTTGAAAGTTAAGAGGTTTATTATGCCTGAATCTGATTTATTTGTTATAATTATTTTATTTATTTTAGCCATACCAATATGTTTCTTACCGACTTTTATTGCATATAGGAGACAGCATCCTCATAGACATGCCATATTTTTATTAAACTTTTTGACAGGTGCTACAGGTGTTGGTTATGTTGCAGCATTTATATGGGCTTGTTTAGATGATAATGTAGTAAAATTTGGAGAAAAACCAACTATAGCAAAAGAACTCAAAGAACTTGCTCAATTAAAGGAACAAGGTATAATAACTGAAGAAGAATTCGAAACGAAAAAGAAAAATTTACTCGATTCTTAGTCTTTTATTCCTAATTCATTTTTAATTAATTTATAAAAATCTAATATTTTTTTGTTATTTTCTTTGTGTACTTCTATAATATTTGATGATAATTCCAAATTGTTTTGTAACTCTTCGTACAAATCATAAAAATATTCCATCGTTGAATGTTTACCAAATATACTTTCGATTTGAATTTCATTCCAACAATCTTTTGTTCCCTGTGACATTTTAGGTATCTTTTTGGTACGAATATCTTTTTCAAATCGCATAGAAAAATCATACATTTTTTGGTAAAGTGATTCTCTTTTTCTTTTTAAATATAGTTTTTCTTCTCTTTTAAAGCGAATTGAATCACACAACAAAGCAAATCCACCTGTTAAAATAGCACCCAAAATAATGCCAAATAATTGTGAATGTATAAATTCATTTAGAAAATTAATCATAAGAACTCCTTATATGCAAATAATAACATAAAATAAAATGTTATTTATGTTTTAAGCTATTAATATGTTGCAGTTTTGTAATTTCATCAACCTGACTGTATTTATATAATTTATTATAAATGTTTAATATATCTTCTGAAGATAATG
>CADBOJ010000100.1 GCA_902796305.1 uncultured bacterium | reverse complement strand
TTATGAATTTATCATGTTTTGGTAATCCGCTTTTATCGTTAAATTCTTGCGGTGATGCACCTTTATAGCGCATTTTATTTGCCTGTCTGAATAAATAAGACATCATAGAAGCGCTTTTTGCATTGCCAAGTGTAGCAAAATTTGTTTTTTCAATATCAACGCCATCTTTAATTAAATCTTGATACAGTTTTCTGTATCCTTTTCTTGCATTTTTAATATCAACATAAGTAAATTTTTTAAGAATTTGAAGTGCAAGAAGTCTGTCTTCCGTTGTTTCAAACTGTTTTAGCCACTTATTTACTTCCGCAGAACTCTTATGCAATAAATTATAGTTCGGAACATCAAAATTAAGCAATTTTGCAATTTTAGAAAAACTTGTATCCCGTGCAAACCTGTCTATTTTAATAACAGTCCCGTTGATGTTGTATCTTTTTAGTTCTCCGCCAAGAACCGTTCCTCCCCTGTTTAAATATCTTGTTATTACTTCTTTCGCATAAATTTCATCAGGAAAATAAGTCACACTATTTATCATTTTTCACCTACAACATAAAACTACTCTTTAATAAAGACAAGGCAAAAAAACAATTGCCCGGAATATGATTAAACAATAAGTTTTGTAAAAAAGCAATAGATTTTAGCAAAATTTATATTTTTATAACTTGTATAAAATAGGAAAGTGGAGGTAATAATGTATCTGACTTCTAACCATATATATTTTCTGGGCAAATTATTTACAACCGACCTTGACGGAACAATTTTAATCGGTGCAAAGGATAATATAAAAAGAAATCTTAAAGACAGAAGCTATGACACTCATTCTTTCAAGAAAACTTTTAGTACCGTAAAAAGAAAAGGATTTGACGATGTTTTAATTAACACGGGCAGAAACTTTAGTGAATTATCTGAAATTAAAGAACTTTTACAAGATACCGATGCACCAATTAATGCCATATCTCTTGAAGATGGTAAAAGATTACTTAAAAAACCCTTAAACTTAACACCTGAACAATGGATGGCACAATTATTCGGGGGCAAGGTAAACTATACTTATTTTTGCGATAAAAACTGGGAAGATATAAATTCCGCACCGCTCAAACAAATTGCAGAATTTTTAACAAAAGAAATGGGCTATATACACAGAAAAAACGAAGATGAAAAGTCTATATTTTCAAAAGATATTGAATTCGGTGATGTCGGTGTTGAAAAAATATCAGGCAATCCAAAATGGAGAGTAGAAATAATTCCTCCCGGAATAACCGTTAAAGTAAAGGTTTATAACAAAGGTGACTCAAAGATAAATCTTCAGGAATATAACAGCTATTTAAGTTCTAAAGTTCTTAATTTTCTTGAAAGAAAAGGCTATGATATAAGTAAATTAAAATCCGAAGAAGAAACATGCTATATTAATAAATTCAAAAGAGCTGACATTAATAAAAAAACCGTTGCAGACTTTTTTAAGAGTACACTTCCGGATGATACTCAAGAAATAAGAGCAGGAAATGCATCAAACGACTATGAAATGCTTAATGATGACAGTATACAAGCTATTGTTGTCGGAGATGACGAACATTTAAAAAGAAAACTGGCAGGAAAAAGCAATATAACATATGTTGAAGAAGGGCATCTTGATAAAGGTATTCGCCTTGCCCTCAGAGCATAAAGTACAACTAAACATTTATTGACATCAGCATTTTAAAAGCATATGATTAAATATGTTTAAAGGACATTTTGCGGGGTAAATATTGAACAGCAAGCCAAAAAATATCGCAATTATACTTGCTTCGGGAATTTCGGAAAGACTAAACAGCTTAAGCACCGTTAAACAATTTGTTAAAATTGCAGGTAAGACAGTAATCGAACATACCCTTGATGTTTTTGAAAAAAACTCAAATATAGATGAAATAGTCATTGTAACAAAAGAAGAGTATAAAAATTATTGTCTTGAATTAATTCAAAAAAATAGTTTTCAAAAAATTAAAAAAATAGTAAACGGAGGTAAAACAAGACAGGAAAGTTCGTGTCTTGCCCTAAAATCACTGTCTTGTAATGATAATGACAATATATTAATCCATGATGCCGTAAGACCTTTTATATCAGATAAAATCATAAACGATTGCATTGAAGCGCTCAAAAAATATCAGGCTGTCGATGTTGCAATTCCCTCGGCAGATACAATAATAGAAGTTAATGACAATAATTTAATTACAAATATACCGAAAAGAAAATATTTAAGAAGAGGACAAACCCCTCAGGCATTCAAATTCGGAGTAATTATAAAAGCCCATTCCATGGCAGAACTCGATAAGAATATTGAAGTAACGGATGATTGCGGACTTATTAAAAAATTTAATCTGGCAGATATTTTTGTTGTGACAGGAGATGACTTTAATATTAAAATCACATACCCTATCGATATTGATATTGCAGATAAGCTTTTTCAAATAAGAGATTTTACAACATCAAAAGCAAAATTTGAAAACCTGAAAGATAAAGTTGTTGTGATTTTCGGTTCAAGCAGAGGAATAGGCAAAGAAATTTTAAACCTTGCCAAAAACAATGGCGCAAAAGTATACGGCTATTCAAGAAGCAACGGGGTTGATATATCCGATTATAATCAGGTAGAACATACTTTAAATGAAATATATTCAAAAGAAAAAAGAATTGATGCCGTTATTAATACGGCAGGTGTTCTTAAAACAGGAAGCCTTACGGAACGCAATATTGAAGATATCATATCCGAAATAAACATTAACTATATAGGAAGTATTAATATTGCAAAACTTTCAATTCCGTACCTTAAGAAAACAAAAGGAAGCCTTGTTTTATTTACTTCAAGTTCGTATACAAGAGGAAGAAAAAATTATTCAATATATTCTTCGGCAAAATCAGCTATTGTTAATTTAACTCAGGCATTGGCTGAAGAAACCGAAGAATACGGCATTAAAATTAACGTAATCAACCCCGAAAGAACAAAAACTCCTATGAGAACGGAAAATTTCGGAAACGAACCCGATGAGACGCTTCTTGCTCCGGAACATGTTGCAAATATAACTCTTAGCGTTTTATTATCTAAATTTTCGGGTCAAATTGTTAACGTAAGAAAATCTCTTTAAAACTTAACGAGATAAAGGGTCTTATTTCAACACCGGCATTCTTTGAACCGTATAAAATCCTTTCATCAAGAAATTTTAATGATGCTCTATAATCAAAATCAGCTATCAAAATAACATCGTAATCAATATATTTTAATTCGTTCGGGTTTAAGGTTTTTAAATTATAACAATCTTTTATATTTTCATTAATAAATTTTTCATCGGCAACTGCAAGAATATTTAATTTTGAAACATCAAAATTTTTAAAAATATAATCAAATAATTCTCCCGCTTTATAAATGACTATATTTTTATCCTTATATTGCTTTGATAATTTATTGATTTTTTCCTGTATATTAAATTCTTTATTAAACATTATTTTATATTTAATTCCTTTTTAATATATTCATATATATTTTTGCCCGCAAGCGAATCTTGCGGTAAAACGATTTTGTTTTCTTTTCTTTTTTCTTTCAGATAATCATCCCCCTGAATAATTACCTTTTTAAAAGTCTCTTCCAGCTCGCCGTTTGAATATATTTGATAATAACCTTCATCAAGCTTATTTACGATGTTATTAAATCTGTCCTTTTGATAATCTTTTCTTAAATGAAAAACAGGTTTTAATGTTGGCGCATATTCCGATAAAAAAGATATGCAATCTGTTATTAGAGCATCCGACCGATAGAACATTTCATAATAATTTCCCTCTGTTGAAATTTTGCCGATTTTATCCCACTTATCATAATAATCTTTAATTTCGTCTTCTGTCATTATAGAATTTTTTAAAATTCTATCAATAAACAAAGGATGAGGTCTGAATATCCATTCTATATCCGAATATTGTTCAGCTAATTCAAGAATAAATTTTCCGTTTTCTCTAAAAGTTGCAACCTCGTGAATTCCGTCATTAAACGAATGATGCGGAGCATATATAATTCTTTTTTTATCATCCGTTTTTTCTTTATTTATAGAATGATAAGCGTCTAATTTAGCAGAACCCGACACAATGCAATTTTTAGCTTCATACAATTTTTCATATTCGTTTTTATGAAAATTTGTTTCAACAAAATATTTCCACATAATCCCTTGAAACTTTGCAAGATAATTCACATAGCTATCCATTGAATAAAAGCAATAAGGAACATAGCATAATAGTGATTTCTTATAAGTTTTATCGGGCTTTTGACTATCGGGTATCATCCATGGCTGTTGATAAAAAATAATATCGGCTTTAAATTTATTCAAATCTTTAAATTCATTTTTAACAGTGTCATAGGTGTTATATATTTTCATACCGTTTTTCTTAAAAAAATCTCTTGTTTTTTTATAATGTTCAACGGGGTCATTTCCTTGAGGTTTTGAAAAATTACCAAGTAAAATAAACGGTTCAAAGTGACTATCGTTTTTTAATTCTTCATAAAGCAGACTGTTTACCCATTTAGCTTCTTCCGTTACCCAAAAACCAACTCTTATTTTCCTAAATTTTGATAATATTTTTAATTTCAATAAATTTAAACAATAGAAAAAAACATATTTTATTCTTTCAAATCTGATTTTCGAGATATTTAATACCTGTTTTTTAAATAAATAAACAGCAAATCTTAACGAGCGATTTTCTATTTCCATAAAAGGCTCGAATAATTTAGATAAAAAACTTCCATCCGTATTATTCTTTAACAGATTGAAAATTTCTTCTTCTTTTTGTATTTGTTTATTTATATTATTCATACTGTCTGTTTTTCTTAATATATTCAAAGAGTCTTGTTAATCCCTCTTTCAAGGGTGTAAATTTCATATCGGGAAACTCTGCCGTTAGTCTTGAATTATCTCCCGTGTATTCGTTTCCCAAAACATCCGTTTTAAATAGTATTTCAGATTTAAAATCACTTATTTCATTAACAATTTCAGCTATTTGCGATAACTTTACGGATTTTTGCGGTGTTACGTTTATTATATTTTTTTGCGGTTGATGAATAAGAAAATAATCTATAATCTTAAACAAGTCCTCAATAAATAAATAATCAAAAACAACATTTTGATTTATAACTATCGGAAGATGATTTAGATTTTGTATTATAGCATATGTCGGGAACCTTGATTTTTTTTCGTCATACCCGTAACATGCAAAAATATTCAAGCAAACAGCATCTTTTCTTCCTTTTACCAGTTCCGATATAAGCATTTTTGATTTACCGTAGAGGTCTTCAGGAATAAATTTACCTATATCATCTTCGTTTACTTTATTTAATGACCTTGATTTACCATACATTGCACCCGAGCCAAAAAGGATTACTTTTGTTCTATCATTTTTAAATTTAAAAATATTTTCAACCATTTTTATATTATCTTCAACGGTTGTATCTCTGTCGGCTATTCCTCTTGCTCCGCCCGTTGAAGCGCAGTGGATTATATAATCAAAATTATTATCTTTAAAATAATTTTCGACCGCATTTTCATCAATAAAATTAATCTCAAAACTTCTCGGCGAAAAAATATTAAATTTTTCCTCAAAATGTTTTTTTAAATTTTTTCCGATAAACCCACCGGAGCCTGTAATTAGCATATTTTCCATCTTTTAAGACCTCACGGGATACTTATTGCTCTTTTTTATGAGCGGATAAGTTTTTTTATCAACACCTGAATTTTTTAAAGATTTTTCTATTTTTTTATATAATTTCAAAGTAAACAAAATAACATCATATTCTAAATCCTTTAATTCATTCGGCTTAACTGTTTTTATGCCTTTATATTCTTTTTCGTTTTCTCTTTCAAATTTTTTATCCGAAATTCCCGTTATGTTTAATTTCGATAAGTCATAATTTTTAAATAAAATTTCAGCGCAAATCCCCGCACCATACAATAAAACTTTTTTATTTTTTAATTTTTTTGAAAGTTTATCAATATATTTTTGTTCTTCAATTTTTTCAAAATATTTTTCCCAATCCGAAGAACTTGCAATTTCATAAAAAGAATAATCTTTACTTGATAATTTTACGGACAAATATGCAAAAATAAATTTTAATTTCTGGCTGAAATTTAGCATTCTAAATATTTGAAAATAGTTATTAAAGCATTTATTAAAATGCAGTTCGTTTTTTATAACAACCGATTTAAACAAATCAAAAAGAGATTTATGATAATGTCTTAAATTATCGATAATTTCTTCTCTCGTTTTTTTATCTTTAACAAGTTCTATCGATTGAAAATAAGCGGGCGACCAGAATATATATCTTCTTGACGGCGGAATACTATCCCTATCATTTCCTCTTGTAAAAGCAAGGTTTTGATTTTGATTTTTTCCGATAATAACTATATCTTTTGAAACGGAATAAATTTTATTATTATCATTAATATTTTTTGCAATCAGGGCTAAGTGAGGAAATAAAATCCTGATACCGTCATAAATATTTTGAACAACTTCGCTTGTAATATTTTTTGTCCTATATATACAGGAAGGCAAAAATGCTGACTCATAAAAAATATCAGATACACCGTTTTGAATTTTTCTTGTCAAAATGACATCACATTCTTCTTCTATTGCTTTTTTTACTTCATGCCAGCTTGACCAATCGTATGTATCGTTATCACATAGAACCCAGACATAATCTTTATTCGGAATTTCAACAAGAGCTTTAGCAATGTTTGCACACCCGCCGATGTTAATTTTATTTTTTATATGTTTAATATTCGGGTATTTTTCTTTATAACTTTCTATTAATTCCTCCGTACCATCCGTTGATGAATTATCAAGAATTGTTATATCAAAATCTTTAATCGGTGAATTGTCGGCAAAAATCTCATCCAGTGTAGCTTTTAAGCAATCGCACCTGTTATATGTTATTAAAATTATTTCAAGTTTATCTTTCAACTCCATAAAAAAATTTTATAATATTTTTTAATTCTTTACAAATAAATTAAAGCGATACATTTTACTTATGTGGCAAATATGTTATAATCCGCTTATGAAAGTCAGTGTTCTTATACCTTATTATAACGATAAAGAATTTTTACCAAAATCAATAGAATCGGTACTCAATCAAAACTATAAAGATTTTGAGTTAGTTCTGGTTAACCATGCAACAACTGACGAGTGCAGGGATATTGCACACAGCTACACCGACCCGAGAGTTATTCATATTGATATGGAAAAAAACTACGGTGCAGGTACCGGTTTAATTATGAAAAAATTTCTCGAAAAAGCGACGGGAGAATACATAAAACCATTTTGTGCCGATGATATAATGTACCCTAATTGCCTTGAAGACCTTGTATCATACGCAAAAACACATCCTGATATTGATATGATATTCGGAGATGTTGAACATATTGATAAAGATGAAAAATCACTTAATAATTCATGGTTTAAATCAAGATATGGCTTTAAACTAAGCAACAATGAAGCCGATTGCCTGAGGAATTATTTTAAAGGACATAGTATTTTACCCTATATCGGAAGTTTTGTAAAAATCGGCAAAATGAGAGAAATTGATATCGATGTTTCCTGTATAATGGCATTTGATATGCAATTATGGACTTCTCTACTCTTACATGGCTGTAAAATCGGATATTTTGATAAATATGTTGCAGGTTATAGAGTCCATGAAAATCAAATGTGTACCAGTAAAAATGTAAGGCTTATTTACTCAAGAGGATTGTATGAAATTACAGGATTAGCTAAAAAATACATGTACATCGAAGATGTGGATTTAATTAAAAGTATTTTCAAAAACAATCCGTTTAAAAACATGGATAAAAGCGATATAAAATTTGTTATTGCCTATGAAATGCTTTTATCCAGCATACCCTCATTATCCTATCAAGGATATACTATTATCCATAGTATGCTTCAAGATGAAAACACAAGAAATTATCTTGAGAAAAAATTCAAATTCGGTATTGTTGAATTCAGAAAAGTTTACTCAAGTTTTGTTGTGCCCGTGGATAGCACTGAAAAATATCTTTATTTGCTTTTCAAGAGATTTTTGCAGCACATAGGTGCTCTCATACACAAGCAGACTTCCGACAGAAAAATCATTTAATCGTGCATGAATCAAATTGACTAGAACCACTCTGAAAGCTTCAGGGAAATGATTGCAGGTATTCTTTTCAGTTTTTGAGCCAAAGTCGCTTTAGTTTGTTGAGGACAACAAACCGGATAAACGTATGGTTTTAATCTTGTACATTCGCAAATCGGATTCTTTTCTTTCAGCAATCTGATTTCTTCCGCTAAATCCTTATGGTATTTTACAAACTTAGGATCACCCATTGCCCAGGTAAAGTCATGTGCAACATTTCCTAAATATTTTTCTATGTTATACCATAATTTAGCTGCGAACTTAACCGTTTCTTCAGGAATTTCCAAATCACCATATGGAAAATCAGGGCTTATCATAACTAAATTCGGACGGAAAGCAAGCATTGCAAAGATAAAGCTCCACATGTCATCGTCCGTTCTGTTATCTTCCGTTATAACATATTTTAAGAACAACTTATCAGTACCGCTGTTTCTGTATTTAATAAGATTTTCTATAACTTGTTCAAAAAGGTCTGCTCCTCTTACCTTTTTATACGTTGATTTTAATCCCGTATCAAGAGAGGTTGTAAGAGAAATATTTCCGCCTTTTAATAAATCGCAAAATGTTTGACTGTAAATTGAAGCATTTGAATATACGGCAACATCGCCCATTTCATTATCCATAAAATAGGTTAATATTTTATCAAAATCTTTTAATATCGACGGTTCACCGCCAGAAAAATCTATATGCGCACCTTTTAAAAGTTTGCCCTTTTCTTTAAATAAATCAAAAATCTTTAATATATCGTATTGAGGAGGTACTAATTGGTTTCTTTTTACATAGCAGCAATAAGTACAACGTTCATTACAAGCAGTATAATGCTGAATATCAAAAATACACGGCAGGGCAAGTCCACCTATTGAATCAAAATCCACTTTTCCGAATTCTGTTTCATATAAATTGGCACAACCCTTACAACCGCCGATATCCATATCGTTTAATCCGTTAATACCTTCAAATAATTCCTGTTTTCTTTTAACAATTAAATCGTAATCAACTTTACCTGATTTAATTTCATCTACCGTAACAAGAGTAGGAGAAGTAAGAGTTCCATGTACACAACATGTTAACCCCCAGATTTGCTCACATAGGCCTCTTTCCACCCATTTGCAACTTATTACTTTATCATTCGGTTTTAAATCTTTTATACTTTTTGCTGTCATTTTTTACTCCGTATTCTTAAAAATAAACTTACTACTATAACGATATTGTTAGCCCATTACTTCTTTTAACAATGTGCAAATGCTTTTTTTCATTAACGGTTTAACTTTTATTTTTGTGCCTGAGAGTAAATCAAAATGCAAATATTCAAATAGGCTTATATAGAATTTTGTGGAAATCAACACACAATCCGGATTTAAGTCTTTAATTTCAGACGGATTACATGTCTTATATCCCAAAAATGTTTCGTTATTGTCAACTAAACTGTATTTTTTATCAGATACACCTATAATATTAAGCTTTGATATATCAAAATATTTATTTATTAATTCTAAGAAAATACCTGCACCGTATAAAACAACTTTCTTATTTTTCATTTTTTTAACTAACTTTGGGAAATTTTTATCGAATTTATTTTTTAATAAAAACTCAAGATTGGTAGCTGCTTCTTTTATTTCTTCGTCAAATAATGATTTATATTCTAATTTACAGCCGCAGCCGGTTTCGTGTTTTAATCTTGCTATAATACCGTCTGAATTTGTATCCATTATTAAAATGTTATCAAATTCTGCACATTTAAGTTCTCTTAACTGGTAATTTTTTGCGTTTTGCTTTTTAACAAGTTCGTTATTTTCATCGTAAAGACAATATCCGACAA
Organism: uncultured bacterium; assembly: GCA_902796305.1. Classification (GTDB taxonomy): domain Bacteria; phylum Cyanobacteriota; class Vampirovibrionia; order Gastranaerophilales; family Gastranaerophilaceae; genus RUG14156. Next base: position 12,943 of record CADBOJ010000100.1, on the reverse strand, counting down.
TGTCCAATTTAGATGTAAAATTATATTGTTTATTCAGTTTATTAAATACATCAACTTCTGCACATATAACCACTTTCTTTTTTTCAAATTCGGCTATTGTTGATTTAACATTATCAATGAATTCTTTTGTATTTGTTTTAAATTTGAAATAACGACTTAACATAAATTCTATTCTCCTACGCTATAATTAAATATTGTCACCCATTTTCTTGTCTTTGATTCTGTATTTTTTTAAATTCTCCGTGCTTAAAAGCTATTATACCATACTTTCTTTTTATTTTTAAAATTTTCTTACGCTATTATTATTAAATATATTGTCACCAATCTTCTTATCTTTGAATCTATAAACCTTTTGAAGTTTCTGTACTTAAGAGTCATTATAGTATACTTTCTTTTTATTTTTGAACATAGCTTATTGTAAGTTATATTACAAAAAACTTTTATCCTTTTTATTAGTAAGCTCAAAAGAAAGCCACGCTTATAAAGTCTTACTGATGGAATTTTATATTCTTCAATATTACAGTCATCGTTTGCGTCTGATAATACAAGATTATTTTTATTCATGAAATCAACATAATTATCATATAATTTCGGATATGCCGCATTTTGTTCATCTATATTTAATTCTTCATACAATTTTAAGAAGTCTGTTTCATCCGTTATATCTTTATAATTTGGAATTTTTAAATAACCGCATGTTTCAATCGCTCTTAAATCTTGATTGGTGCAAATTGCAGGTATGCCTGAATTTATTGCGGCGATAGCGCCATGGAGTCTTGAACCCAGTGCCAAATGGAATGTTCTTGCAAAGCTTTTCCAATCATCACCGTTTGTAAAAATATGATATTTATTCTGCAAAAAATTATCAAATTCAATGTCGCTGTATTCATATCTAAAATCATTAAAGCATATAGGATTAATGTATTTTTCTTCCTCAACCGCCTGCATAACATGGTGATTAGTAAATAAACTTTCAAGATAAAAACCGGAGGTTACAAGGATTTTATCTTTCTCAAACAAATCTTTTTTAACTATAAGCCTTTTTCTGCCGTTTTCAAAATACGACGGGCAGCCTATTGTCCGCACATTGTATATTCCGATTTTATTTAAAATTTCATGAGTAAAATCACCTCTTACTCCTATTTCTATACAATGATCGGATAAAAATTTTAAAAAATTTATCAGTTCGGGACTTAGTTTTTTATATAATTCAACACCCTCACCCTCAAAACAATTTGCACAAAGTCCTGCTATTATAACAGGCTTATTTATACGCCCTATAAAATTTTGAATTTTTTCATAAGGCAGCTTTAAACCGTAAGATTCGCTAACTCTTATCTGGTCTTGCAAAACAAGAAAAACATGGGTTGCAGTATTATTTATAAAATCAATATCTATATCCGAATTATCAAAATTATAAGTATAAACGCTTTTTATGTGATGTATGTTATTAAAATCAGCTTCTAGTTCCTTAATTAGTGCATATGTTATATAAGAATTTCCCGTATTTCCGGAGCATTCCTCCATAAAACTTTTGTAAGTTTTCAGGTCGTTTTGATTTGGTATATTGCTATTAATAAAAAAAGGGATTATCTTATTTTCAGCCATTGATAATATTTTCCTTATATTCTTCTCTATCCAAGAAAGGATACATATCCTCTAAACTTACACTTATCATAGTGCCGTCTTCAAGCTTTCTTGAAGATAATTTCGGAGCAAAAGAATATTCTGTTTCGGTCATAACTTCGCATAAAACAGGTTCATTCATTGATAAAACTTTTTTTATATCTTCTTCCATAGTATTCGGGTTATCGATTTTTACTGCTTTAATCTTAAAAGCATTTGCAAGAGCGTAAAAATCAGGTACTCCGACACCCGAATCTACACCCGATGCTGTCATATGCCCCTCAAAAAAGTTCCTTTGAGTCTGTCTTATTGAAGAATAGCCGTTATTATTAATAACAAATATTTTTACGGGAATTTTATTGAATACTACCGTTTCAAGCTCCTGCAAATTCATCATTATAGAGCCGTCGCCCTCAAGACAAATTACATTTCTTTCGGGAGAATTGATTTTAGCCCCTATTGAAGCAGGCAAGCCGAATCCCATTGAAGCATTACCCGAATTTAAGATATATCTTTGATTTTTCTTTACAATAGCATTCTGAAAAGGGCAAACGCAAGCTGAACCGTTTGTCATAACAAAAATATCGTTTTCTTTCATACATTTTGTAAGAGTATATGTAAAATGATAGGGCTCAATTTTATCTTTTTGAACTTGCTCCGGATGATTTTTAAAGCAGTATTTTTCTTTAAGCTTTTTACAAAAATCAAGCCATTCGGTATTTGTATGTTTTTTTGCATTATTTAATAATTCGGGAATAAAATCGGTTAAATCCGCTTCAAGCGCTATATCAGGATTAAGCGTCGGCTTATTTAATTCCGCTTTATCAATATCAACTACGATTTTATAGGCTTTCGGTGCAAAATTTTCCCAGTTATAACTAACCTGCCTGATATTATTTCTTGTACCTAAAAATAAAATCATATCAGCATTTTGAAGAGTAAAATTACCCGCCCTTTGTCCGACCGTTCCTATTCTTCCTATGTAACAAGGGTTATCATCTTCCATAATATCAAAACTGTTGAATGTCGTAACAACAGGGATTTGAAGTTTTTCTAAAAGCTTGTTAAAATTGTCCTTTTGCTCCGATAATCTTATACCATGACCTGCTACAATTAAGGGTCTTTTTGAAGATAAAATCTTTTCAACAATTTCATTAATGTTAAACTGTTTCTTTGTAATTTCTTCAGGGCTAAACTCTTTTAAATCATTTTCTTCAATTACGGTTGATTGAACATCTATTGGTATATCAAGCCAAACCGGTCCTTTTCTTCCCGATTGAGCCAAATATATTGCTTTATCGATATGATATTTAATTTCGTTCGGTTCTTTAACACATACTGCGTATTTAGTAAGGTGTTTAACCGTTTGAATTATATTAACTTCCTGATCACCAAGCTGTCTTGTCGGCATAGTACAATTATCAAGCATTGTAGCTCTTTTTACCTGCCCTGAAATATATAAAACAGGGACGCTGTCCGTCCATTGTCCAAACACTCCATTTAAGCAGTTTAATCCACCCGGACCCGTTGTAACATTAACTACCGCAAGGTCATTATTAACTCTTGCATATCCTTCCGCCGCAATAGAGCAGGCTTGTTCATGGTGGCAGGCGGTATATGGTATGGCATTTCCAAGACCATTGTTAAGATGCATTGCACCTCCGCCCGATACTATAAAGAAATGCTTAACCCCATGTTCTTTTAATCTTTTTGCAATGTAATCGGATAGCTTTATTTTTGCCATGGATTAAACCTCTAAACCTCTGTCGTATATATGTTTTTTAAGTTCATCATCAAAAGCATAAGGAGAATCAATATCATCAATTTTTATTGGTTCATCTTTTTTGATATCTTTTAATAAAACTTCACCGCTCATAAGCTCACGGCAGGATATCTGCCCTTTTTGAAGAGGAACGGCAAGATAAACATTTTCTTCATGGATTATATCTCCCGCTCTAAAATCCTGCTTGGCATATACACCTCTTACCAGTGCGTCAAGGTATTGTGTTTCCCTGTCGTCCGCATCTTTTTTATATGTTGAGGGCGCTCCGCAGATTGCTTTTGCCGTTTTATATGCTTTTATCCATCTGTCTATTTCTTCGGGACGAGAGCAATAATCCGTAACGGTTGTTCCGGGGTATTCAATATCTATATGTCTTTCAAAAGTTCTTGCGCCCTTAGCGTAAGCCATATACATAGGAATTTCAATATCTTTATTATATTCATGGGTTGAAAAACCAATAACATGATTCGGGTATCTGTTTTTAAGAAAATCTATCTGATTTAATTCCAATTCGTTTTTTTCGCTGGGATATTTTGAAACGCAATGATTTATTGCAAGCGGAATATTTCTGTTTTCAAAGAAAGTTACAATATCATCAATATCCTTTAAGGATGAACCGCCTGTTGAAATTATAACAGGTTTTCTTGCTTTAGCTATTTTTTCTATTAAAACCCAGTCATTTATATCGGAAGAAGCTATTTTTATAATCTGTATGCCGAGATTAACACACATATCAACGGATTTTTCATCAAAAGGCGTTGACATTGATATACATCCTGCTTTTCTTATTGCATCAACAAGCACACCGTACTGGTCTTCGGACATTTTTGTCGTAAGGGTCTTTTTTATATATCTTATGTCTTCTCTTGTTTTAAAATCTTTATGAATAAAGTTATCTACGTCCCTGAATTGCAGTTTAATTGCAGCTCTTACATTATTAAAGCGGATAATTCTTGAAAAATCCGTTATTATTTTTTTTCCTTTTTCGATACTTCCCCAATGATTATTTGCAAGTTCAAGTACAAATAAATCTTCAAATACATCACTTTTCATTTATAAACCTTCTCCTATATATTTTTTACTTATGATTTTTAAGCCCTCAAGCGTTTCATCGTATTTTGGTTTTTTATAATAAATCTTGTATTTTTTGTTCATTATTAAATCCAAATATTTAATAAAAACAGGTAATTTTGCGGGTATTCCCCCGCTTAAAATTATTTTATTATATTTTTCGTCAGGCTTTAACATTTCAATCGCACGCTTATACTGAATTATATAATTTTTCAGCAAAGATGCCAAATAATTCTCTTTTGTAAAATTATTCTCGTCAAGCCCTGCAATTATTCCGCCGTTATTATAGTTCCATGCGCTCTTAAATATACTTAAATCCATGGTTAAATTTGCATTCTTTACCGCAGTAAGAGATATTTTTTCAAGTTCTTTCCACCAATTGTTTTCCGGATTAACGGATTGCATAAAGCCTATAAAAGCATTGAGCATTCTGCCTGACGGAATATGAGTAATTACGCTTAATAATTTATTTTCAAAATACGGACGTTTTTCGGAATTTTTGTTTTTTAAATTTATCAAAGCAACTTGAGAACCCGTCCCGAGATTTACGGATATCGTGTTATCCGTATTTTTTGCACCGAGAACCGCGCACTGATGGTCGCCAACTCCCGTATAAACAGGTATTTCCCTGCCATGCAGTGTTATATATCCTCCGATTTCAACATCGTTCACGACTTTATTAAAATCCACGGGGCAATTTATCTCACCTATCAGATTTTCATCCCATTTGTTTTTATAAATATCATAAAAACCAAAACCGGCAGCCATCGTTACATGGGTTTTATTTTCCGATTTTCCGCCCGAACAGCATAGCCAATCGGGCAAAGAAATAATTTTTCCGCCTTTGATTTCTTTATTTTGCACCATATCATAAAGATTAAATATCGGATAGCAGGCTCTTAAATTCATTCCCGTTTTTTTAAAAAACGTATTTTTTATTTTTAAACTCAATTTATTAAAACTGCAATCATCGCCAAATGTAGAGCGTTCGGACTTCCAGCTTATATAGTTGCTTTTCGGAGAATTATTTTTATCCGTTACCATAAACCCGTGCATTTCCGAACATATCAATATCCCGTCATAAGCGCATATTTTATAATATTGTCTGACAATTTCCAAAAATTTTTCTTTAATTTTTAAACCTGAAACTTCAAAGCATTTATTTTTTGTCCTGCATGGCTTTATTGAGGGATAATCCTGAATATTTATTATTTTATTATCAACAAGCAGGGATGCTTTTATTCTTGAAGCTCCAAAATCCAAAAGTAAGAATTTATTCATCAGCCAAGTTCCGTTTCCATATCCCTTTTTATTTCTTCCAAAAGTTCATTATTTAAGGGTAATTTAAGAAATTTTGTATCGCCTGTTTTTGAAATTATTACAAAGTTTACTTCATTCCCCTCGGTTTTTTTATCGTTTTTAAGTAACTTTTCAAGTCCGTCAAACGAAAAATTACTTAAATCAATGTTATTCAACAGTTCATTTGAAAGGTTTTTAATTTCAATATAATCGTTTTTATTCAAAATTTCTCTGTCAAAAGAAATTTTATTTACTATTAACATGCCGATAATAACTGCCTGTCCGTGCGGGATTTTATATTCCGAAAGAACTTCTATCGCATGTCCCAGCGTATGTCCGTAATTAAGACTTTTTCTAAAGTATTTTTCAAATTCATCTTCCTCTATAACCGCTCTTTTAACGGCAAGGGAAGTCAAAATTAAATCTTTATATTTTTCAAAATCTTTTACTTTTCCGTTAATTACGCAATTTTTATATATGTTTAAAGGTTCATCTCCGCCCGTTACGAGAAGTTTTAATATTTCTCCCATGCCCGATACTATATCAAAATCCGACAGGGTTTTAAGAAAATTTATATTTATATGAACTTCCCTCGGAGCAGAAAAAAGTGCAACCTGATTTTTTGCATTATGATAATTAATTCCTGTTTTTCCGCCGATACAGCTGTCGCACATTGATAAAAGCGTAGTAGGATAAAAAATCCATTTTATTCCCCGTTTATAGCAGGCACCGACAAAAGCCGCAATATCTTCGGTTATTCCGCCTCCGACTGCGATAAGCTCTTCTTTTTTTGTAAAGCTTCTGTCTGCCAAAAAATCTATTAGTTTTAACACTCCGTTTGTAAGGGTTTTAAATTCTTCATTTGCTTCAACCGTAAATATTCTTGAAGCATCAATATTCAAATTTTTAAAATACAATTCTTTTATATTTTTGTCGACAACAAGGACATTGTTCGGATTTTTATCCAGTCTTTGCTGTATTTGTTCCAAAATATTTTGGGTATTATCAATTTTAACGGTATAAGGAAATGGACATGATTTAACTTCATATTCGGTTAGATTTTTATAATCCTCATGCAGATAAAATTCCTTATTTTCAATCAAAAATTGTGTCATAGTGAATGCATACCCCCCTCTGCCGTACAACCGCCATCTATAATAATATTTTGCCCCGTAATGTACGAGTTTTTATCCGAGCAAAGATATAAGACAGTTTCCGCTATTTCGGCTGTTTCCGCCATTCTTTCGAGCGGTATTGTTGCAGTAAGTTTTTTTATAACTTCATCCGAATTATTTTTTCTTGTCATTTTGGTCATTACAAAACCGGGCGACAGTGAATTAAATAAAATATTATCTTTCCCGTATTCACAGGCATATGTTTTAACCGCCCCTTGAAGCGCATGTTTGGATGTAACGTAAGCAAGACGCCCTTGTCTTGCAAAACTTCCGTATAAAGAGGAAATTGCAAGCACTTTTCCGTACTTATTTTTTACCATATCAGGCAAAATGTATTTCATTATTTGAATAAAAGACAAATAATTAATTTTTGCGGTTTTTTCAATATTTGAAAATTCCATATCCTTAATTAACATAGGATTGTTATAGCCTGCGCAATGAACAAATATATTAAATTCATTTGAATTATTTTGAAAGTATCTTTCTATACTGTCGCTTTCTTCAAGATTAAGTTCCGCTCTTGAGGGTGCTATAACGTCATAACCGTTTTTTTTAAAGCATTCTTTTATTGCGCTTCCTATATCTCCCGTTCCGCCTGTTAAAAAAACTTTCAAGATTATTTTTCTCTCCTTTTTTTGCTTTCTATAAATTCATGTATCAAATCCGATATTTTATCCATTTCGCTTTTTCCAAGCGCAGGATAAACCCCGACCCAGAATACGTTATTCATAATATATTCTGTATTTGGAAGAAGTTTATAATCTTTTTCCTCCAAATCACAGGAATGGAGAATTTCGCTATTGTTAATCTTCAATTTTATGTCGGAATTAACAAAATTTGGTTGTCTTAAAATATTACCCGCAAATAATTGTCTTGTAGCTACCTTATTATTTTCAAGATATTCGACAAGCTCCTGCTTTTTAAAATTACAATTTTCCCTTACTCCGATTAAAAATCCAAACCAAGATGATTTAGAGTTTTTTGTAACTTCGGGAAGTTCAAGATATTCTTTTAAATCATCAAGTTTGTTTAGCAAATAAAGAGCATTTTGTTCTCTGATTTTTAAAAATTCCGGCAGTTTTTTTAATTGCGAAAGTCCGACAGCTGCCTGCCAATCTGTTATTTTCAGATTATAACCGATGTGAGAATAGATATATTTATGATCATATCCGAAAGGCATTTTACCAAACTGACCTTTAAATCTTTTATTGCATACGTTATCATGTCCTGTCGGACAAACGCAATCTCTGCCCCAATCTCTTAAGGATTTAACCGCTTTTGCAATAACGGGATTATTTGTAACAACAGCACCGCCCTCGCCCATTGTTATATGATGAGCGGGATAAAAACTAAATGTCCCTATATCCCCTATTGTTCCTGCTTTTTTGCCGTTAAATTCAGCACCCAAAGCATCACATGTGTCTTCTATAAGCCAGAGATTATATTTTTTACAAATCTCCTGAATTTTATCAATTTCAAACATATTCCCCAAAGTATGAGCCAAAATAACAGCTCTTGTTTTAGGGGTTATTGCTTTTTCAATATCTTCAGGCGAAGCATCATATGTTGCCGTCCTTGTATCAACAAAAACGGGTATCATACCGTTTTGAATAATTGCATTAATTGTTGTCGGAAAACCTGCAGCAACGGTTATTACTTCATCATCAGGTTTTAAAGCACGCTCACCCAATAACGGCGAAGTAAGAGAAGTTATAGCAAGAAGATTGGCGCTTGAACCGCTTGTTGTTGTATGGGCATATTTTACATCTAAATATTTTGAAAATTCTTTTTCAAATTCATCATTAAACCTCCCCGCAGTGAGCCACATATCTAAAGACGCATCTATCATATTAACCAAATCGTCTTCCGTTATAATTTTTCCGCTCACGGGAATAAAATCTTTTGCTTTTTTATCCTTTACGGCTTTATAATATTCTCTTGCAAGTTCAAATATTTTTTCCTTTAATTCTAATTCCATTTTATATTTGCCTCATAGTCTTCAATTTGAGTTATAGAATAATCATACATATTTTGAGATTTTTCATAAAATTTTTTATACCAGTTTACCGTTTCTTCAATTGCTTTTTCATAATTATATGCAGGACGCCATTTAAGAATATCCTTTGCCTTATTAATATTTAAAGAAAGCAGGCTTGCTTCATGCAGATTATCTTTTTTATTTACAACAATTTCACCTTTTTTATAATATTGAATTACCTTATTTACAACGTCATATACGCTATGCACCGATTCTTCCTCGGGTCCGAAGTTAAAACTTGCTGCAAAATCTTTTTTATTTTCAAGCAATTTACTTCCTAATAGTAGATATCCTGAAAGCGGTTCAAGCACATGCTGCCATGGTCTTGTTGCATAAGGATTTCTAAGCTCTATTTTTTTATTATTTTCTATACTTCTGACGCAATCGGGAATTAATCTATCTTCCGCCCAATCTCCACCACCTATAACATTCCCTGCCCGAGCCGTTGCAAGAAGATATCCGTCGTCGCTTAAAAAACTGCTTCTGAATGATGAGCTTAAAATCTCGGAGCATGCCTTTGATGAGGAATACATATCATATCCGCCAAGGGTATCTTCTTCAACATAACCGTCCCTTTGGTTTTTGTTTTCGTAACATTTGTCGGTTGTAACATTAACAAATGCCTTAACATTATTACATACTTTAGCTGCTTCAAGAACGTTTAATGTACCCATGACATTGGTGTTATAAGTTAAAAAAGGTTCTTTATATGATTTTCTAACCAATGGCTGTGCTGCAAGATGAAAAACAATATCAGGTTTAAAGTCATTAATTGATTTTTCAAGCAAATTTTTATCTAAAATATCTCCCGTAACGGATTTATCGATTTTATTTTCTATGTCCAAACAAAGGAACATTGAGGGGTTTGTATTTGGAGCAAGAGAATATCCGCAAACCTCGCTTCCGAGCTTTTTTAGCCATAAACACAGCCAGCTTCCCTTAAAACCCGTATGACCCGTTATAAATACTTTTTTACCTTTATATAATCCGAGCATAAACTTATTTCCTATTTGAGCCACATTGCCCACGGCGCTTTATCTTTCATCCACAAATCCGTGAGTTCTCTTTTTTCTCTCAATGTATCCATAGGCATCCAAAAACCGTAGTGTTTATATGCGTTGAGTTTTTGTTCCTGTGCAATAGTTTCAAGCGGTTCTTTTTCAAATACGACATTATCTCCATCCCCGATATAATTGAATACTTCGGGTTCGCATACAAAAAATCCGCCGTTTATCCAGCTTTCATCTCCTTTTGGCTTTTCTTTAAACGAAGTAATTATGTTGTCATCTTTAATTACCAGCGAACCAAATCTGCCTGCAAGCTGAACTGCCGTCATTGTAACAATTTTTCCAGAATTTTTATGGGATTCTATAACCTTTGAAATATCAACATCAGCTACTCCGTCACCGTAGGTTAAAAGAAAGGGCTCATCTCCAACATATTCTTTTGCTTTTTTAATACGGCTTCCTGTCATTGTTTCAAGCCCCGTATACAACATTGTAACTTTCCATGGTTCTGTTTGCATCCGGTGAATTTCAACCGAATTTGTTGCCATATCTACTGTAATATCAGAGTATTGCTGATAATAATGAACAAAATAATCTTTAATAATATGTGATTTGTAACCCGTTAAAATAATGAAATCATTGTATCCGAAATATGAATATATTTTCATTATATGCCATAATATCGGCTTTCCGCCTATTTCAACCATGGGCTTCGGTTTTAAAGCAGTTTCCTCCGAAAGCCTTGTTCCAAAACCCCCCGCCAATATTAGAACTTTCATAACACTACCTCGTCTGTTCCTAAAAAAACGGATAACAACTCTTCTAATATACCATGTAATGACTATTAAACCAACTTATTTACATAATGGATATTAAATTAGCAAAGATTGCAAAAATGCTGATTTTCAATTAAAATATTAAGTGGTTCAATACTAATAACATAGGGGAATTGCGGATTTACATGGATATAAAAGAAGAGGAAGAAAATTTATATTATCTGAAAAAATATAAATTCGATAAGACTTTACCCAAACTTATAAAAAAACTAAAGGATAAAAGAGTTATTATATACGGAGCAGGAACTCTTTTTGGTCTAATAAAAAAGCATTATGATTTATCGGGCTTAAATATCGTCGGAATAGCCGACAGAAAATTTGAAGCAACGGATAATGAATACTGTGATAATTATAAGGTATTCAGACTTAATGAAATTAAAAAAGACAATGCCGACTGCATTTTGATAAGTGTAAAATTTTACACATCTATTCTGGAAGAGCTTTATGATAGATATAAAAACGATAAAATAACAGTACTGCCTTTTGTAAAAAAATCGATATTTGCACTGTTAAAAGGGGCATAAGGAGCATTACCCGATGAAAAAGAAAACATGTTCATGGCTGGATTCAAATATAAGAGGCGGAATTCAAATTTTAAATAATAAAATATATCCGTGTTGCGGTCCGTCTAAGCCTTTTTATGACAGCGAAGATTTAGATTACTCAGCACTTTCCATTGAAGAATTAATGGAGAAAAGAAGAAAACTCCAGCAACAAATAAACGAGGGCACAGCCTGTCAAAATTGCGAGCAGATTGTTGAAAAAGAAGAGGAGGACATTAATGTCGGCCCGATAACATATCTTTCGATAGGTTTGTTTTCAACTTGCAACTTAAGGTGCAGGTATTGCTATTTCACCCATGATGAACTCTCGCAAAAATTAAAACCCGAAAGAACACATCTTCTTCCTTTTATAAAAAGATTAACAGAACATGGTGTAATGAAAAAAGATTTCAGCATAGGTCTTGCAGGCGGAGAGCCTACTTTATTTGAAGATTTACCCGAAACACTTAAGTTTATTTCAGACAACTATGAAAAACCGGGCATGGTTTTGTTATCAAATTCTTCAATTACATCTAAAACAAAAAAAATAATAGATGTTCTTAAAGATACAAATGAAAGATTTGATAAAGGCTTATATACTTCAATTGATGCCGGAACAAGAGCAACATACAAGTTGCTTAGGGGCAGAGATTTATATCGGGAAGTAAAAAATAATATTATTAATTATGCAAAAAACGACACATTTAACAGAATTACTCTTAAATATATTTTGATGTTTGACCATTCAAATACATCAAATAAAGATATATTCGGATTTTTATCATTCTTTAAAGAAGTAATGAAATATCAAAAAGGCATAATGGCAATGACAATCGACTGCGATATGTTATCAAAAGAACCTTTTGACGATAAAATGATAGCTGCAGCGGGAAAATTATATTATGTCGCAACCGAAATTTTCGGTATAGAAGTTGCATTCTGCGGTGGAGGACTTGTTAACTCAACAACAGTCGGAAAGGAACGTATTAAACTTCTTCAAGAATATGCAAGAAATTATAAAACGGCAAGAAAACCGCTCATTGAAAGATTTTATCTTTTGTTATTGGGATATTCTTCAACTTTGAATAATATAAACAGACTTTTTAAACTTTATAAAAGAACAATAAGGTTAATTAAAATTTTATATTTTCAATAAAAATTTTATTTTTGTTTGTTGCTTTAAGCAATTAAAAAGCCTTTTGTAATTTACAAAAGGCTTTTTATTATATTGAAAAATATCAATTATTCAATAATTTTATCTACAACACCGGCACCAACGGTTCTTCCGCCTTCACGGATTGCAAATCTCATACCTTGTTCAATAGCAACAGGTGCGATTAATTCTACATCCATTACAACGTTATCACCGGGCATTACCATTTCACCGTTAAATTTAATTGAACCGGTTACGTCAGTTGGTCTGATATAGAACTGAGGTCTATATCCGGGGAAGAAAGGAGTATGACGTCCGCCTTCTTCTTTTTTCAATACATAAACGTTAGCGGTAAATTTAGTGTGCGGATGAATTGAACCGGGTTTACATAAAACTTGACCACGTTGGATTTC
>CADBOJ010000099.1 GCA_902796305.1 uncultured bacterium | reverse complement strand
TGGAGAATAGGAGACTCGAACTCCTAACCCCCTGCGTGCAAAGCAGGTGCTCTACCAATTGAGCTAATTCCCCATATTCAATTTTCAATTTTAGGGTACGGTCTGCGCTCTGCCCGCCGAAACTCAACGTTTCGCCGCAACGAGCTTCGCACACCTCTGCCCTCGCTTTGCTCAGTATGTGCATCGCACTATACTTCGCTTTGCTCGGGTGAGCTAATTTCCCATATTTAATTTTCAATTTGTCCCTAAAGACATTTGTAATAGTAAATGAAACAAAAAAAATAATCAAGTAATTTTTTATTTTTAATTTAGTATGATAATATTATTTTATGAAAGTGCCTTTAAATCAGGTTTTTGAACCAAAAGTATCAATAATAATAACATATTTCAATCTTTCAAAATACATTGAAGCTTGTATTGAAAGCATTTTAAGTCAAACTTATGCAAATTTTGAAATTATCATTGTAAATGACGGCTCTGATGAAGAAAATTCAAGAGTCCTGAACAACATTAAAAACGATAAAATCAAAATAGTTAATTTAAAAGAAAATACAGGGCAGTTCAATGCTTTTCTTGAAGGATTAAAAATTGCATCCGGAGAATTTATTTCAATGGTTGATGCGGATGATATTTTGCTTCCTGATTACCTGAAAACCCTTTTATATGTTCATTTAAACTATAATGCGTCATTTGTAAGTTCATCTTCGGGGGAAATTAATCAAAATGGCGAAATTACCTCTTTAAATTACGTTTCAAATAATTTCAAGAATACTTCAAAGTCAGTTAAATATAAAAATATCGGAGAAATTTTTAATACGGAAGATGAGTTTGAAATTTCAATTCTTGATTTAAAAAAATCCCCTTTTGGACTATGGAGCTGGAGAGCTTCAACTTCCGCTATGATGAGAAAATCCGCACTGAATATTTTAAAATATTATCCTGATATAAAATATTGGAAAACGGGAGCGGACAAAGTTATTTTTTCGCTTTTACATCTTATCGGCGGTTCAATAAACATCAGTGCCGTATTATGGCTGTATAGAATGCATGACTCCAATAATTCCGATACAAGTTTAACAACGGGCAATAAAAAATATTTAAAAGAAAGTTATATAAAAAAACTTATTTTCTGGAATTTAAAACTCCGTATTGATACTATTAAAATGTTTTTAAAGAACAGAAAAGAATTTATTGAAATTTTTTCAAAAACTAAATATTACGAAATGCTTTTTAATATAATTTTTTGCATAAATAAAAAAGTATGCGCAAAAATCATAAAAACTTTTGCGCATAATTAATTTAGATTTCAACAACACAATCAAGCTATTATATCAAGTTTTTGTCCTGTTCCCTGCATCGGAATAGGCGACAAAGATGGCGAGCTAACATATGTTTCTGTGTTAGCAGCTTTTTCTTGTGCTGTTTTAATTTCATTTAAACGCTCTGCATATGCACCTCTAACGGATTTTGGAGCGTTTGCTTTGAATGATAGAGAAGACAACGATATACTTGGTATCATATTCAGGTTCTCCTTACAACACAATTACCTAAAAACACCTGAAAGACAAAAATTGCCTTTAGACAACTAATTGTATCATAAAATTTAACAAATGTAAAATTAATCTTTTGATTAATTTAAAATTAAATTTAACTTATATTTCCGCTTTGAACTTCAGCCAGCACATCACTAAAAGTTACGCCGTTATCACCGTTTTTAATCATCTGGTTATATACTTTTTCGGCAAAATCATAATTTTCTTTTGTTACGGGCTCATCATAATTATTTTTTATATCTTCATATCTGACATCGGTATCAAAATCTTTAAGGCTGTCCGTTTGGGATTGTGCTATTTCTTGAATTTTTTTTATGTAGGACAATACTTCCGCTTTAAGTATTCCGTTTCCTGTTCCTGATGTTGCAAATTTACTCGGGGATAGACTTAAAAATTTTTCTAAATCCGATTTTGAATACATACCGCTTTGAATCATTCTAAATTGTTTGGAAAAAATATTACTTTCTTCCGTCAATTTTTGATGTGCATAAGCCTGCTGTTTTATTTCTTCGCTTTTTTTAACAGCATCGGATGCATATTCGAATTTTTTATCTTCGGTGTTTACTTTTGTATTCATTCTTCCTCTATAAAGCTGATTAAATTTATGCTTCTTAAATTACTTTATAATTTAATAAAGTAATTTTTTAGGACAAAATTGCCAAATTTTAAAAAATATAACATTTGTTAACAATTAAATTTCAATGTTTTTAAGTTTTAAAATTATGTCTTCAATTCTTTTTTTGTATAATTCTTTGTTTTTATAATCAATCTCGCTTGAAATTTGTTTTTCTATTGATAAATATTTCATTTTGATGTTTTTTGTTTTATAAATTTTTTCGGCGCAATACAAATAAACTATTGTCTGCAAATCTTCTTCGGGGTTTTTTGGAATATTTAAAGTTTTCCAATCATATATTATGATATTATCATTTTCCTTATATATGGCATCAAAACGCCCCGTTAAATAATAAGGTTTGTTATTTAAAATATTTTTAACAAGAAAAGAATATTCCGTTTTTATAAAATTATTTCTTTTTCTTTCAATTTTTTCTTTTAAATTCAGCCAGTTTCTAAGCTCATCTTTTTCAAGGCTTTTTTCAAATTTTTCCGTATCAAAGCCTTTTATACAAGCACATATTAGACTGTGAAATTTTTGTCCCGTTAATGCTCTTTTATCGTTTTTAAAAAGGGTTAAATTATCTATGAATTTATTTTTAAATTCATTTATGTCTTTATCTAAAATTTTAAGAGAATTTGAGCTGAATGTATCTATCATATTATCTCCTCTAAAAATTCGGAAATTTTATAATCTCTTTTTTTGTTATATATCTTATAACTTCTTGCGGAGCTTAAATATAATTTCTTTTTAGCTCTTGTTATCCCGACATAAATAAGCCTGTAATTTTCTTCTATAATCTCCTTTTTTAATTCTAAGTCGCTTTTTTTGTTCTTTTTAACCTTTTGAATAAAAGTTGAGCTTTCCTTTAACTTGTAATCATTAACATTAAGACATAAATTATCCTGCGTAAGTTCGGGGATAAATACATAGTCAAATTCATCTCCTTTTGATTTATGAAGAGTCATAATTTGAACAGAAGAAACTTTTTTATCGTCATTATCGTTAAGGAAAAATTTAATGTTTGAAAAATTATTTCTGTATTGAATTTCTCTTAATTTTTGCACGGTATTTTCAAAAGTTTTTGATGTATTTGCGATTTTCTGCGCAATTGCGCCAACCATCGGAATATTTGACGCATTTTTACTTGAAGAAAAATAATATTGTCCGATTTCAACTACAAGTTCATAAAAGGAATATGTATTTTTAAACAGAAAATAATTCATATCCCACCAGAATTGTTCGTCAAAATCATCAGTCATAAAAATCGGTTCTTTTAAATTTTTGGCATATGTATATGTTTCAAAATCATAACAGCCGAGTTTATATAATTCTTCCGCTATTGTTTTTAAAATACTTATTTCATAAGGATTTGCAATATATTCTAAAATTAAAAGACAAATTTTATAGACAGGGTTATTTATAAGGGCATCGGAGTTTTTATATGTTTTAATTGACTGCTCCTCCAAGATTTTTGCCCATTTGTTAATTGCGAAATTGCTTCTTAAAAGTACGCCGATTGTTGCATTGGTATCATTTTTTAAAATTTCTTTTATTTTATTTATAACAAAAGCTTTTTCTTCTTCTTCGCTATCGTATATTGTTTTTAATACGGCATTTTTATCAACAATATTCCTGTTTTCAACAGGCTTCATAATCAAATCGCTGAATGCTTCAATATTATGCTCTTTAGCGTATTTTACCGTATTGTTGGCGCAGGTTAAAACTCCCGTTGCACACCTTTGACATCTGTCCATAACAACATTTTTGGAATTTTTTATAAAATCCCTAAATCCCGTAACGTCACTGTTTGTGAATGTTGAAGTTATTGCTTGATTAATATCCCCGCATCTTATAACATTTTTATGCTTTCCGGATAAAAGTCTTATCAATTCCTGCTGAACATAGCTTGAATCCTGAGCTTCGTCTTCTATTATAATTTTGGCTAAGTCTTGATAATACGCAAGAACATCATTATTTTCTTTTAAAATTTTTAAACTCAAAAGAAGCAAATCATCGTAATCAATTAAATTTTGCCTCTTTATTTCCTCCTGATATGTGTTATATATCTTTAAAAATAATATGTTTGATGTTTGCCAGCCGTTATATAGAGCTATTTCATTTTTATAAGCGGAAATTGCTCTGTCGTATAAATCAAGCTTATCTGAAGATACCCCGTTAGCATATATTGCTTCTGTCAGAATGGCATTTCTTTTAATTTCATCAAGTATTTCAAAATCATAATCAAGCCCCGCAAGAGAATAATTATTGTTTTCTTTTAAAATTCTAAGTGCAAGACCGTGAATTGTTGATATATTCGGTAATTCTTTTAAATCAGGATATTTTGTCTTAATTCTTTCTTTAAAATTTCTTGCCGCCGATTCCATAAAAGTTAAAATAAATATATTCTTAGGCTCGATATTTTTTAAAATTTCGCCCGATAAAAGTTTTTCCGTAAGCAGAAGCATTATTGTAGTTTTGCCTGAGCCTGCCGTAGCACTAACAGACATCAATCCGCCTTTATATTCAAGTACTTCCTTTTGATCGGGTCTTGGGATAATCGGTTTTACTTCGGTTTTTTTATCCAGCTCAATATTATATTTATAATATTTATCAATTCCCGAAAAATTCTCCGCACCGAGATAATCGTAAACACTTGAATATAAAACAGTGTTTTCGCTTAAAAGATGAAGCTTGTAGAGTGTTCTTGCGGTTCTGTCCTCTGTTAACTCGATATTATCCTCAAGCTCAAAACTGTCTTTTGACCAGCTTTTTTGCATAACCCATGCGTTATATAAAGGTCCTATATCTTGTTTTAGCCAGTTTTCGCTTGATACGTCAAGCAGGAACTGGTATTTTGTTTTGTAAGAATAGTCTATTATTTTTTGTGCGGAAGCTACAACGATTGAATTTTCATCTATTTCTTCATCCCGAAGAGGATTTTCCGATATTATGGTATTTTCAAGCTGAATAATTAAATCATTATTGCTTGCTTTGTCG
>CADBOJ010000098.1 GCA_902796305.1 uncultured bacterium | reverse complement strand
TAAATTCTGTGAAATCCAAAACGGTAAAGTTAAAGCTGATTTCCCTGAAGAATTAACAAGCGCAACAGCTGATAAATTAAACAATCCGAATATTGTTGCTAGAATCTTAGGACTTCCTTTAACTGCTGCTGCAAGAACAGTTGGTATAGTTGGACGTTCCGGCGCTACTGCAGTTAACATTGCTGCTAATGGCTTAGAAGAATACGGTGACAGATTATCAGACACATTCGTTGAAACATTCACTGGTCACGCTGGTCGTGGTGTTGCTTCGTTTGGCAATTCATTCGTTACTCTTGGAAAAGGTGTATACGGTATAGTTAAGACTGCTGTATCCGGTACATTTGGTATAATTTATGAAATTGGCGACGAATTATTATACACAATCGTTCCGTCTGTTTCAAATTCTTCAGCTTTGAATCCTAATGAAGAAATAACAGTAATCTTTTAATTAAAAGATTAAGCAAAATATTAAGAGGATATCTTAACGGATATCCTCTTTTTTTAAGGTTTTAGGCATAATTATTTCATTTTGGTTATAAAACTTACACTGTTTGTTGCAAGTTGGTGTTTTTGCTATAATATATTTATATGAATAGTGTCAGAAGAAAAAGAGTTACAAAGCGGAGTCCTAAAAAGAGGAATATTTTTATTTGCTTATTTTCAATGATGTTATCTGCCGTCCTTGCGGCAATAGCAGCGTTTAATATTTATCTTGCATCTTTGCCTCCGATATCAAATTTTGAAGATATTAAGCCAAATCCCGTTACTACGATTTATTCGGCTGACGGAGAAGTTATTAAAACATTTACGGCTTTTAAATTTGAAAAAGTTTCAATTGATAAAATCCCCGATTACCTCAAAAAAGCAGTTATTGCAACAGAAGATAAAAATTTTTACAACCACAGAGGTTTTGATACTCTTGGCATGATAAGATCAACAATAACAAATGTCATGTCCGGTCAGGTTAAACAGGGCGGTTCTACAATAACCCAACAGCTTGCCAGAATTTTATTCCTTTCTAACGAAAGAACTTTTGACAGAAAAATTAAAGAATTAATCATAGCGCACAGAATTGAAAAAACCGTTTCTAAAGATGAAATTTTGGAAATGTACTTAAATTCGGTATATTTAGGCTCGGGTGTTTATGGTGTATCAAGTGCCGCAAGAACATTTTTTGATAAAGATTTATCAAAACTGACTCTTGCTGAGCAAGCTTTGATTGCCGGATTGCCTCAAGCACCGTCTTTGTACTCGCCTTTTGTAAATAAAAAAGCAGGTATAAAAAGGCGTGACCTTGTTTTAAGAAGAATGTACCGTAATAAATATATTACTCTTGAACAAATGGAAGCAGCTCAAAAGGAGGGGCTGCACCTTTCAACAAAGCCAAGAGTCTACTCCTACAATAAAGCGCCTTATTTTATAGACTATGTTTTAAACGAGTTGAAAAATATAGGTTTTGAGGAGCAAGAAATTTCTCAGGGCGGATTAAAGATTTATACAACACTTGACTATAAATCGCAAAATCAAGCCCAATTGACGGTTCAATCAGCACTTAAAAACGCAGGCTTAACAAAACCTACCAATCAAATAGCCTTGTTTTCTTTCAGCCCCACAACAGGAAGAATTTATTCATATATCGGCGGGAAAAATTACGAAATAAGCCAATACGACAGGGTTTCAAAAGCTATAAGACCATCAGGCTCGTCGTTTAAACCGTTTGTATATACTACTGCTCTTCAACAGGGTGTTGGGGTTGATGATATAATTGAAGATACGCCGTTAACAATTAAAGATTGGTCACCCAAAAACTACGGTAAAAAATATCGTGGAAAAATCCCTCTCTGGCAGGCTTTAGCTATTTCATCAAATGTTGCGGCGGTAAGGCTCATCAAAAAATCGGGTATTGAAGCCGTTATACAAACTGCACGTGAGATGGGTATATCAACAGCACTTTCAAACGATTTAACGATTGCACTCGGTTCTAACGGTGTAAAATTATTTGACATGGTTGTTTCCTATGGTGCATTTGCAAACGGTGGTTTTAGAGTGCGTCCATATTGTATCGAAAGGGTTGAAAATTCACGAGGTGTTACTATATACGAAAATTCAGGCCCTAAAATTGTAAAAGTTATAAATTTTGAAACCGCATCCGGAATGACTTATATGTTAAGAAAAGTAGTTGAAATCGGTACGGGAAAAGCTGCAAATATTGCACAAAATATTGCAGGAAAAACCGGTACGACAAATGATTACAGAGATGCTTGGTTTGTGGGATACACTCCGGATATAGTTACTGGGGTTTGGGTCGGAAATGATAATAATTCAAAACTTCCGGGTATAACAGGAGGTTCGCTTCCTGCTAAAGTTTTTGCGGAATACATGAAAGTTGCAACAAAGAATTTCCCGCAGAGTGTGTTTGATTATCCTAAGATGAACGGTTCAAAATCATTAAGTCCGATTAAGCTTGAAGATGTCGATGAAACGGTTGATGAAACCGAAGAAATGAAAGCAGATAAAAAGTCGGAGAAAGAATCGGATAACAATTTGCAGGTTAATATGGATTATGTCCAGCAGAGTGCCCCTGTTCCCGCTCCAAAACCTCAAAAACCACAGAAGCCCAAACAACTGTTTAAACAGCAACCTCAACAGGAATTAATTGAGTATGATGATGAAAAAGCTGTTTCAAACGGTTCTGTTCCGCTTCCGGGTATGTAAAAATTATAATCTTTTTACTATTTTTGCAGGGCATCCGGCAACAACACAATCTTCGGGGACATTTTTCGTTACAACCGCCCCTGCTGCTATGACGGAATTATCTCCTATTGTTACACCCGATAAAACAGTAACACTTCCGCCTATCCAAACATTATCCCCGACTTTAATGGGGTTTGCAAATTCTATACCCTCGTTTCTTGTTTTGGCGTCAATAGGGTGTTCTGCCGTATAAAATGCGGTATTCGGACCAATAAAAACATTATCTCCGAATGTTACCTCGGCGCAATCAAGTATTGTTAAATTATGATTAGAATAAAAGTTATCACCGATTGATATATTGTATCCGTAATCACACCAGAAATTCGGTTCAATCGTAAAAGTATCGCCGGTATTTTTAAATAACTTTCTTATTATTTCATATTTTTCAATCAATGAATCCGGTCTTAGGGAATTGTATTCGCAACATAATGTTTTGCATTTTTCCCTGTCTTTTGCCAATACTTCTGCAAACGGAGAATACATTTCCCCGTTTAGCATTTTTTCTTTTTCGGATTTAGTCATTATCTTACCTTGAACACAACATTTGCAACCGCTGTTACTTTTTTATCAACGGTTGATGTATCGTTTACACCGTAGTCTGATACATCTGTTGAATCCGGAGGAGTAATTTGGAATACTCCCATTTTAATTTGTTTAACTTTGCCAACATTTGAACCTGTGGCAGAAAGCATTGATTTTGCCCTTTCTTTTGCATCTTTACTTGCCTCTTTTAACAATTCTATTTTAACGGAAGCTAAGTTTGAATAGTAGTATTCGGGTCTATCTATATGCATTTCGATACCTTTATCGATTAAAGATTGCATGTCTGTCGATATTTCTTTAATTTTATCAACATCTTTAGAAGAGATATCAATATATTGATTTGCACTATAATCCAGAATTTCGTTTGTCGAATATCCGTTTATATTTCTGTAATTATAATATCCGTTTATAGGCTTTATATCGATATCTTTTTTATCAATACCTTTACTTTCAAGATATTTAATTATTTCCGGATGATATGACTTAATGGTTTTGTACGCTTCTTTTTGAGTTTTTCCTCTTGTTTCAAGGTTGAAACTTAATTTTGCATTGTCCGATTTAACAACCTTTGAAGCTGAGCCTGTAACGGTTATGTTTTCATTTCTTGGCATACGAAAAGCAAATACCAGCGACGAAATAAGAATCGCAAAACCTATAAGAGCACAAGAAGCTAATAATTGAAATTTTTCTAATTTTTCCATTTTTATCACCCTTTTAAATAAATACAAATTCTAATTAATTATAACATAATCAAAAAATAAAAACGGAAATATGTTATTTTATTATTTATTGTTTTTCCATTTCTTCCAAAAGAGAAAAATCTATATCAAATCCTGCGGGAATTCCGAGCTGATACGGCATAATACCTGAATTTCCAATGCTTTTTGTTTCCGTATTTTGTTCTTTAAAAATCTCTTCAAATGTATTTTGATAATTTCCGCCTGTATTTATTCCGCTATTCAATTCTGTATCAGTGCTGAAGTTAATAAGTTTTGAAGCTTGAAATCTTATATCGTTAATCATTTTTACCTATTTAATTAAACTCTGTATCTCTTTAAAATTAGGGTGTTTTGAACTCTTTAAAAATTCAAATAATGCTATTTCAAGGGTTATAATATTACCGCCCTTGTTTTTAAACAATTCAAGTGCCGTATTGTGGTTATATTCCTCTCTTGAAGCGGAGCAATCCGATAAAATATAAACATTATAATTCTTTTTTATTAAATCAAGTGCTGTCTGAAGAACGCAAATATGTGTTTCAATTCCGCAAATTAAAACATTTTTATTGTTTATTTTGTCGAATTTTTGTTTAAATTCTTCCGTTTGATATGCACTGAAAGTTGTTTTCTCAACAGTTAAGAAGTCTTTTATATTTTTTATTTCGGGTATGGTTTCACCCAATCCTTTCGGATATTGCTCCGTAATAATCGTATTAATGTTTAATACTGCGGATGCTTTCATTAATTTTATTGTATTTTGGATAATTTTACCCGATGCAATTTTTGCAAGTTTTTCTTGAATATCTATACAGATAATCGTTGTATCGTCCGTATTTAGCATAGTCTAACCGTGATATTAGTTAATAACAGGATAATTATTGCACTTTTAAATAAAAAATTCCATATAGCAAAAGTATGAGATATTATTCGGATGATACTTCTTTTAAACTAGAATATAAAACCTGTTTTTTTGGTATTTTGTTTGTGGAATTCTCCTCCGGCACAAACAATTTCTATAACTTTAAGAAGAAAATCTCTCGGTGCATCAGCCTGACTGATGTATGATTCCTGATTATCTTTATGACGAATTGTCATAACCGCACCCTGAGTTTTTTCCGCAGGTATATATAAAGAAGCTATTTCGTTATTTAAAAGAATATCCATCTGCTTTTCGTAGTCGTCATCTTCTTTGATTAACTCCGAAAAATCCCCTTTTATTGCGAATATTCTTCCGCAAAACATAGGATTTCCCGTTTTAGAGGGAAGTGCTTTCGGGGATAAATTAAATCTTGAAGTAAAAGTTATTTTGTGCCAGAGAATATCAACAATGGCAAGTGTTTTTGTTGAATCAATTCTGCATGCAATGTTTTGGACGGGAATATTTCTTATATTTAAAGATTGCTTTAAATATTCCAAAACCTGTGACAGATTTTCAAGAATTTTTGAAAAAGTTTCATTGGTATTGATTGTTGCCTGATTAAACTCCATAAATTGCTTATACATAAAGACCGCAATTAAACCGGCTCTTTCTTGTACGACAGAGGATTTTTGTACATTTAATTCCATATTATCAATACTATCGAATCTGTTTTGCAATTTATACTAAATCCTATATAGGGGGATATCCAAAAAAATGATATAACAAAGGGGAAATATTTTATATAATAATATAATTTTTCTTTACATTTTTAAATACAAATTAAGACTTATTTTTTTTGTATAAAATGTGTATAATTATTATAATTATGACGGAAAAACAAGAATATCTTGAAGATTTTAAACTTTATTTAAAAAGCGAGAAAAATTTTTCAGACCATACAATAAGGGCGTATTGTGCAGATACTTATACATTTTTGTTGTGGATAGGAAATCTTGATGCTAAAGATATTGACCCTAAAAAATTCAGTGAATATCTTTATTTTATTCAGCAGATAAATTATACAAAAACGACAGTGGCAAGAAAAATTGCTTCAATTAAGGCTTTTTATAAATTCTTATATCAGGAAGAAATAATAGAATATAACCCCATTGATAATGTTTCATCCCCAAAGCAAAGCAAAACCCTGCCTAATTTTTTATATGAAGACGAAATAGAAAACATTCTAAGGGGAATAAAAATTGATACTCCCGCAGGCTACCGCAACAGGATAATCCTTGAACTTTTATGGGTGTCGGGAATGCGTATCAGCGAATTGTCAAGTTTAAACTATGAAAACCTTAATCTGGAGCAAAATGAAATAAGAGTATTCGGTAAAGGTGCAAAGGAAAGAATTGTTTTAATCCCCGATAAAACAAAGGATGAGTTGATTAACTATATTCAAAATGTATCGGATTTAATCCATCCGACTTCAAAAAATCAGACAGACCCGATTTTTATAAACTATAACGGTTACAGATTGCAAAATCAAAGTATAAGAAAAGCCTTAAAACAGGCTGTTAATTCTATTCATTTTACAAAAAAAGTTACTCCGCATGTATTCAGACATAGTTTTGCAACGCACCTTTTGGAAAACGGGGCGGATTTAAGGGTTGTACAGGAATTATTGGGACATAGCAGTATTAAAAACACGCAAATCTATACCCATGTTTCAATTCAAAGATTAAAAGATGTTTATAACCATACTCATCCGCATGCCGGTGAGTAAAATATCTGCTTAGCAAATAATTTGAACTGCGTAATTGTTTATTATATTGTGATAAATATAACAAGATTACAGGTGTTTTTATGAGTAATGAAAATTTGAATTTATCAATTGCAAAATATAAAAAAATTGGTGCGCTTAATGTTCTAAAGTTTGCACTGGTTTTTATAATCTTCTTATTCCATTGGAGAATACATTACGGGGTTGCATACCCGAATGTATTTTTTCTTGATAAATTTATACTGGCAGGCGCTTTTGCAATGAGCGGATTTTTTATTCTTTCGGGCTTTTTGCTTTACTATATATATTCAGGTAAGGATTTTTCGGATTTTGATTACCTGAAAAAATTTTACTTGAAACGCATATTTAAAATTTTACCACCTTATTATGTTTTAATTTTTATTATGTATATTTTATACGGATTAATTTTGCACCAATCCGTAAATTGGTCCGTATTATTAGTTTCAATAATTCCGATACAGGCTTTTTGCCGGATTTTTTCGGTCAATGGCTCGTAGGCGGATTATGGTTTGTATCAACATTATTGTTCTTGTATTTTTTATTTCCGTATCTATGTTTTATAGTAAAATCCGTAAAAAATATTATTCCTTTTTCAATTTTTATATACATTATGGGAATATTACCGCATGTTGCTGATTGTTATCATACTAATTTTGATATATATTATCATCCTGAATTTAGAATATGCGAGTTTATAGCAGGCATGATAACCGCACGCATATTTTTAAATTATGGCAAACAATTAAAATACATATATGTATATTTATTAACTACGCTGTTGCTGATATATTTAGGAGTTGGTGCTTTAATATCAAATAATTTTTTAAATCACCATAAATTCAACCATATTTCATTGGATGTTATATTGTTAATTTTGTTTCCCGCATTGATATATTTCTTATCATCAATAAAAAGCAAAGTTTTTATACTGTTAACAGATAATAAGATTTCGGATTATCTTGGAAATATTGCATATGCGTTCTTTTTAACCCAATTTTTATGCCAATTTATTGTTCGTACATTTTTAAAGCCGAATAATTATCTTGGAATGAACAGTATAGAGCTTCTTGTAATATCATTTATATTAAATATTATGCTTGCTTCAATTATGTATAAATTTATTGAAATGCCTGTTTCAAAAAAACTTATAAACAGGTTTATTAAAAAATAATCGGCATATTTAATTTAATATAATTTTTTATAATTATCGTATCGGTGTTCGTACAGATAGCTTGCTTTTGCCGCCTCTTCTTTAGAATATTTATATTTTGAAAGACTAATCATAATTCTTCCCTGTGATACTTCGGCAAGCTTTTCTTTTATTTTATATGGATATGTTTCGTTTCCCTCTAAACCGCCCGAATGAATAACTTCAATAATATCATCAATATATTTTTGACAATATTGAGGAATTTTCGGGAAACGCTTTATGTAATTTACAAGGCTCATATTTTCCCTGTATCTGTTTCCTGAAGCACAAGTTAAAAGGAAATTGCCCATACTGTTGACTCCGCCCTCGCAATACGGAATAATATGTTCGATAGAACCTGTCGAAGCTATAAAAAGTCTTCTTGTTATTTCGGTTTGATTTCTTTTGGAATATTTAACAACAAATGCGTTTTTGCTTGATTCGGATGTAGGAAGAAACAGCGCCTTGTTTTTAATTTCCGAAAAAATTTCTTTTTCGTTTTCGTTTGGAATAATTTCTTCCAAAGAATTTAAAAATATCTTTCTTTTAAATGTATCTCTTGATGAGTCGGCAAGAATTATCTGTCTGCATTTTGTGGTTTTTGCTCTTAGTTTAAGAGCAGTTTGAGCCGATAGTTTGCGTGATAATATATCAACATCATCCAATACTTCAAACTCTTCAAGTTTTAATTTTGTAAGGCAGTTTGTTTTTATCATCTGAAGGCAATTTTGTAAATTATCATCGGGATTTAAAGATGCAAAGTTTTGAAAAATCGCAAAAAGTTCGCTCTCTGTTTTTAAAAGATGCTTTTTATATTTTGATAATAATTGAACAGATTCAAATGATGTTTGGACATTTTTAAGCTCTTTTTCAAAATACCTCATGGCATCCTGAGGTATAATCTTAATTCCTCTGTATGGACAAGTGATATTTCTTAATTTTTTTAAGGGTTTGCCTTGAGAAGTTGTACCCTCATACGGAATATCGTAATAATATTTTAAATAGTTATCAAATGTAATTCTTTTTGGTTCTTTTCTTTGAGCCATGCTTCACCGAAACAGTAATATTTTTTATTATTATACCACTTTTTTCAGGACAATTTTTTGTAAAAATTTGTTTTTATATATAATATGTCAGGAATTTCTAAATTAGTTACTAACGGCTTACAATTTGTAAAATCCGCTATTCAAAAATCCGGTGGTGTAACGATTGTTCCGTTGAAACAGTTAGAGGAGGAACCCGGCAAGATAACGGGTGCTTTAAATAGTCTTGCAAGTATCGGACAAACACAAATTCACAGATTAAAAGGTGAGCTATCACCGGATGTTGTGTATCTTAAAAAATTGACAGATAAATACAGACAAACTGAAGAACAAATCAGTCAGACAAGGCAAGATGTCTTAGCATACCTTAAAAAAATTTCGTTAAATTTAGAAGAAACGGCTATGTCAATGGAATGCGACGGGTATGAAGAAACAATGGCAAAAAAATCAGTAATTGATTATTTAATTGAACACATAAGATATAATGAGGATTGTAGGATTGGAAGAATAGGTTTTGAATTTGGCTTGCCGACAAAAAAAATAACATCGGATTTAACAGGATTTCAGGAAGAATTTGATAAATCGGTTTCTTGTTTTAAAAAAGAAGGAATTTTAAGTGCTTCCGATTACGACTTTAAAAAACATCAATTTGATGCTGAAGACATAATGAAAAAAATGCAGAAATTAAAGCATAATGCAAAGCAAAAAGAGTATGACGGATTATTTAATCCCATAGCAAGATTAAGGGAGGGTTACGGTAACGATCTCTATTTGAATGATGATGCAAATTTTTATAGAATTATATCGCCCGGTGAATTGGTGAGCCTGATTAAGACAAAACAAACAAAGGCTTTAATTGATTCTAACGGACATTTTACAAATGGGCATTATTCTTGTATTACAACCAATCCTAATTATAACGAACAAGCATTTAGTGCAAACGGGTTACCTATCAGATTGAAATTCAAAACTAAAGATAAAAACGGATTATATAATATGAATTTACTGAATAGAATATGCGGGTTGAAAAAAGAAAATTCAGTTTATAGGATTTCCGGTTATAATTTTGATGATATTGATTGGGATAATGTTTGCGTAGATTTGGGAAACGGATGGGAATGGCTTGATGAAGACCAAATTGAAGAGCTGATTAAAATAGTATTGGGTTAAAATTTTAACAATTAAAAAGAGCCACCAAAGTGACTCTTTTTAATTAGCGGACTGTATAGTTTCACTTCAATTGATTATTTGTTTCGCTTTAAATGTATATCGTGGATTGATATTTTAAATTAATTTTTGGCTTTAACCCATTTTTGCGAATTTTTATCTGTTTCATCCATTAATATCTTATTAAATTTGAACAAAGTTTCATTCAGTTCTT
>CADBOJ010000097.1 GCA_902796305.1 uncultured bacterium | reverse complement strand
TCTTTCGGGCGAAGCTATTGAAATTCTTATATAATCAAAATAATCAATACTTGTAGACATTTATTCTCCTTTGATTTAATTAATCTTTTTAACTTAACTAGTCTTTAAAAGTAGCACTTGTGTCGAAAAAGTCGATATTTAATAATTCCGAATCAATATCCGACAGCACTCTCTTCGGAGCGGATTTTCTAAGATCATCGGTGTCTGACATTAAGTCAACTTCTTCACCGCCTTTTTTAGATACGGCGATATCAAGACCGATACTCTGAAGTTCTCTTACAAGTACTTTAAACGATTCCGGAATTCCCGGACGAGGTATATTGTCGCCTTTAACTATGGCTTCGTATGCTCTGCTTCTTCCGTTGACATCATCTGATTTAATTGTCAGCATCTCTTGAAGAGTGTAAGCTGCACCATATGCTTCCAATGCCCAAACTTCCATTTCACCAAATCTTTGTCCGCCGAACTGTGCCTTACCACCAAGAGGTTGTTGTGTAACAAGCGAATAAGGACCTGTTGAACGAGCGTGGATTTTGTCGTCAACAAGGTGAACAAGTTTAAGTATATATGAAATTCCGACTGCAATAGGTTCGTCAAACGGTTCTCCCGTTCTTCCGTCGTAGAGTGTAACTTTACCGTCTTCACCTACCCAGTCTATTCCTTTTTCTTTAATACCCTTTAAAAGTTCTGCTTTTGTATTAATTTCGGATTGGTTAGCTCCGTACATTTCGTCAAACAGAGGTGATTCGTAGTGATTTCCTGTTAAGTATGCAGCTAAGCCAAGCAAATGTTCATAGGTTTGTCCAACATTCATACGTGAAGGAACACCCAGAGGATTTAACACGATATCAATTGGCGTTCCGTCAGGTAAGAACGGCATATCTTCTTTAGGAAGAATTCTTGAAACAATACCTTTATTACCGTGACGACCTGAAAGTTTATCACCAACGGATACTTTACGTTTTTGCGCAATATAAACTCTTATTACCGTATTTGCTCCGGGCGGAAGTTCGTCGCCTTTTTCTCTGTCAAATACTTTAACATCGACTACACGACCGCCTTCGCCGTGAGGAACTCTTAATGAGTTATCTTTTACATCTCTTGCTTTTTCTGCAAATATTGCACGCAAAAGTTTTTCTTCCGGCGGGTGTTCACTTTCTCCTTTCGGAGTGATTTTACCTACAAGAACATCATCTGCATATACTCTTGCACCTATTCTTACAATTCCTCTTTCGTCAAGGTGGCGAATAGAATCTTCAGAAACATTCGGTATTTCACGGGTGATTTCTTCGGGTCCGAGTTTTGTTTGACGTGCGTCAATTTCTAATTTTTCTATGTGTAATGATGTAAATACATCGTCATAAATTAATCTTTCATTAAGCAGGATAGCATCTTCGTAGTTATATCCTTCCCAGGGCATATATGCAACAAGTACATTTTTACCGAGTGAAAGTTCTCCCATGTTTGTGGATGCACCGTCTGCTATAACATCTCCTGCTTTAACCGTATCACCTTCACGAACAAGAGGTTTTTGATTTATGCAGGTATCCTGATTCGAACGAACATATTTTAAAAGTTGATATTGGTGAATATCGCCTTTTTTATCTTTGATGTGAATTTCTTCACCCATAACCTTGACTACGGTACCGTCAACAGTAGAAACCGCAACCATACCGGAGTCTTTAGCGACACGTCCTTCAAGTCCCGTACCAACAACAGGTCTTTCGGTAACCAGTAACGGTACTGCTTGACGTTGCATGTTAGAACCCATTAATGCACGGTTAGCATCATCGTGTTCGATAAACGGAATAAGTGATGTTGCAACCGATATAATTTGTATAGGTGAAACACCAACGTAGTCGACTTTAGTTGATTCGCCCATTGTAAATTCCGAACGATAACGTATAGGAACGTACGGGTCTTTTATTTTTCTGTCTTTTGTAAGCTCGATATCCGCAGGTGCTACACGATAGTTTTCATCTTCATCAGCTGTTAAATAGTGAACTTCGTTAGTAACCTGTCCGTCTTTAACAACAAAGAAAGGAGTTTCAACAAAACCGTAATCATTAACTCTTGCGTGAGTTGCTAATGAGTTAATCAGACCTGCATTCGGACCTTCAGGTGTTTCAACAGGGCAAAGTCGACCGTAATGCGACGGGTGAATGTCACGAACCGCAAAACCGGCTCTTTCTCTCATTAAACCGCCGGGTCCTAATGCCGAAATACGACGTTTATGAGTTAATTCAGCAAGAGGATTGGTTTGATCCATAAATTGTGATAATTGTGAACTTCCGAAAAATTCTTTTAAAGACGCAACAAGAGGTTTAGTATTTAAAAGATTTAACGGAGTTAAGGTTTCGGAATCCTGAAGAGTCATTCTTTCTTTAACTATTCTTTCGATTCTTGATAAACCTACTCTGAATTGATTTTGAAGCAATTCACCAACCGAGCGGATACGTCTGTTTCCTAAGTGGTCGATATCGTCCAGTGTTCCTTCATCGTATGTCAGATTAATTAAATATTCTATACCTGCAACAATATCTTGAATTGTTATTGTTCTTTGAGTTTCAGGCAGGTTTAAACCTAATTTTTTGTTTAATTTATAACGACCTACACGACCTATATCGTATTTCTTTTCGTCAAAGAAACGAGCTTCTAATATAGAACGTCCGCCTGCCGGTGTTGCAGGGTCGCCGGGTCTTAATTTTTTGTAAACTTCAACGAGTGCTTCGTCTGTTGAATTTGCGGAGTCTTTTTCAAGAGTTTTCTTTAAGAAATCAAAGTGTGTGAATAAAGATTCCATTTCAACAGGAGTTATACCTAATGCTTTGAGTAAGGTAGTTGCCAGTATTTTTCTGTTTTTGTCAATTTTTACATAAACCAAATCGTTGGAATCGGTTTCTATTTTTAACCATGCGCCTCTGTTTGGTATAAGAGTAGCATTATATAAACGTTTTCCTGTGGGAGATACTTCTTTTTTGTAATATATACCGGGTGAACGTACGATTTGCGATACTATAACACGTTCTGCACCGTTAACGATAAATGTACCCTTATCGGTCATTGTCGGTATATCGCCGATATAAACTTCCTGTTCTTTAATTTCACCGCTGTCACGGTTAACAAGACGCATCATTACACGCAATTGTTTAGCGTAAGTTGCATCATGAATTCTTGCCTCTTCTATTGTGTATTTTGGCTTATCAAAAGTATAGTTCGGCAAAAAATGAAGTTCTAATCTGCCTGTGTAATCCTTTATGGGGCTAAACGAAAGAAGTTCTTCTTTTAAGCCTTCTCTTAAGAAGTTTTCAAAAGATTTCTTTTGAACTTCAATCAAATCAGGTAAATCCGTAAGACGGGTTCCCGGAATTCCTTGAGGAGTAACACGGCTCGCTTTTGTTGTTGTTGTCATCTAAGTACCTCTAATTATATGTAATTACGATAATTTCTTCTGAATTATGCACTAAGCCTGTATTTGAAAATATTTATGTTTTCAACCGATATTTTGCCATAATGCAACATTTTATCAGACTTTAACAATTATACGGGCTAAAGTATTGTGGTCAAGATTTTGACTTAATAAAATTTTACAAAAACTTGAAATTTTTAAAAAATCGGTTAAAATATGTACCCGATGCGAAAATAATCGTATTTTTGTATTAGGTTTTTATGTTTAAAAAAATAAAAGTACTTAAAATTAATTTTTTTATTTTGAATTCCATTTGAAATATTTAACTGATGAATTATTGTTAACGTTTCCGTTTATAATTGCGGTAAATTCTCTGGTTTGAGTATTTGTTTCATATGCCAGAGGCGGAATTTTGGACAATTTTTCTTCGGGAATTTCAGTTGACATCATTTTTTCAAAAGGTGATGCAGTAAGAGAATTAATTGTTTCCTTTGTATCATTCGACATTTTATCAACAAGTGACTGCGCACTGAATTTTCCTACATTTCCAAGGACACTTACAATGCTAACGGGAACTCTTCCAAAAATATCAAGATTTATAATTTCGTTATAAAAATTATATTTTCCGGTAAGATATAAGCTCATATTTGAACCTTGTGTTTTTATATATTGAATATTGGCTAAACCTTCATTAATTTTTAAAGTTCCTTCAATGGTTTTAAAGTCACCCGTGTTTTTGGATGATACGGCGGATATTATTGAATTAAGTGATAGTTTTAATATACTTTGAGATAGTATATTTCCTGCTTGCAGAAGTCTCTCAAGCTTTGCAAATTGTGCAAGTTCACCGTTATCAATGTTAAATTTTGCATAAATTTTTGATTTTTTAATTAAATCATCCAATTCAATATTGTTTAAATTTGTTTCTATTTGAAGAAGAGAACTTAATTTTCCGCTAACGGCGATAGAAAAATTTGCTATTTCGTTTAATTTACTTAAAAGATGTCTTACGCTTACTTCTTTTAATATTAAATCAGATTTGGTATCAAGTGTAGTCAAATTGATGATTATATTTCCTGATATTATTCCATTAAAACCGCTTACTTTAAAATCATTTATTTTTAAAATATTATGATTAAGATTTCCGTTAAATGTAAAGTCATTAAGTATATTATTAAAGATTTTTAATGATGCGATTGCGCCGTTAAGAGACTTAATTTCAAGTAAATTATCGGGTTTTTTAAATTTGTTCAGGTATTCGGTCATTTTTTCAACGTCAAGGTAGGATGATAATATGTGTAAATTATCAAGGACTAATTTTTTATTTATAAAACTTCCGTTTGTAACTATATCAAAGTCCTGATTAAATATTTTTGCATTTACCGTATTCAAGTAGAAGTTTGAATTGTTTAGAGTTAAAATTAAATCTTTGATTTTTATTCCGAACTGCGAACATGTAATATTATATAAATTTATATTTCCGTCTACCTGCGGATTTGATTTTGTTCCTTTAATCAGGAGTTTTCCTTTTAATGTAAGTTCTGTATTGTTTAAGCCTTTTAAGATAAATTCTATTTTTTCGGGTATGTCGATTATAGTGTTTTTAAAAATTGCTTTATCCGAATTATTAATATTGCTTATATCCCCTGATATTACGGCAATTTGCTTATTTAATGATAAAATCTCGGCTTTATTGATATGCAAATTGTTATTTTTTATTGTAACATCAGCCTTTAACTCGGGTTTTTGGTGCGATTTAATTTTTATAAAGTTATTGTTTGACGGTATCAGGGATGAAACCTTAAATTTTGCCGTCGGGTTTTTCTTATAATTTTCGATTTCCGCATCAAAATCAAACGGGATGTTTTCAAAAAATCCGTTTGATTTTTCAATAATAATATTGTCTTTATTAAGTTTAAGCTTTAATTTCGGAATTGATAACTTGTTTTTTGAATTATTTATAAAGTTATTGTTCAAAACTATATTGATTTCATTTTTAAAAGTACTTTCCGGTGTAGCTGTTATATTGATATTTTTGGATGCAAATTCTATATTTTTTGATTTAACGTATATTTTAAAATTTTCGATTGCGGAATTAATTTTAATAACAGGATTTGCTAAATTTCCGCCTATTTCGCAATTGATTTTCAATATTCCGCTTTTAAATATATAGTCTTTTAATTCGGGAATCAGACCTGAAACAATAGGAACATCTTTTATAAGATTTAAAAATTCAAATGCTCCGAATGGTTCTGACTTTACTTTGATATTAAGGTTTGTATTGCTGTCAATAATTCCCGAAAGATAAAATTTAGCTTTATCAAAATACATAAACGTATCTTTGATATTTATTTTATTGTTTGTAAAATCTATTGAGGAATTAATGTTTTCAAGCTTTATTTTATTCTTTTTATCAGTAAGTGAAGCATTTTTTACAATTAAGTGACCGTTTGAAGTTATATTTTTAAAATTACTTTTAACGGACATATTGATATTTGCCATACCTTGGAGTTTTATATCATGTAAAGTTTTTACGTTGAATATTTTAAAAAGTACGGTAAGAACTTCGTTTACTTCTGCAAGATTCAGTTCGCTTGAATTAATGTTGGCTTCAATATATTTATTTTTAGAAATATCTGCGTTTAACTTTATTTTTACAAATTGATTTTTAATAAAATTAAAATCCAGTACGGAATATAATTTATTGCCGTTCAGGGTAATCGTTGCGTTATTTTTTGGAATATCAAAGTTATTTACTTTAAATCTGTAATTATTTAATTTAATTTTTCCGTCAAACATTTTGTTCGGGTTTTGAAAGTTGATTTTTAAATCGGTTTTGACATCCGCATAGAAATTATATATATAAGGATATTTTAAAGGATTGTAGTTTATATTTTTTAAATTGCTCAAAAATTTAATAAAATCTTCCTGCTTTATTTTAAATATAAGATTGATGTTAAAGTCGGATATTTTAGCCTCAGGTGAAGTTATTTTGCCTTTTGATATTATTTTAAAATCTTTTATGTTGCTATCCACAAGTGATACCGAATAAAAACCGAAATTTGAAAAATAAACATCAAATTCTTTATTTATATCTTTATCAATAAGCTTTAAACCCATATTTTCGGGGTTAAATTTAATATTTTTTAAGTTAAATTTTTTATCCTTATTGTTGAATTTATCAAAATCAAAATAATCAAAACAAGTATACTTGTTATTTTTAAATATCAGATTTACTTTTATGTTTTTTGCGGAAATTTTATTTAAGTCAATTTTTTTAAACAACAAGCTTAAAATATTTATATCAGCGTTGAATTTTTCCGCAATTATAAAATCTTTATTGTCAGGACATTTTAACCTGATATTTTTTGCTTTTATATTAATATCAAATTTATAATCGGGCTTTACTTTTAAACCCTCAATATCCAGTGAGAGCTTTGAATTTTTGGAAAGATAATCGTTTATTATTTCTTCGGTATTGTTTTCGTTTATAAATAAGGAAAACAAAAAAAAGTATAGAAGATAAAGTATTAAAAAAAACAGACAAAAAACAATGCCTGCTTTTTTTATATTTAAAAAAGATAAAAAACTGTCCCGAACGGAAAAATTATTATCAAATATACTCCGTACTCTTCTTTTTAAAATTCCTAACAGTGTTTTTTTATAATATATCATTACATTTCAACGATTGAAATACTTTTTACCCCTACATTTCTGGCATCATCCATCAATTTTACAACATTTTGATGGCTTGATTCTCCACTTGCTTGAATTAAAAGACCGTCCGGATATGTTTCCATTTTTTCTTTAATTACTTCAGATAAACTGTATTCGTCAATTTGCTCGTTATTAATCAGGTATTTATTATCGCTTGTAACCTGAACGGTAAGAAGTTTTGAATCTTTATTATCCTGATTTTGCTCAACAAATTCGGGTACCGCAAGTGATAAACCCTGTTGATCAAGTATCGGAGCAATAACCATCATCAAAATTAAAAGTACAAGAAAAATATCCGTTAAAGGAGTAATGTTAATATCGTTAAATGTTTGCCTTTTCATTAACCGTCAACCCCCTCTGTATTTGCTTCTTCAAGTTTTCTCTGTTCTTTTTTTGTTAATGGTTCGCCTGCAACGACAAGTTTTTCGTATCCTGCATTTTGAGCAGCCTTCATTACTTTCATTATTTCCGAGCTCTTTGTTTCTTTATCCGCTCTTACAACAACTTCTTTATTTTCGGTTTCTCCCGCAAGAGAAGCAAGGTTGTCTTCAAGAGTATTTTCATTAACTTTGGTTTCGTTTACAAAGAACTCTCCGCTTTTTGTTATGGAAACAGTTGCATTTTTTGTTTCGATGCTTGTTCCCGAATTAATTTCAGGCATGGAAATATTATTATCCATGCTCTGAAAACTCGGAGCTATAACCATC
Organism: uncultured bacterium; assembly: GCA_902796305.1. Classification (GTDB taxonomy): domain Bacteria; phylum Cyanobacteriota; class Vampirovibrionia; order Gastranaerophilales; family Gastranaerophilaceae; genus RUG14156. Next base: position 782 of record CADBOJ010000097.1, on the reverse strand, counting down.
ATTATTATCAAAAGTACAAGAAAAATATCCGTTAAAGGAGTAATATTAATCTCGTTAAATGTCTTTTTTCTTATGTCATCAGTTTGCGATGCGGAAATCATTTTTTAATCCTCAAATATTAAAGAGCAAGTGAATTATTGTTTGCCACATTTACTTCTTCATCAGAATCTATAAAGCTTAAAAATACAAGCTTAATTAATTTAAAGTCTGACTCAAAGCGTGATACAACCGTTTGAAAATAATTAAACATTACAACAGCCAGTATTGCAACACCAAGACCCAGAGCCGTTGCTATAAGTGCTGATGCAATACCTGTAGCAACTGCTGCGGACTGATTGCCCTGAGTTGCTAAATCCTGAAAAGTGTATAAAATTCTGACTACCGTACCAAATAAACCTAAAAACGGAGCAACACCGCCTATTGTACCGAGGATGGTCAGATGTCTTTCAAGTTTTCTTGTTGCAAGCGAGCTTGAAATATCATATGCTCTTGAAAAACCGGCTTTTTGTTCGGTATAAATTCTTAATGCTTCGTCTACCATTTCGGATACTATTCCCCCAAGCTGAACCGACATTCTTTGAGCAGCTCCGATATTGTTCTTTACAAGTGCTTTTTGCAGTGTTGGGATAAATTCCGATATGTTTCTTTCATTCTTCTTGTAGTATAGCATTCTGTCTATAACTACATATACAACTAAAATCGAGCAAAGGAAAATAGGTGTTAAAACCAGCCAATCCTGCATTATTGCGTTAATCATTAAATCCATATTTTTATCCTCTTTT
>CADBOJ010000096.1 GCA_902796305.1 uncultured bacterium | reverse complement strand
AATCGGGGAATAAATTTAATTTATAAAATTTTTTGTATTTATTTTATAATCATTTTTTTCTTCCCTGTTTTGGGTTTAATGTGCTGTACACCTAGTCTTATATGAGTTATTTACATTTATGTTAAATTTTACAAAATCAATTCAAGCTTGATTTACTGTTTTTAAAAGAATAGCCGAACAGGAATTAATTAATTGAATTGTTTAGCTTATGCTTGCAATGACGCAATTCTGTCATTATCAAATCCCAGTCATTGCAATATAAAAAAATCGGCATCAACAACTTTTATACCACTCAAACAACAATATGAACAATTGTATTTTATTACCGTTATAAATTAAAAAGCAGGAGAATATTTTGAAAAAGATTTATTTATACTTATTTTTAAGTTTATGTTTGGGATTATTTTGCAATGCGGATGCATCTTGCAATTGTAGTCGAAATCATCACTATAATTGCCCTCATACACATTCAACTTCAAACGGATCATCCCAGCCTGTATATTTAGTTAGGACGGAACATAATTCCTCTGAAGAAAAGTTTCCGAATTGCGCAAAACATTATATGAAAACAGAAACAACAATAAATCATTATTCCGACGGCTCAAGAAGAACATATATTAATTCAACCGTATATAATCAAGACGGCTCTGTTCTTGCTTCCGATTGCAATAAAGTCAGTCATGTTTTTAATAAAAACAATCATTATTTTATAATCTGCAAAAACAGAAGCGGATGCTCAATAATAAATTCAAAAGGAGAAACGCTGACAAATAAAAACTATTCAAACATTGAAGAATTAAAAGAAAATCGCTATCTTGTAAAATACGATAAAAAATTCGGAATTATTGATATTAATGAAAATATAATTACTCCCGTTAAATATCAAAAATTTCAAAAAATAAGCAAAGATACTTTTGTTACAAGATTAAACGGATATTATGGAATTTTAGATATTGAAAATAATGTTTTGGTTAAAAATGATTGCGAAAAAATAAAACCGATTCATGATGCGATTCTTATAAAAAGATACGGCAAATACGGATTATGTAACTTGGAGGGTAAAATGCTGTTTGCAACCGAGTTTAATAAGATAAAAAAACTCGGAGAATATATTTTGATTGAAAAAGACAGAAAATATCAAGTGCTTGATTATAAAGGCAATATGATTTCCGATTTAAAATTCAAAAAAGTAAAACTGGAAAGAAATACACTTTTTGGATATATCGGCAAGGAAAAAATAAGAATATAAATTTTATACAACTATACTAATTAAATCGTATACAAATCGATGCTTTTTATAAATTCATTATGCCAAATAATTTAATACTAATTTTTCTGCGGTTTCTTTATCAATATATCCTTCATGAGTACAGTCGGACTCGTCGTATGGATTGGTATATCTTGTATAACATCTTCCGTTTTCCGAATCTTTATTAATTGTTTTAATGCTTTGAGTGTTTACATATACACCTTTATCGGAACTGCTATTGCTATAAACCGGAACAAATGCAGGAACATATTGTATAGTATTTGTCATAAAAAATTCCTTTCTCTTTTTAATTTTTATAATTACTATAACACAACAGATAACTCAAAAAAAAGACGTATAAACTTTATTTATTATCGGGTTTTAATTCAGTTTTGCTTTGTTACCTATGGTCTAAAATCAAATAAATTTGATAGCAATTTTTTTTGACTTTTTGTTTTATAACATACATAGTGCGTAATAGGTGTGTAAAATGATTGTCAAGCCAATACATAAGAACATAAGTCGTGCATTATCCCCCAATAAAAAACAACAAATAAAAAAACATCAAGAATATGCAGCTCTATCAACTGATTGCAAGACTGAGAGTTTTGATAATTCACCTGCTGATTACAAAAAATTATGTATTGTAAAAAACCCAAAAACCGGTTTTGGCGCTTCAGTTTATAAAAATTTAAACGAAAACGAAATAATAATTGCCTACAGAGCAACAAACAATCAAGAAGGGGTCGTATCCGATATGGAAATGATTAAAGGCGAAATCCCTTCTCAATATGATGATGCGATTGAATTGTATGATATTATCAAAAATGCTTATCCGCATTTTAAAATCAGCATCACAGGACATTCTCTGGGCGGATCATTAGCTGAACTTGTAGCTTCTTCGGATAAAAGAACCGAAGCGGTTACATTTGATTCATTTGGGACACTGCCCATAGTAAAAAGTGACGATAATCAATTAGGAGATAACAACAACTGTACAAATTATGTTACCCAAAACAGTATAGTAAGTAATGTTACTCCTCATGTCGGGCAAACAAAAACTATAGTTGCGCGAAATTTACCGGTTACCTTATTACCTCATGAAGACATCAAAAACAAACACAGTATGGATTGTTTCAAGAATCTCAAGGGAAGCGTATATTCTCCTGAGATTATCGAAGAACCCAAACGCAAAATAAATGCCATAGTTACAAAGTATGTAGGTAATATTTTAAAATGTCATCCGAAATTAGGCGAAAAAATACCTAAAATATTTTTCGATAAAACTCCTGAAATGGATTATGTAGCATAGCAAATTTAACAATCGGGATGACAAGATTCCACGACAAACAAGGTGAAGAATGAACCGTAGTTTGACGGGTCGAGGAAGTAGATTTTCAAAACTGAAAGTTTTAGAAAATCACGCACCTTGAGAACTTGCGAAGCAAATTTAATAATAAAAAATCGGGATGACAAGATTCGAACTTGCGACCCCCGCGACCCGAACACGGTGCGCTACCAAGCTGCGCTACATCCCGATATT
>CADBOJ010000095.1 GCA_902796305.1 uncultured bacterium | reverse complement strand
TTTAATTAAAAATTTAATTATCCCAAAAATGTTTGAAAACAGCAGAGTTCCTTTATGTTTAAAAGGAAGTCATCAAAGAGAAAAACTGAATGCTTATTTAAAAAGCAATCCCGATAAAAAATATGAAATCAATGTTAAAAATATAGCTTCAAAAGCCGATTGCGTTGAATTATTAAAAGAAACATTATCTAAAATTTCAACCGATGCTCTTAATAGAGATGATGTGTTTGAAGTGAATGTTGAAAATTAATTAACTAATTCAACATCATTTTTTATATCAAAAAACATTTTTCCGCTGAGTTTAAATTCTTCAGGATTTTTTGAAACACAAAATCTTATATCGGAATTTCCTGAAATGCCGCCGATTTCATTTTTAACAATCTCAGCAAGACAAGAGGCGGGGTTAAAATATTCAACATCAGGCAATATACTTTTAAATATATCAACAAGATAAGGATAATGAGTACAGCCCAAAACTATTCTTTTCGGGCGATATTTTTTTGCTTCATCAAGTTTTAATTCAATTAAATTAAGAGCATTTCTATCTTTATAAAGTCTTTTTTCAACTATTTCAACAAAACCCGTACAATCTATTTCATAAACTTTTATATTCTGATTGGTTTTATAAATTTCTTTAGAATACTTCCCTGCATTAACGGTTGCTCTTGTTGCAAAAATAACAACATTATCTTTATCTTTTAAATCCGAAACAACATATTTTGCTACAGGCTGAATAAGAGGAAAAATTTTAACCTTGTTTAAGTATTCCTTTTGTAAAATATCATATACGGTAGCAGAAGTTGTATTGCAAGCAAAAACGACGTTTTTAACATTATTTTCTATAAAAAAGTCAATAATTCTTTTTGTAAAAGAATATATCTGCTCAACTGTTTTTGTACCGTAGGGCATGTTTTTTGTATCGCCGAAAAATATATAGTTTTTATCGGGCATGGCTTTATACAATTCGGATAAGACGCTTAATCCTCCTACACCGCTATCCAGTATTCCTATATATTCTTTCATTTTACTTTAAGATACTCCAAAATTCCTTTAACAATAGCTTCCGCTATTTCATCCTGTCTTTTTTCGGTTAAAAGCTTTGCTCTTTCAGCGAGGTTTGAAAGAAAACCGATTTCAATCAAAACGCTCGGAGCTTCTGTATGATTTATAACATAAAAACGTGATTTTATCACACCTCTGTCTTTTGTTTCCCATTTTTTAAGATTTTTTTCGCTTGCAAAAACGGAATGTATTGTATTTGCAAGTTCTAAGCTGTCATCTTTATAATAATGCGTTTCAAGACCGTATGAATCTTCTTGAACCGTTGAATTAGTATGAATGCTTACATAGATATCGGGGCTTATTTCGTTAGAGTAATTAACCCTTTCTTCAAGAGTTAAAGTTGCATCTTTCGAGCGTGTCATATAAACATAAATATCTTTTTTGGTTAGTTTTTCCTGAACAAGTTTAGCTACCGCAAGATTTATATTTTTTTCATAATATCCGCCTCCGATAGCTCCAGAATCCGCACCGCCATGACCGGGATCAAGAACAACTCTACGCATTGCTTTAATTGTCGGATTTTCTTTCTTCTTTTCCTTTTTGGGCTTTTCGGCTTTCGGTTTTTTGTTATCCTCTTCTTTTGGAATATATATAACGTTCAAATTGTCGGATTTTTTATCTTCTTTTACTTCGGCGGGTTTTTTCGTATTTTTTTCAGGTTCGGGTTCTTTTGTTTTCACGTCACCTATTGTAATTACTTCTGTATTTTTAACGACGGGTTTTTCTTTAAAGCATAGTTTTATTGATTTTGCATTGCTTTCTATATTTGCATAAGCAAAATTAAGATATTCCATAGGGATTATGTATCTTACTTTATCGGATGAAATTTTTAAAATTTCAGGTTTGAAATCCGTTTGTTTAAACACCTGATTAAATAATGCTTCATTAAAATTGCTTATGTTATTTATATCAAGATAAAAATTGTTGTTCAATTCAAAAACATCGTATGTAACGGGTGTTGTAAAGTTAAATTCAAATAATCTATAGCCTGTTGTCGTTTTTGAAGTTTTATATGAACTTATCGAGGCAAGATTGCTTGAAAACATTGTATTTAAAACATAACTTCTATGAGAAATAAAAAGACTCTGTCCGTCCGGAGAAACAACAAAACGATAGTCCCTCAAGCTATTACCTTGAAGAGTTAGCTTCACTTTTTTTGCACTAAGTTTTTCAATTGTTAAAGATGCACTTATATTGCTATTTGAACTTGGTATTATGTATGATTTGTTTTCAAGTTTTGAAGATAGTGTGGTACTGTCAAGTACAACGACCGCTTTTGTGTTATCATCGGAATAATTTACTCTTTGAAGCGATATTTCCCCGAGCCCCCTTAAAATCAAACCATCCGAATTTTGTCCGATGTCGCTTAAATAATATTTATTTTGTAATCTCGGAATTAATTCCTGAATTTCATTAGTATTGTTATAGCTGAAAATTGCGGAAGTATCCTGAGGAACATTCGCTTTATCCATATCGCCCGATGGAGTGTAGAATTTATATTGAATAGAATTATCGATAATATTCTTTTTATATTTAATTACAATGTTTTCACCGTTTGAATAAATGTTAAATCTCGATAAATCGCTTTCATTTTCAAGATTTATTACCATTCTTACTATATCAGGATTTAAAGAAAATTGACTAATGACAAAACTTTTTATGGTTGAATTTTTCATATTGTATGTTCTGCTTGCACCGGATAACACTGCATTTGGAACATCAATAACAAATCTTGCCGGATTTGTCATTTTATATGTCGTTATATTATTTATTAAATTAACAGATGATTGGTCTTGCCCCTGTACATTTGGAATTGGAACATAGCTTGAAACTTTAGGGGTTTTAAAATTTCCCTTTCCCTGAATATAGATTAGCCTGTCCGAATTATCGATAAAAATATTATTAATGCGATAGCCGTCGGCACAATAAGCATATTGTGACAAAAGCATTATAAATGATATTGTTATGAATACTAATCTAATTAAAGACAATTTTTTCCTCTTAATTTATTATAATTTTAGCATCAACTGTACAATTAATAACTAATACGGATTGTTGAATTTTTAAAGGAAAAATTTATCATTAACATAGAATTTTATATTCATTTTTTTATTTAATTTTTGTATAATTTTTTTATGAAGATTAAAACAATAGCTCTTGTTGCACCTTCGGGAAATATAAAAAATCCTGAAGAAATTAATAAAAAAATCGCCGTTCTTGAAAAGCATTTTAAAATCAAGAAATTTTACGATGAAAATGTTTCATACGGTTATCTTTCGGACAGCGACGAAAAAAGAGCGAAATATTTAGAAAATGCGTTTCTTGACAAAGAAAGCGAGCTTGTTTTATCCGTTCGAGGCGGATACGGGGCAATAAGAATTGTTGATAAGATAAACTACGATTTAATTAAAAATTCCAAAAAATATTATGCGGGAAGTTCGGACGCATCTGTTTTACTTGCTTCTTTATCAAAGAAAACAAATATTAAATGTTTTCACAGTCTTATGATTTCAAACGGATTTGTTGAAAATTATGAAAAAAATATAAATATTATTGAAAATGAAATTTTTAATATAAACCTTGAAAAGATTAATTCGGGGAATTGTAAAGGGATTCTCTGGGGCGGAAATTTATCGAGTATTGTTTCAATGTTCTCCGCAGAAAGTTTTATTCCCGATGAAGATATTATTTTATTTGTTGAAGATTTAAACGAGCCCTTGTACAAAATTGATAAAATGTTATTTGAGACTTTAAGATATAACCCGCTTAAAAACAAAATCAGAGGCATAATATTCGGGGATTTTTATATTGAAAAAGGCGAAATAACCCCTCTTTTAAAAGAATATGCGGAATTATTTGGCGTTCCCTGCTTTTTAACCAATCAAATTACACATAAAGAAAATAATGTCACCATTCCTTATAAAAAGTATATTGAGTTAAAATAATGAATATCCTTGTAATTACAGACCTTTATCCGATTTCGGACAATGATAATATACCTTATGCAATAGAAAATTTTGTACTCGGCTTAAGGGAGTTTGGTCAGGATATAACGGTTATACGTCCGAATTTTTTGATTAATACAATAATAAGGCGTCATAAAATATATAAACAAAAAAAATACACAAGAAACGGAATTGAAATTTATAACAGGAATTTTATTCTGCCTTTTCTTTTTAATAATCTGAAATTTGAAAAAAAATTCAATATAATTATTTCTCATCTCCCCTCGGGACATATTTTCGCTTCATTAATAAATAAAAAACTGAAATTACCGCACATTGCCATTCTTCACCAGAGTGACTATGATGTTTTAAATAACAAACCGTATCAATTTTATTTTAAGCATAAACTTAAAAAATCGCTCGAAAATGTTTCAAGCATCGGTGCAAGAAATTTCTTTTTAAAAGAAAAATTAAATGCCGATTTTGTACTTCCCTCATTTGTCGAAAAGGGAAGTATTGTTGAAAAAAAAGAATTAAATATAGAAAAATTAAAAATAATAACCGTTTCAAGATTAATAAAAAGAAAAAATATTCATCTTGTAATTAAAGCTTTGTCAAAATCCGATTTTGATTTCGAGTATAGAATTTTTGGAGACGGAGATGAAAAAAATTATTTAAAAAATCTGATTAACAAGTATGGGCTTCAAAATAGAATAAAATTATGCGGAAAAATTCCGCACGATAAAGTTCAAAAAGAACTTGATAAAAGCGATATTTTTATTCTTCCCTCGGTGAATGAAAGCTTTGGTTTAAGCTATATTGAAGCACAATCAAGAGGATTAATCGTAATAGGATGCAAAAATACGGGTATAGACGGCATAATTAAAAATAATATTAACGGTTATCTTGTAAACCCTGATATACAAGAGATTAAAGACGTATTTAAAAAAATAAAATCCGAAAATCAAGAAAGTTTGATTAAAAATTCTATTGAAAATATTAAAAATTACGAAAAAGAAAAAGTTATCAAAAATTATATTGAAATATTAAAACGCTACGCTAATTAGCCTATGCGGACAACTTGCCTGCAAGCTGTTTATGATAAAATTAAAATATGCAAAATTTAATAACCGAAAAACAGCACATAAAACAAGAAAAAAAGCCTGAACTTAAAAAGCAATTTAAAGTTACCGATGCAATAAAATTTTACAAGGGGAGCAACAATTCTTTAATAGGACTTGAATATGAAAGAATTACTCTTGATAAAAAAACTCTGCAAGTTCCCGATTTTAATAAGGTTTCAAAAATAATAGAACATTTTTCAAAAATTTTAAATTGGGAGCTTGTTTATGATAATGAAATAATAATCGGTGCAAAAAATAACTCCGGTTCATCCGTTTCGCTTGAACCGGGACTGCAGTTTGAAATCAGTCTTGCGCCAAAAAAAAGTATAGTTGATATTGAAACTGAATTAACCAGGATAATTAATCTTCTGGATAAAATTGCAAAATTATACGATATCTTTTTTCTTGAAATCGGAATTAATCCTGTTCAAAATGATGATGAGATTGAACTTCTTAAAAAAAGAAGATATGAAATTATGAATAAATATCTCCCGACAAGAAAAAAAGGCGAATTTTGCCCGAAAATGATGAGAAAAACGGCGGGAATTCAGGTAAATATAGACTATAAAGATAGCAAAGATGCGTATTTAAAACTTGAATTTTTCAATCTTATTTCTCCGTTTATGACCGCATTGTTTGCTTCAAGTCCTTTTGAAAATAATCGTTTAACCGAAAATAAATCTAATCGTGCGCTGGCATGGTTATACACGGGAGAAGAAAGATGCAACCTGTTTTATAAAAATGTTTTTGAACATAAATTCAGAAAATACGGCAACTTTTTTAAAAATTATATATCTGAAATTTTTAAAGTTCCCGTTTTATTTATAGAAAGAAATGGCGAACTAATTCCTTTTAATTGCGGTATAACATTTGCCGAATTTGCAAAAAACGGTTATAAAGGACATTTTGCAACTTATGAAGATTATGTTCTGCATCAGAGCCTGACTTTTCCGAATGTAAGGTTAAAAAATTATATAGAAATAAGAAATCATGACAGCCAGAGTCCTAAAATGGCTCTCGGATTATGTGCATTTTACAAGGGGCTTTCAAAATGCAATATGGAAAACCTTTTGAAGCATTTTAGCTACTTAAAGATAAACGATATTGAAAATTACGATAAAGCAATAATTAAAAAAGGATTGGATATTAAAATATCAAATTTAACCGGCTGGGATGTTGTATGTGAGCTTTTTAATATTTCGAGGAAAAAATTGTCCGCAATGGACAGATTTTATCTTGAACCTATACTTGATATTTTAAAAACAAGAAAGACAACAGCGGATGTAATAATAGATTACAACATAACTTCAGCGGATAATTTGATTGAGTTTATAAAATAAAATACTTTTTTGAATCAGAGTATACAGTATTTATGCCTGATAAAAAATCAGCTGCGAGATTTATCACACAGCTGATTTTTATAGTTATCAACAATTATTTAACGGCTAATTTTTTCTTATTTTCTCCTGCTATAACTTTTTTCGGTGCTTCAATTTTTAAAATTCCGTGTTCAAGTTTTGCATCCGTTTTTTCAACATTTATTTCTTCGGGGAAATATACGGTTCTTGAAAATTCACCGTATCTGAATTCCGATTTTTTATATTCATCTTTTTCTTCTTGTTCTTCTTCGGTTTTTTTAGCATTAATTACAACATAATTAGAATCTATATCTATATCCAAATCTTCCTTTTTAACTCCCGGAAGTTCCGCTCTGAGTTCATAATTTTTACCTTTATCGGCAATTTCTACAGGCATTGAAAATTTACTCTGTGCATCTTCCCAATAATTTGCTTCAGGAAAATAGGTGTCAAAGTGTCTGTTAAGAAGCGAACATATTTCATCATTTACTGTTCTGATGAAGTTTTCCGGTGCTTTTCTTACTAAGAATTTCA